>JAPOQV010000230.1 GCA_026710565.1 Spirochaetaceae bacterium | reverse complement strand
GCGAGCGCCCGGCAGGTAGCCGCGCGGCGCGGCGGCGTACGTGAGCGCCAGGTGGCGCCGGGCGGGGCGGGCGGCGGCGAACGCGGCCTGGAACAGCGAGTGGTGGAAGACGAGCAGATCGCCCGGTTCGGTTGCGACCACGTGGCACGGGACATCGGCGCCCCGCAAGCCGAAGTAGCGCGGCTCCTTCGGCTTGCGGCTGGCGTAGAACGGCAGCAACGAGTCGTGCAGCGGCGAGCGGTGCGAGCCCGGGATCACGCGCAGCGCCCCGTTCGCGCCGCTCATCGCGTCCAGGTACAGCATCATCTTGACCCGCGGGTATGTCAGCTCGTCGCGCCCGGGGCGGTCGGCATGCCAGGGAAGCCCGCCGTGCAGGTCCGCGAAGCCTCGGTTGCCCTCGGATCCGACCCAGACGAGCTGCTCGCCGAGAAGGTCGGCGGCCGCCCCGTGGGTTCGGTCGTCGTCGATCAGCCACATCAGGTGGGGGCTGCGCTCGACGAAGTTCGGGAACGTCTGGTACCGCGTGCTGTCGGTCCCCGCGGCGAGCTCGCCCACCCAGAGCCCCTCGGAGGCGGCGATGATGCGATCCATCTGCCCGCGGGAGAACAGGTTGCGCAGCACGATGAAGCCGAAAGCATCGAAGTAGGCGCGCTGATCCGCACTCAGCATGGCAGCATGAGGGTAGCGCCGGGTCGTCCCGGATTGAACCAATGCCTCGGTGGGCGAGTGTGCGCGATGGCTGATTGAAAGTTCAGGTTGCAATGTGCCATCGGCACGGACCGTGCACTATGAGGCCGGATTTCACGCTGAGTGGCGATCACGCACGTCCTGTTCGATCTCGACGACACGCTGGTCGCCGAGGAGTCTTCGGCGGAGGCGGCGTTTCTGGCGACCTGCCAGCATGTCCGCGAGCGCTACGGCGTCGACCCGCACGCGCTCCATCGAGCCGTGCGGGACCGGGCTCGCGAGGCGTGGTTTGCGGCCCCGACGATCGCCTACTGCCAGGCCGTCGGCATCGCCTCCTGGGAAGGGCTCTGGGCCCGGTTTCCCGGCGACGATCCGAACCTGAAGGCGCTCCGGCGATGGGCGCCCGCCTACCGGCTGGGGGCTTGGTCGCGGGGCCTCGCCGACTTCGGCGTGCGCGACGCGCCGTTCGCCGAACGGCTGGCAGCCATCTTCCCGGCCGAACGGCGGGCGCGCCACGTCGTGTTGCCGGACGTCGAGGACACGCTGGCGGCGCTGCACGGAGTCTGGCGGCTGGCTGTCCTCACCAACGGGACCCCTGGCCTCCAGCGCGAGAAGATCTCGGGTTCGGGTCTGGCGCACTACTTCGACGCCATCACGGTCGCCGGCGAGGTGGGCGTCGGCAAGCCGGACGTCCGCGCGTTCGCCGCTGCCCTCAAGGCGGCCGGCGCGACGCCCGGCGGGACGGTCATGGTCGGCGACAACCTGCGTCGCGACGTCCAGGGCGCTCAGAAGGCCGGAATGCAAGCGTTCTGGCTGAACCGTTCCGGCCGGGAGCGCGAGCTGGAGGTGCTGCCGGATGCCGAGATGACCAGCCTGAGCGAGCTGCCGGCGTTGCTCCGGCGGGGCTGATCGCCGGCCGGGGGCCCGCGGTGCACCTGCTCGAAGTGAGACGCATGCGCCGGACGGAGTTGGCTCGCGTGACCGACCTGTACGTGCGGAGCATCACCGGCCTCTTGAGACGCATCCTCACGCCGGACCAGATCCGGAGCGACGACGAGTACGGCAGCTACTTCGCCGACAGGATCGCCAACGACCACGAGCTGTGGGTGGCCGTTCGGGGTGGCAGACCGGTCGGCGTGATGGCGATCGCCGGCGAGTGGATCGAAGAGCTTTACATCGACCCGGTCGATCAGCGGCAGGGTGCCGGCTCCGCGTTGGTCGCACAGGCCAAGGCCCTGTCGCCGAACGCCCTGCGCGTGCTCACGCTGCTGCGCAACGCGGGCGCGTGCCGGTTCTACGAAAAGCATGGCTTCGTCGCCTACGACCGGGGCCGCAGCCCGCCGCCCGAAGATGAGCCGGATGTCAGGTACCTGTGGCGCCCGAGTAGAGAACGCGTCTGAACACGCCGCCCACCTGCACCGATCTCTGGATCGAAGGCAGCCGTCTCAAACGCGTAACGTACCATCTGCCCCTGTGCCTACGCGCCGTCGACGATGGTGGCGGCGGCGACCCGCCAGACGCCGCGCGCGTTGGCGGTGGTGCCGTCGCAGCCCTCGTACACCATCCCGTAGTGGGGTGCCTCACTCGCTTCGGCAGGGAGTGGGAACACGCACATCTCCGAGGACTTCGCGCGGTCCCACGTCCCGCCCGGTGACAGCACTGGCTCCGCGTCCCGCTCCCACGTGAGCCCGTCGTCGGACAGGGCGGTCACCAGGTGCTGGCCGCCGCCCTGCATCGCCGGCCGGTTGCTCACGCTGGCGACCAGGTACATCCGGTACCGGCCGTCCGGGAGCGCGACCAGGTCCGGCGCGAAGGTGCTCGGGTCCCCGGGGAATCGCGGCCCCGGCTCCATCTCGAACGTCATCCCGTCCGCCGAGATGGCGCTGACGATGCCGACGCCGCGCTGCGTGACATACATGCGCAGGCGCCCGTCGTCCAGAAAGAGGATGCGCGGCGCCATGATGTTGCTGCCCGACACCAGCAGCCGGTCGCCCGGCTCCGGCTCCCATTCGAGCCCGTCGTCGCTGACCGCGCTGCGGATGGAGTTCTGCACGTCCTGCGATCCGGGGCAGCACTCGTAGTACATGCGCAGCCGGCCGCTGCCGTCTGCCGCCGGGCCGACCTCGCTCGACACGACCCGGAAGTCGCCCGCGCCGCCTTCGGCCGCCGACAGCCGCACGCCCGGCTCCGGTTTCCAGGTCACCCCGTCGGCCGAATGAGCGCTGAGGATGCGGGTGGTCGCGTTGCCGTAGTCGTTGGCGCCGGTGGGTTTGCCCTCGCGCGGCAGGATCTGGGTGTAGTACACCCGGTAGGTCCCGTCGGCCAGCCGCACTACCCGCGGACTGACCGATCCGCACAGGCCGGACCGAGCCGCTTCCCGCGGCCAGCGGGCGTCGGCAGCGGGGCGGAGGTCGTCGTCGGGCGGGGTGTCGATCGCCGGTTCGGGGCTCTTCCGCCACGTCGTGCCGGGGTCGCGCTCGGCGCCGTGCACCGCCGGCACCGGCGCCGTGGACCGTGTCAGGTCGATCATGCTTCATTCTGCTCTGTGCTTGGACGATGGACAATGTGAATCTGATCGCGTTCTTCAAGATGATCAACGAGATGATGGGCGGGTGGCTACAGCAATACCTAGCTCCACGCGGCTGGGGATCCCTGATCTTCGCCGAAGAGGCTCTTTCCTATCACCAGACAGGAAATATCACTTCTAAGACGGTATCACTTGGGGCTGGAGGCATCGCGGCGCGGTGCCCGGTGGTGGTATCCTGCTGCAAACTGCGGCCGACACGGATTGGGCCGCGCAGGAGGTGTCGATGGAGTTTCGGTTTGCCGCGTGCACGGCCGGCATGGACGACGTACCGCACGCCGAGTTGCAGCGCCTGTTCTCGCAGGCCGGATTCGATGCCCTGGAGCTCATCCCCGGCCTGCTGAAGCCGCTCACAGTCGAGCAGGCGGCGCGGCTGGGCGAGGAGTACCGCGCCGCCGGGGTGCCGGTCGAGACCGTGCACCTGCCGTTCCAGGGCCCGGCGTTCGACATCGCCGACTTCTACGAGAGCCGCAGGCGCAAGGCGGTCGCCCGCATCCGCCACTCCATGGAGCGGGCCGCGGCGGCCGGTGCGCAGGCGGGGATCCTCCATCCCTCCACTTCGCGGGAGCCGGTGGATGCGAACGGCTTCGAGCGCTACTTCGCCCAGATGGCGGTGAGCATGCGTGAGCTGCTGCGGGAGGCGGAGCGCGTAGGCTTGGCGCTCGCGGTGGAGAACCTGCCGCCCGTGCCCGGCCGGCGCTACGGCTCGGTGCCCGATCACTTCCGCCGCTTCGCGCGCGAGTTCGCCCATCCCAAGCTCTGTTTCTGCCTGGACACCGGCCATGCCCTGATGGCCAACGGCCACGACGGGACCATCGAGCTGATGGAGGCGATGGGTGACCGGCTGCGCGCCTTCCACCTGTCGGACACCCCGGGCGACCGCGACCTGCACCTGGCGCCCGGGCACGGCGCGGTCGACTTTCCGCGCGTGTTCGCGCAGGCGCGCAACCTGGACCCGCTGGCCATGTGCATCGAGACTCCGCCGTTCGCGCCCGGTCCCGACTACGGCGACGCCGCCTGGCGGGCGATGGTGGACGAGGTGCGCGCGTTGGCCCCGGCGTGAGCGAAACCGTCCTCGCTTGGCCGCGGCGATGAGTGAGCAGGTGCGGACCGGCGTCGACCTGGTGGCGATCGCGTCGTTCGAGCGCTCGCTGCGCCGCGGCGGCGATCCGTTCCGGCGGCGGCTGTTCCATCCCACGGAGGCAGAGGGGACCTCGCCTGAGCGCCTTGCCGGAATCTTCGCGGCCAAGGAGGCGGCCTTCAAGGCGCTTTCGCTGCCGGCCGGACACTGGGACGTGGTCGAGGTCGCTCACCGGCCCGACGGCCGGCCGTGCCTGCGCTTCGCGCCCGAGTACGACGCGTCCCGGATCGCCAGCCTGGACGTGAGCATCACCCACGACGACACGTACGCGTTCGCTTCCGTCGTCGCGCTGTTGCGGAGCGACACGTAGAGGAGGGACCGGATGGTTCAGACGATCGACCGCTTCCTGGAGGACGCGGCGCGCCGCTTCGAGGACCGGCCGGCGCTGTCGTTCAAGCCGGGCTTCCGCTACCTGCACTGGAGCTATCGGGACGTCTGGGAGGGTGCCGGCCGCGTGGCGTCGCTGCTGCAGCGGCACGGCGTCGCCAAGGGCGACCGCGTGATCATCTGGGGGCCGAACTCCCCGCACTGGGTGCTCTCCTACTTCGGCATGATCCGCGCCGGCGCCGTCGTCGTGCCGCTGGACATGCGCTCCACGGAGGAGTTCGCCGAGCAGGTGCGCGCCAAGACCGATCCGTCGGCCGCCTTCGTGTCGCGGCTCACGCCGCCGGAGCACGAGGCGATGGGGCTGCCCGCGATCTATTTCGAGGAGCTGGAGGAGCAGAGCTACCCCCTGGGCGAGCCGCAACCGGTGGAGCTCGCCGGCGAGGACCTGGCCGAGATCATGTTCACTTCCGGCACCACCGGCGACGCCAAGGGGGTGATGCTCACCCACGGCAACCTGCTGTCCAACCTGGAGTCGGTCCTCAGGGTCATCCCCGGCGACCCGTCGCTGCGCTTGCTGTCGCTTCTGCCGCTCAGCCACATGTTCGAGCAGATGGGGTCGCTGTTCTCGGCGTTCAGCTTCGGGGCGAACATCACCTTCGCCACCAGCCGGCAGCCGTCGGTCCTGCTGAAGCTCATGCAGGAGCGCAGGATCACGATGATGCTGCTGGTGCCGCAGGCGCTCGACCTGTTCATGAAGGGCATCGAGCGGGAGGTGGCCAACCGCGGCAAGGAGCGGGTGTGGGAGCTGTCGCAGAAGCTGGCCCGCAACCTGCCGGTGGGCCTCCGACGCCGCGTGTTCGGGCAGATCCATGCCCGCTTCGGCGGCAGCCTGCGGACCATCGTCTCCGGCGGCGCCGCCCTGGACCGGACGCTGGGCGAGAAGTGGAACCTGATCGGCATCAATGTCCTGCAGGGATACGGCGCCACCGAGGCGTCGCCGGTGATCAGCACCCACCCGCTGGACGATCCCCGCTTCGATTCGGTGGGCAAGCCGGTGCCGGGCGTCGACGTGCGCATCGCCGACGACGGCGAGATCCTGGTGCGCGGCCCGAACGTCACCCAGGGCTACTGGCAGGCGCCGGAGCAGACGGCGCGCGCCTTCGAAGGGGAGTGGTACAAGACCGGCGACCAGGGCTACCTGGACGCGGAGGGATACCTCCACATCCAGGGCCGCAAGAAGGACATGATCGTCCTGGCCGACGGGCGCAACGTCTATCCCGAGGACGTGGAGGAGGTGCTGAAGGCCGACCCGGCGGTCACCGACGCGACCGTGGTCGGGCTCGACGCCGACGGCGGACCGCAGGTGCACGCCGTGTTCCTGCTTGAGGAGCCGGGGGAGGCCTCCGCCATCGTCAAGCGCGCCAACGAGCGGCTGGGCGAGCATCAGCGGATCCGCGGCTTCACCGTATGGCCGGAGGCGGACTTCCCGCGCACCCACACGCTCAAGGTCAAGAAGACGGTGGTCGTCGAGGCGCTGCAGGGCGGCGCGAGCGACGCCGAAGGGCCATCGGCCGAGGGCTCCAAAGCCGCCGCGGACGGGGATCCCGGCGAGCGGCTGGTACGGCTGGTGTCCGAGGTGAGCGGCGTCCCGCAGGAGCAACTCCTGCCGGAGAAGAGCCTGGGCGGCGACCTCGACCTCGACTCCCTCAAGCGCGTCGAGCTGCTGTCCGTGATCGAGCAGGAGCTGGGCGTCTACATCGACGAGTCGCTGGTCGGCTCCAACACCACCTTCGGCGAGCTGCTCAGGCTGTTGCGCTCGCAGGAGGAGGCGAAGGCTGCGCTGCCGCCGTTCTACACGTGGCCGCTCTCGATCTGGTTCGCGGCCGTGCGCGAGGTGGTGTTCCGGCTGCTGCTCGCGCCGTTCCTGGGCGCCGCCTACCGGGTGCGCGTGCAGGGGCGGGAGCACCTGCGAGACCTGTCGGGAGCCGTGCTGTTCGCGGCCAACCACAATGCCATCCGCATGGACAGCCTGGTGCTGATCAAGGCCACGCCGCGGCGCTGGCGGCGCCAGCTCGCCTTTGCCGCCGCCGCGGAGATCACCTTCGGCAACCGCTGGCGGGGGATCCTGGCCGCCCTGGTCGCGAACGCCTTTCCGCTGTCGCGGGAGAGCGCCGTCCGCGCCAGCCTGCAGCACATGGGCCGGCTGATGGACGAGGGGTGGAGCGTGGTGCTCTTTCCCGAAGGCGAGCAGCGGCTCGGCCAGCCGATGCTGCCGTTCCAGAGCGGCACCGGCATGCTGGGCGTCGAGTCGCGCACCCCGGTCGTCCCGGTGCACATCGTCAGGGAGCGCGCACGCGGTCCCCTGCCGGGCTCGTGGCGGGCGGGGGTGTCCGTGCGCTTCGGCGCGCCGCTGACCTTCCCGCCCGGCACCTCCTATATCGATGCGACACAGGCCATCGAAGACGCGGTCAAGGCGCTCTGACGGAGGGATGACGTGCCGAGTTGGCTCAAACTGACCGCACTCTCCCTACTCTGAACGGAGCACGCCCAACTCAATGAGGAGGCTGCTGTCCCCATCCTTCCAGTAGCGCATCCACCCTTCTATCAAGCCCACGGCCCTATCCCTGGCCGGGCCGGGCGGAGGATCTACGACGTTGCCGTCGCCGTCCACCTGGAGTCCGTCGAACGGAACTTCCGTGAACCTGTCGTACACGTGATCTACCGCAACATCGGCAACGACTCCGCAATGGTCCGACAGCTCCCTGTCATCGTGGAATCTGTCGATTACCGCACGGTTCCGGACCCGCAATTCCCGAGTCAACGCAATGTGGTCGATGACGTCAAGATCGGCGGTGGCAATCTCCATGTCACCCGAGAACGCGGCCTGCAGAGCCTCGCGCACGTCTTTCGGCGCTTTGCCACCGCTTATCTTCTGGTTGAAGTCTCCCAATAGGATGAGGCGCCGCAGAGGTGCCCGCTGGAGCACGCCCCTCAGGATCTCAAGGTACTTCCTGTGATCTTCCCATCTCTTGCGCTTTATTCCGTCGTTCGTCCAGCGAGTTCGTGAGGCGTGCCACGGGATGCACACACCGATGACAGTTACCACTCCCAACAGAGGAACCTTCGTGACACCGGAGACAAACCGGCCGGGTGGCATATGGACGTGCCCGAGATCGTCGATCTGCTCCCAAGGCTCTTTCGACCACAGAACCACCTTTCTCTTATCGTTGGCTTCCTTGGCCACGATCCCGTCCGGTCGGGCTCGGATCACATGACCGGATCGATCGGCCAGGAGCTGTGAGTCGACCTCCGTGAGGCAAACGATGTCGGGGTTGTGACGAAAGATGCGATGCAGTATCTCGTGGCGTCTCGGAGAACGTGGAGTCGCCCACCGGACGTTCCAGGTCAGAACGGTAGAAACCATGCTAAGGCATCCTATTCCTGCTGACGAAGTCCTGCACCTTGGTCCGGGCTACTGCATGCGGCCGTGCTCACGCCCGTTCCAGGGTCAGGAGACGCTGCTTGCGCCACAGGCCGCCGCCGAAGCCGGTGAGGGCGCCGGCGGCGCCGATGACCCGGTGGCAGGGGACGATGATGCCGATCGGGTTGGCGCCGACCGCCTGGCCCACCGGCCGGGCGGCGCGCGGCCGGCCGATCGCTGCCGCGACCTGGCCGTAACTCCACGTCTGGCCATAGGGGATCCGCAGCAACGCCTCCCAGACCTGCCGCTGCATGTCGGTGCCCGCCGGCAGCAGGGGCAGATCGAAGCGCCGCCTGCGGCCGGCGAAGTACTCCTGGAGTTGGGACTCGGCGTCTGCGATGGGAGCCGGCCGGCCGGGGACGAGCGTCGCCTTCATGCGCCGGCGCGTCCGACGCAGTTGCGCCTCAAGGCGATCCGGATCGCCGAATTCGGCTAGGCAGAGTTTGCCGTCCGCGGCGCCGAGCAGCATTGCGCCCAGCGGCGTCTCCATCGGCGCCACCGCCAGCAGCATGGCGTCTCCGGCCGCGCCGGGCGACGCGCCGATCAGGTTGCGGATGGCATCGTTGAACCCGCTGAGCGATTCGTAGCCGTGGTCGAAGGCAGCGTCGGTCACCGCTGCGCCTTGCTGCAGGGTCGCCACCGCTGCCGACAGCCGCCGGGTGCGTGCGTATTCATGGAACGTCGTCCCGAAGCGGCGCCGAAACCAGCGCCGCACTGCCTCCGGACGGAATCCGCGTGCGTCCAGGTCGGCGTCGGTCCAGCGGCGCCGCGGGTTGCGCTCCAGTTCGGCCAACAGCGGGTCGAGCCATGGTGGCGCGGTCCCGTTTGCCTCGAGCGGCCGACAGCGCAGGCAGGGCCGGTAGCCGGAGGCGAGCGCCTCGTCGGCCGACTCGAAGAACTCGACGTTGTCCGGACGCGGCCTGCGGGCCGGACAGGAAGCGCGGCAGAAGATGCCGGTCGTCCGCACGGCGGCCACGAAGGCGCCGTCATAGCTGCTGTCCCGATCGGCGAACGCGGTGAGCATCTCGTCAGACGGCGGAGTAGTGCGAGCCATGCGCCAACGGTAATCGGGTCGGAGCATCGCGGCCACCGCGGAATGAACGGCAAACCGGCGGTCTCCTCTCGATGAGCGCTGCGCTATCGTAGGCGTCATGGCCGATGCACTTCCCTTCCGGACCGCGCCGGTGCCCTTTCCGGTCGGCACCGAGTACTACCGCGCGCCGATGCCGCCGCAGGAGTTCTGGGACCGCGACTTCGCGGCGATCCGCGCCGACGGCCTGCGCATCGTGCGGACCTTCTCCTACTGGAACTGGGTTGAGCCGTCCCCCGGCCGCTTCGAGCTGGACGACTTCGACCGCTTCTTCGAGCTGGCCGCCCGCCATGACCTGCTGGTCTGGTTCGACCTGACGCTGGCCACGCACGGGGCGTGCCCGGACTGGCTGCTGCGCGAGCATCCCGACATCCGCCAAGTGAAGCCCGACGGGACACCCTTGCATCCCGACTCCACCAACGCCATGCCGCAGGGGAGGATGATCCACTGCTACGACCATCCGAAGTGGCGGGAGTACGGCGAGCGGCTGCTGCGCACCGTGGTGGGCCGCTACCGCGACCACGAGAGCCTGCTGATCTGGGGCGTGTGGGACGGCGCGTCGTTCCCGACGACCGACGGACCGGTCTGCCCGTGCTACTGCGCGAGCACGCTGGCCCGCTACGCCGCGTGGCTCGAGCGCCGCTACACGCTGGATGAGCTCAACGAGCGGCTGCACCGGCGCTATCGCTGCTGGGAGGACGTCGCGCCGGCGCGCAGCTCGCGCAACGTGGTGGAGATGCTGCTCTACCGGCAGTTTCACGTCGAGAACCTGGCCGAGACGCTACGCTGGCAGGTGCGGGTGATCCGGGAGCTGGACGACAGTCACGAACTGCGCGCGCACGGTGCGAACATGCCGCGGCCCTTCGACCAGGCATGCGCGGGCGAGGTGGACAGTTGGGGCATGTCCATGCCCTCCAACGAACTGCTGACAGGCCCCGACCCCCTGCGGATCGCCGAACGCTGCTTCAGCTTCGACTGGTCGCGCGGCATCGGCCGCGGCGGCCGCTGGTGGAACGAGGAGATCTACGCCGGCATGAGCCCGGCCGGCGTCACCTGGAAGCCCCAGTCGCACCCGGCGGAGGTGACCTCGCTGCTGTGGCTGAGCCTCATTCACGGCGCCGCCGGCGCGATGTTCTGGCAGTACACCCCGGAGTACCTGAGCTTCGAGGCGCCGGGCTACAGCCTGACCGCGCCGGACCGGGAGCCAACCGGGCGCCTGCGCGCGGTCCGCCGGGCGCTCGCGGACATCGACCGCATCGCCGGCCATGTGCCGCTGCAGGTCCCGCAGCCGGAGGTGGCGATCCTCTACGATGGCCCGAGCTCGGAGATCTTCCTCTACAACGGCGAGCACCAGTCCTATCTGGACGGCCTGCTCGGTCTCTACCGCACGCTGTGGACGCACGGCATCCCGGCCGACGTGATCACGAGCGGGCACGACTGGTCGCCCTACCGCGTGGTCTGGCTGCCGAACACGGCGCTGCTGGAGGCGGCGACGGTCGACCGGATCGCCGGTGCCGTGGCGCGGGAGTCGGGGCCGTTCGTGGTGGCGGACGGCAACCTGGGCTCCTACGCGGCGAACGGACGCTTCAGCTACGCGCCGCCGGAAGGCTTGGCCGAGCTGCTGGGCGCGCGGGTCGCCGACTACGACCGCTTCACGCCGGGCCGCGCTGGCAGCGGCGTGTTGTCGGGCGCGTTCGGGCATCTGGTCATCCGGGAGCAGACCGGGTACGCCGTCCTGGAGCCGGCCGGCGACAGCCGAGTGCTGGCCAGGCTGGACGGCGCCGCGGTCGGCGTGGAGCGCGCGGACCGCCGCCTGGCGTGGCTGGCCCTGTCGCCGGCGACCGCGTTCGGCGGGACCGCCCCTGCTTCGCTGGTGCTGCCGCTGCTCGCCTCCCGCGGGGTGTGCCCGCCGGTCGCCATGGCAGGCGATCGCGTCGTGCCGCTGCGGCGCCGCTCGCGGACCGGCCGCGATCTGCTGTTCCTGTTCAATCCCTCCCTGCGGCACGCCTCTGCCCGAGTGACGCCGTCGTGGCCGATCACGCGGGCCACGGACCTGATCGCCGCGCGGGACGGGGAGCTGGAGGTCGCCGCGAATGGCTTCGACCTGGCCTTCGGACCGGCCTCGGTGCGGGTGGTGGCGGTCGACCGGGGCCACTCGGAGGCGGCCTGAACGGCCGGTGAACGCCCCATGAACGCGGCCCGCGGCCGGTAGCCTGTTGCTTGGGGCCGGCGGTACACTCGGACCGTGCCAGCAGTCACGCTCACCGACGTACGCAAGATCTACCCGCTCGGCAAGACCGAGGTGCACGCCGTCAAGGGGGTGAGTTTCGAGATTGAGGAAGGAGACTTCGTCTCCATCGCCGGACCGTCGGGCTCGGGAAAGAGCACGATCCTCAATCTCATCGGCTGCATCGACACCCCCACTTCCGGGACCGCGCAGGTGATGGGAACCGACACCGCTGGCATGGCCGACCGTCAGGTCACGGAGCTGCGCCACGATGTGCTGGGGTTCATCTTCCAGTCGTTCAACCTGGTGCCGGTGCTGAACGTGGCAGAGAACGTGGAGTTCCCGCTCCTGATCGGCCAGGCGCGCGTGCCGAAGGCGGAACGGGCCGACTGGGTCTCCTACCTGATCGAGGCGGTGGGTCTTGAGGATCACCGCAGCCACCGTCCCGCCGAGCTGTCCGGCGGCCAGCGGCAGCGGGTGGCGATCGCCCGCGCCCTGGCCAACAAGCCGCGCATCGTGCTGGCCGACGAGCCGACCGCCAACCTCGATTCCGAGACCGGCGAACAGATCATCGAGTTGATGAAGCACATGAACGCCGAGCTCGGCACCACGTTCGTGTTCTCCACTCACGACCCGGCCATCGTCGGCATCGCCGACCACATCATCAGGCTGCACGACGGGCTGGTCACGGAGGATCGCAAGAGCGATTCGAGGCGCAGCGCGTGAGCGTCGTCTGGCGCATCGCGATCCGGAATCTGCAAGAGCATCGGGCCAAGAGCCTGATCGTCGGCACGATCATCCTGATCGGCACCTTTGTGCTGGTGGTGGGCAACTCTTTGATGGACTCGGCCGCGGCCGGCATCCGGCGGTCGTTCATCGACAACTTCACCGGCCACGTGGTGCTGGCCGGCGTCGCCGACGCTCCCGTCAGCCTGTTCGGGGTGCGCAGCACCGACTTCCTCAACGCGCGGACGCCGCGGCTCGACGGGTACGAGCAGCTCCGGCAGGCGGTGGCCGATCACCCGGCCGTGGCAGCCTGGAGTCCGCAGGCCAGCGACAGCGCCATCGTCAACTTGGCCGGCAAGGATGGGACGTCCGTCGGTGAGTCGTTCTCGCAGCTCTGGGGGATCGAGCCGGCGCGCTACAGGGAGGCGTTTCCGGACGCCGCCGAGCTGGTTTCCGGCTCGTTCCTGGAACCGGATCAGGTGGGCATCGTGCTGTCTCAGGAGACCGCAAACGACCTTGGCGAATCGGCCGACCGCGAGGTGCGCCCGGGTGATCGCGTGCTGCTCACGGCGACCACTGAGGCCGGCATCAAGGTCCGCGAGGTGGCGGTCACCGGGATTTTTCGGTTCCGTAACGCCCTGCCGCAGCTCGATTCCGTGTCGTTCGTGGATATCACGACGCTGCGCACGCTGACCGGCATGACCGTTTCGGCGCCGGCGGAGCAGATCCTGACCGAGCAGCAGATTGCCGGGCTCGGCTCGGTGGACGAGTCCGATCTCTTCGGCGGCGGCGATGCCGGGAGCCTGGTGCAGGAGGTCGAAGCCGGCTCGGAAGCTCCGATCCTGCTGGATCTTGGCGGGCGTGAGGAGACCGTCGTGGACTCCGGCGCCTGGCACTTCCTGCTGTTGAAGTTGAACCGGCCGGGGGCGGCCGCGCGCGTGACCGAGGACCTGGAGCGGCTGATCGCCGAAGCCGACCTCAACGCGCAGGTGATGGGCTGGGTAGGGGCCGCGGCGCCCATGTCGCAGCTTTCCGACGGGTTCAAGATCGTGTTCAACGTGGTGATCATCGTCATCGCCGTCGTCGCCGTGATCATCATCATGAACACGCTGGTCATCTCGGTGACAGAGCGCATCAGCGAGATCGGCACCATGCGCGCGATCGGCGCGCGCAAGGGGTTCGTGCGGCGCATGATCGGCGCGGAGACGGTGACGCTTGCCTTCGTGTTCGGCGGGGCCGGCGTCCTGCTCGGGCTGGTATTGCTGTTCATCCTTGGCGCAACCGGCATCCCCGCCTCCAACCTGTTCCTGCGCATTCTGTTCGGGGGCGAGGTCCTGCGGCCCGAGGTGTCACCCGGCTCGGTCGGATTCTCGCTGGTCATGGTAGCGGCGATCGCCGTGGTTTCGAGCCTCTATCCCCTTGCCGTGGCTCTGCGCATCTCGCCGCGGCAGGCCATGGGGACCGGCTGATGCGCAGCCTGTTCCGCATCGCCTTCCGCAATACCGGCAGGCAGAAGAAGCGAAGCGTGCTGCTCGCCGGCGCGATCGCGTTCGGTGTTGTTGTGGTCACCATCCTGAACGGGTTCACCGGCGGCGTGTCGCGAAACATCGAGGGCGCGCTCACCGACATGATCGGCGGCCACGTGTACGTGAGCGGAACGGAGCTCACCGACTCGCGTCTGATCATCAATGTCATCCGCGACTCGGATGGCAGCGGCTCCTCGCTGGCGTCCGCCGTCGACGAGGTCGAGGATGACATCGCGGAGCTGAACCGCCGCAGCCGTACGCTGGGAACCCTGATCTTCGGCTCCAAGCAGACCAATCAGTTCGTCGAAGGCGTGGACTGGCACGGGGAACCGAGCTTCTTTCCCAGCCTCTCGCTGACTGCCGGCTCGTTGCCGCGGGAGGAGGATCGCAACGCGCTGATCCTGCCGGAATCGGTGGCCGGGCGGTTGCGCGTGGAGATCGGCGACCAGGTGCTGGTGCGTGTTGCAACGGTCACCGGTCAGCAGAACGTGGGAGAGCTCGTGCTGGCCGCCACGACCGAGGATGCGGGGTTCATGCCCTTCTCGTCCGCCTTCGTCCGCCTGGACTACCTGGGAGAGTTGATCGGCACGGGCGCCGGCCAGTTCCAGCTCCTGCACCTGTACCTGCGCGATCCGCGCCAGTCGGACCGCGTGGCGGAGGTGCCGCGGGCCCGGCTGCCGATCGGTCCGGGGGGGGGAGGCGCCCCGCCCCCGGCTGGCGGACCGCGCGGGAGGGGGAGAAGAAAGGGAAGGGGGGCGCCCCGCCGCGGGGGCCCCCGGGCGCGTTGGGGGCCGGCGCCAGCCGGCTCGCCGACGACGAGGAGCCGTGGGAAGGGACCCGCTTCGAGATCACCACTCTCGACGACTTCATGGCGCAGGTGTCGGACCTGTTCCGGGTGCTCGACATCGTCAGCCTGGTGGTCTTCCTGATCCTGCTGACCATCACCATGGTGGGGGTGGTGAACACCTTCCGGATGGTGCTGCTGGAGCGCATCAGCGAGATCGGCACCATGCGCGCGGTGGGCATGCAGCGCGGCTCCGTGCGCGGCATCTTCCTGATGGAGGCGGGCTTCATCGGCCTGCTCGGTGCGCTCATCGGGCTGGTGCTGGCGGGCATCGCGATGCTGGTCCTGGGCCAGTTCTCGCTGGACAACGACTCGCCCCTGCAGTTCTTCCTGGACGACGGCCGGCTCACCTTCGCGGTGCCGCCGCTGTCGGTGCTCACCAACGTGGCGATCCTGCTGGCCCTGAGCCTGCTGGCCGCCTTCATCCCGGCGCGCCGCGCGGCGCGCATGGACCCTGCCGTCGCGCTCCGCAGCAACTGACCGACTTCACTGGAGGAAACACCATGTCCATACGACGTCTCGCGACCGCGTTCCTGTTCGCCGCCGGCCTGCTCGCGGGCCCCGGCCTGTGGGCTGCCGATGTCGACGTGCAGGCGCTGCTTGCGGAGATCGACCGGCAGCGCACCTTCGGCGACCAGGACTTCACGGCGGTCATGACGATGATCTCCGAAGACCCCGAGGACGGCGTCGAGCGCATGGTGGTGCAGCAGTTCCGGCGGGACGCCGACGACGCGTTCCTGATCCTGTTCCGCGACCCGGTGGTGCAGCGCGGCCAGGGATACCTCCGGCAGGGCGACAACCTGTGGTTCTACGATCCGGAGAGCCGCAAGTTCTCGCACACTTCCCTGAAGGAGGCGTTCCAGGGCACCGACGCGCGCAACTCCGACTTCGGCGACGTCAGCTTCGCCGAGAACTACACGGTCCGCACGGTCGAGGAAGGGACGCTGGGCAAGTACGCGGTCTGGGTGCTGGACCTGCAGGCGACCAGCGACGAAGTGACCTATCCGTTCCTGAAGGCGTGGGTCACGCGCGAGGGCAGCCTGGTGCTCAAGACCGAGGACTACAGCCTGACCGAGCGGCTGATGCGCACCTCCTACTATCCGCGCTACGCGCGTGTCGGTGACTCCGTGGTCCCGACCGAGATGATCTTCGTCGACGAGCTGGTTGAGGGGAAGAAGACCCGGATCAGCATGAGCGACCTGTCCGACGCGGCGATCTCGGACTCCGTGTTCACCAAGGCGTACGTGGAGCGGGCCAACCGGTGAGCGCGCTCCTGCTCGTTCTGATCCTGGTCGCAGGCGTGGCGGGCGCGCAGACGATCGACACCGACGAGGGTTCCCTGTTCGGATCGTCCGAGGAGGAGGACAAGAGCGAGGAGGAGAGCCTTCTCGATACCGCCAACCTGTTCGGAGGCGACGTGCTGGTCACCGAGGACGCGACCGCAGAAGGTGCCGCCGTCCCGGCCGGTCCCCCGCCGGTCGAGATCGGCGGCTCGTACCGGTTCTCGCTCACCGGGGACGTGGCCTGGTCGTCGTTCGAGGAACTGGCGAACGCACCGCTGGAGCCGGACTCGCAGGGCGTCGGCGTCGACCTGGGCGCGACCGTGTTCCTGGACGCCCGGCCGGCGGACGACTTCCGCGTCTTCGGCAAGGTCGACCTGAGCTACCCGTTCACGACCGACGAGGACGCGCAGCCGCCCCGCGGCTTCGACGACATCGTCAGCGTCCGGGAGCTGTTCTCGGACTTCACGATCGGCGACGCGCTGTTCCTGCGCGGCGGCAAGCACACGATCGCCTGGGGCGTGGGCTATTTCTTCAGCCCGGCCGACGTGCTGAACCTGACCTCGATCGACCCGGAGGACCCGGAAGCGGAACGCGAGGGACCGGTGTCGCTGCGCGCCAACCTGCCGGTCGACTTCCACAACCTCTACCTCTACGTGATCGCCGATCCGGGCGACAGTGGCGTGCAGCTCGCCGCCGCGCCCAAGGCGGAGTTCGTCGTGGGCGGCACCGAGATCGGCATCGGCGCCTTCTACCATCCGGACCGGGTGCCGCGCGCCATGCTCACGGTGAGCACCAGCCTGCTGGACTTCGACCTGTTCGGGGAGCTGGAGGCCAGCGTGGGCTCGGAACGCCGCTTCGTGGAGCCGGCCGACCGCGGCCCCGACACCCCGCACGGGCTGCGCGTCGTGCGCAACACCGACGATCCGTTCGCGGCCGCGACCGGCGGGCTGCGGTACACCTACCGGCCCGAAGAAGGGGACTGGTCCGCGACCTTCGCCGGCCAGTACCTGTGGAACGGCGAAGGCTACGAGGACGCGGCGGTCCTGCGCGACAACCGCCGCGGCGTCACGAAGCTGCTGGAGGCGGGCGACCTGAGCTTCGGCGACCTGATCTTCCCCGGCCGGCACTACGCGGCGGCGTCTGCCAGCGTCGCACTCGGCCGCACCGCGGACTGGTCGATGGGCGTGTTCTGGCTCTCCAACCTGAGCGACGGCTCGGCGCGGGTGTCGCCGTCGGTCACCTTCCGGCCGTTCGACCGGCTCACCCTGCGCGCCGCAGCTACGGTCACCTATGGCGAGGACGGCGCGGAGATGACCCCGTTCGGCAGCCGCGTCGGCGCCTCCCTCACCGCCACCCTCGGCTCAGGGCGATTCTGACCCATCGCGGGTCAAGCCATCGAAGTAGAGGTCGCCGCTTTCGGAGTAGCGACCGACGAATTCGGGTTCGAAGAACCACTCGCAGAACTCCGGCAGGTCGAGATCGTCCAGGGTCGGTGCCTGTGCTGAACTGCACAGCACGGGTTCAAGGTCGTTGCCGTCGGGTTGGACACGGAGAACGAGGAAAAGGTCGGCGGGCACGTCCTCCAGGGGTCGGCGCGGGTCTTCGAAGCCGAACCACGGCAACCGGTCCGGGTGGATGTCGTGACGCAGTAGCGGATGGCTCAGGAAGTAGCGAGTGCCAAGGTCGTTGTGACGCAGGAGCGGATGACTCAGGTGATAGCGGGTGTCATCGACGTTGTGTTGGTGGTAGCGGAGGTCGGTGGTCAAGTCTTCCAGGAGCTGTTGTGGGGTCGGGGACGCGAACGCGGAGAACGGCATCATGGCAGCCGCCGCTACGGTCAGAGCGATGCGGATCTTCATCATGGCACCTCGATGCGAAGAACAATCCTTCAGCTTTCGTGACGACCATAGCCAGCACCACAGAATCCGGGCGCGGTCAATGCCAAGTGCCGCAACCTCAGGAATCCACACGAGCGAAACCGGCGCTGGAGAAGAACGTCGGGTGACATGACGCGCCACGATGGCTACGTCTCGGGCTCGGCGAGGAGCTCGCCGGCGTCGATGCGGGAGCGGGTGGCGGCGAGGGCCTTGCTCAGCTCGTCCCGTTTGGGGAGGTAGGTAACCCCGGGGCGCAGGAAGTGGAGGGAGGCGGCCGGCGCGTGGCCGACCGCCTGCTGCAGGGCGGCGGCGTAGAGGGCGATCTGGCCGAGATACGGTGCCGCGGCCTTCTTGATCCGACTGCGCGTCGCCTCGTCGGTCTTGAAGTCGACGAGGTGCCAGCGGCCGGCGTGCTCGTAGGCCAGGTCGATCGTGCCGTGTACGGGCGCGCCGTCCCAGTACCAGCCGAACGGCAGCTCGAAGTGCGCTCGCGTGTCGGAGCTGCGCAATACCTGAGCCAGCTCGCTGCCGTCGAAGCGGTCGAGCATGTCGTCCACTTCGGCAAGCGCGCGCAACGCAGCGGGGTCGCCCGCGGACGGGTGCAGGCCCCCGAGCAACGGCGTCAGATCGGGGCGAGTCCCGGTGGTGAACCAGACCCGGATCGCCTCGTGCGTGAGGTTGCCCCGCACCAGTGCCAGCCCGTCCCCATGGCCGGCGAATCCCGTGGGCGGGGACGGCGGGCGTAACGATGTCACCGGGGTGCTTGCGCGCAGCGGGATCACCGCGGGGCGGTCCACCAGCGGCGCGTCCACCGTCCGCTCGCCGGAGGCCGGCGGGAGCGCGACCTCCGCGGGCGGACCGGCGCGCGCGATCGTGTCGAGGTCGACCGGCGCCGGCTCGCGTATCTCCACCCGAGACGTGTCCATGCCGCGCAGCGTTTCCTGGCACATCGCCAGCCAGCTCCTGTCCCTGCCGCCGTCATCGCCGCTCAGATACAACCGGTCGGCGGCGCGGGTGGCCGCGACGTAGAGCAGCCGGCGGTACTCGGCGTCCTCCTCGCCTCGATCGAGCTCGAGCAGGTGGCGATACAGCCCGGGACGCCGGCGGCGGTCAGGCGAGGCGGCATCCGCTCTCAGCGTCACGGCGATGCCGTCGTCGACGCGCCAGCGGATGCTGTCGTGGGTTTCCGGAGAGCGGACGTGCGCTTCGGGCACGAAGACGATCGGGAACTCCAGCCCCTTGGCACCGTGGATGGTCAGCAGCCGCACCGCGTCCGTCCGGTCGACCACCGCCAGCCCTTCGCGGTCGACCAGCTCGTCGCGCCTGCGGCGAAGATAGGTGACCGTCTCGTCGATCGAGCGGCCGGCGAGCGTGCGCAGGATCGTCACCAGCTTGCGGATGTTGGCGAGCGCCTGCTCGCCGCAGCGCAGCGGCGCCCACGCGGCCTCGAAGCCGGTCAGGACCAGCGCCCGTTCCACGATCGCGTCCGGCGGCTCCAGTGCTGCCGCATCGCGCAGCTCCTCCAGCACCGCCGCGGCGTGCGTGCAGCGCCGCCGGGCGTCGCCGGTCACCCCGTCGGGTGGTTGGGCGAGCACGCGCGTCCAGCTCCGATCCGCGGCGTGGCAGGCCAGCAGCGTTCGGTCGTCGATCATGAACAGGGGCGAGCGCAGCGCGCCGACCAGGGCGATGTGGTCGTCCGGCTCCGAGAGCCAGGCCAGCAGGTTGGTCAGGTCGCGGACCTCCTGCCGGGTGAAGAACCCGGCGCCCGCCGGCGTGACGTACGGCACTCCGTGGCCCTCCAGCGCCTGCTCGAAGACGTGCACGTTGGCCAGCCGGCGCATCAGGACCGCCACGTCACGCGGGGTCGCCGGCCGCTCGCACCCTCGGCTTCCGTCCCACACGGTGGCGCCGCCGCCCAGCAGCCCGGCGATCTCGCGCGCCACGAGGTCGGCCTCGACTCGCCGGCGGTTCGCATCCGCGCTGCCGTCGCTGCCGGCGGAGGCCTTGGCGACCGGGATCACGGTGAGGTGGGGGCCGGCGCCTCCGGCCGGGCCGCGTCCGGACATGGGCTGCATGCGGACGCTTCCCGGGCCACTCGCGCCGGCCGCGAACACGCGTTCGAACAGCGCGTTGCACACCGACACCAGCTCGTCATGGGTCCGAAAGGACTGCGTCAGGGCGCGGACGGAGCCGCCGGCGCGGCCGATCTCCGCCTCGTAGCGATTGAAGTGGGCGACGTCGCTGCCGCGGAACCGGTAGATGGACTGCTTGGCGTCGCCCACCAGGAACCGCTGCGGCCCGCTGCCGTTGCCGCCGGTGAGCAGGCGCAGCAGGCGGACCTGTGTCTCGTTCAGGTCCTGTGCCTCGTCCACCATGACGTGCCGGAACCTCGCGCGGTGGCGGGCGGCGATCTCCGGGTGGCGTTCCAGGAGGCGGATCGCCTCCAGCTCCAGGTCCAGGTAGTAGCATGCCGACAGCTCGGCCTTGCGCGTCCGGTAGCGGCGGCAGGCGTCCCGGAACAGGGCCTGCAGCGCAGCGGTCACCCCCAAGGCGTCCTCTTCGAACGCCTCCCAGCGGGGCGTCTCCTCCAGGCGCTTGGCGGCCGCGCGAACCGACTTCAGGTTCTCCTTGACGAGGTTCACGTCCTCCCAGTTCTTCTGACTGCCCACGTTGACCTTGATCCGGGGACGCTGTGCGGCGAGCGCTTCGGCGATCCGGCCGGGGTCCGCGGGAAGCGGATCGCCCAGCGCGTGGAGGAGGCCCCCGACCTGCTGCGCCAGCTTGTCGGCGGGCGAGGCTCCCGCGTGGGCGCGGCGCAGGTCGGCGACCAGGCGTTCCAGCTCGGCACGCTCCGCGTCGACCGCGGCGCGCAGCGAGGCGTCGAGCAGCCGGCGGACGTGACGGGTCCAGTCATCGACGGTCGAGCCGGCCAGCCTGCCGAACGCGGTCCGGACCTCGTCACGGCGCTCGATCATCCGGGGCAGTTGCTCGCTCAGCGGGAACACGTCCAGCTCCCGGATCGCCAGGGCGCGGCCGTCGTCTGCCTGAGCGGCGTCCTCGAGGGCGTCGAGGGCGGCGCCGATCCGTTCGTACTCCGCCTCGTCGTCGGGCAGGATGCGCGCTGCGGCGATCGCCCCGGCGGCTACCGGATGCTCGCGCAGCATCTGCAGGCACAGCGAGTGGATCGTACCGATCACCACCTGATCGATGTCGGGGAGGTGATCGGCCAGCTCCGGCCGGCCGCGCACCTCGCGCCGCACGCGCTCGCGCATCTCGGTCGCGGCGGCGTCGGTGAAGGTGACCGCGGCGATCTGCGGGATCCGGCAGTCGGCGAGCAGCGCGACGTAGCGCTCGACCAGCACGCGGGTCTTGCCTGAGCCGGCGCCGGCGGAGACCAGGATGTCGGCGTTGCGGTCGGCAACCACCGCCTCCTGTTGCCGGGTCAGCTCTTCCATCGGCTGAACTGGTTGACGCGGCAGACGTGCTGGAATGCGCAGTACCTCGGACAGGGCTGGACGTTGGGGCTGACCGCGAAATCGCCGGCCTCCACCGCTGCGCGGACCTCGCCGGCGCGCGTCACGACGCCATCGATGAGCTGCCGATCATCAGGATCGTCCGAGTCCAGTTGCCACGGGGAGTGGCGCCCGCGCAACCATGCGTAACGGGCGATCACCCGCGCGGACTGCTCCCGCTCGCGCGCCAGGTACGCGTACAGGGGAAGCTGCACCCTGATGTGGCCGTCCAGCTCCCTGCGGCTGATGGAGCTGCCTGTCTTGTAGTCGACGACCACTGCAAGCCAGGCGGCCGTGTCCAGCCGGTCGATCTTGGCCCCAACCGCCAGCGGGGGCTCCAGCGGCAGCGCCGACTCGATCCGGGTCTCGGTGCCGAGCAGCGCGGTCACGCCGTCCGCGGCGCACCGCTCGGCTTCGGCTCGCAACAGGTCCTCCAGCCGTTCCAGCGCCGGCTCGCGCTCGATCCGCCACAGCCCCACCCGGCCGAACCCGTGCTCGTTCGGGGCCCGCTCCCAGATCGCTTTGCCGCTGGTATTGAGGCGTGCGACGGCGCTGTCGACGGTGTCGGGCGTGAGCGGCGTGTCGGTGGCGTTCAGGTCCGCGAGTGCGTCCTGCAGCATCGCGTGCATGACCGTGCCGCGTGTCGCCGCGTCGGCGGAGTCCTGCTCTTCGTCCAGCTCGCGGAGCCGGAGCGCGTAGTGCCCGAAAAACTGGAAGGCGCAGGTCCGGTAACTCTCAAGTCTTGTCGCGCTCCACACGGCCCGCGCGTCGGTCAGTTCGGGACGCAGACCGGCGCCGACCGCCCCCTCGAACTCACCGGCATGAGCGAAGGAGCGCCGCCGCTGTTCCACCTGCGCGGCGACGCGCACGACCGCCCACGCGGGACCGGCATCCGGCCGCGAGCGGCTGCCGCCGCTCCACCCGCTGGTGCACGCAATGGCCAGCTCCCGCCGTGAGGCGGCCGCGGCCGGCTCGGGTGCCGATGTCTCTTCGGCCTGACCGCCCGCGGCGTCGTCGAAGTAGAGCGAGGCGGCCACCTGCCGGCCGCGCTCGTCCAGCCGCGTCCGCCAGGCGGTGAGCTCCGTGTCGGCACGACTGCGCAGGGACAGCCACAGCTCGTCTTCGGTCGGTTCGGGAGGCGGCGGCAGCTCCAGCCCGGCCGCGGCCAGCGCCTGCCGCGCATCCCGGGACAGGAGCAGCGGTGCCGAGCGCGACGCGGGGAACTCGCCTTCCACCAAGCCACCCGCCTCCAGGCAGGCCAGCCGCAGCCCCGACAGCGCGCTCATCGGCGCAAGGAGCACGCCGCCCGCTTCGCGCAGGATCGCCGCCGGTGCCTCCATGCGGGCCAGGAGACGGTCCACGAACGCCGCGAATGACACCGGCCCCTCCTGGAGGGCGTCGTCCGCGGCGGCGATGTCGTCCAGGTGCCCGCGGAGCGCATCGATCTCGGCGACGAGCCCCGGTTGGGTGCGAACGCCGGCGCGGATGAGCGGTGATTGGCCGAACAGGGCGGCCTTCACCTGCCGCGCGTGCGCGCCGGCAGGTGCGGGCGGCGGTTCCAGGGACGCGTAGAGGTACGACAGCACGGCCGAGAGGCCGCGTGCCTCCATGCCGGGGAGGGTGGGTCCCTGCTCGCGCTCGCTGCCGGTGCCGTCAGGCGATTTCCGTTCGTTCTTCAGCGCGAGCACCGCCAGCCGGTCCAGGGCGTCGCGTCCGGCCCAGAGATGATGCTGACGCCCGCAGCGAGCGATTCGGGTGATCTCCCACGGGTCGAGTCCAAAGCGGTGTCGGTCGATGAAGCCGCTTCCGAGCACCGTGATCAGGTCGCGGAGCCGCCATCCTTCGGCGGGCAGGCGCAGTAGCCGGTGGGCCGAGACGGCGGGAGGGCGATAGGCGAACGGCGCGCGCACCGGCGGGAGCGGGGGGAGGGGAGGGTGCCGCGCACATCTGCCTC
>JAPOQV010000229.1 GCA_026710565.1 Spirochaetaceae bacterium | reverse complement strand
GTCTCGGGCTCCTGGGCCCGCCCCCATCCCACCGCCTACGGGCGGGTGGGTCCTTTCTCCGCCCTGCCGTTCGAGCCGGTGCTGAAGGTCGCGTCGGCCCGCACGCCTGCGGCGCTTGCGGCGTTCGCCGCGGGCTGGGGGTGGCAGGAGACGGACGCCGACTGGCGCCGCGTGGTGGAGCGGCCGGACGTCGACCTGGTCGACATCTGCACGGCGAACAGCTCGCATCGCGAGATCGCGCTGGCGGCGCTGGCCGCCGGCAAGATGGTGGCGTGCGAGAAGCCGCTGGCGATGGACGCGGAGCAGGGGGCGGAGATGGTGGCCGCGGCCGAGGCCGCCCGGCGGCCGACCATGGTCTGGTTCAACTACCGGCGGGTGCCGGCGATGGCGCTGGCCCGGCAGCTCGTGGACGAGGGCCGGATCGGCCGGCCCTATCACCTGCGCTCGCGCTGGCTGCAGGACTGGACCATCAGTCCCGAGGTGCCGCAGGGCGGCGCGGCGCTCTGGCGGTTGGAGCGCGCCACCGCAGGCTCAGGCGTCACCGGCGACCTGCTGGCCCATTCGATCGATCAGGCCATGTGGCTGAACGGCCCGATCGACGCGGTCACCGCCGTCACGGAGACGTTCGTCACCGAGCGGGAGTTGCAGGACCGGCCCGGCGTGCGCCGGCCCGTGGAGATCGACGACGCATCCGCGTTCCTGGCGCGGTTCGCCAACGGCTCGCTCGGCACCTTCGAGGCCACCCGCTACGCGCGCGGGCGCAAGAACGAGGACTACCTGGAGATCAACGGCGAGGCGGGAGCGTTCGCCTTCAACTTCGAGAATCCGCACCTGCTGGAGTATTTCGACCACCGCGACGACGGCCACGTGCGCGGCTGGCGGACCATCCAGGTGTGGGACGGCGATCACCCCTACATGGCCAACTGGTGGGTGCCGGGGATGACCCTCGGCTTCGAGCACACCTTCATCCACCAGGTGGCCGACTTCCTGAACGGCTTGGCGGACGGCACGACGCCGTGCCCGGACTTCGCCGCCGCGCAGCGGACGCAGGTGGTGTGCGACGCGGTGCTGCGCTCGGCCGCCGAGCGCGCCTGGGTCGACATCGGCTCGTAGCGCGCGCCCGCGCTCGGCCTACTCGGCCGCCTCCAGGTCGATGCCTTCCGCGGCGGCGACGCCTCGGATGTACTCCGCCGCCGCGTCGTAGGCGATCTGGTCCTCCAGGTGCTCGAGCATCAGCGGCACCGTCTGCGGCAGCCCGTGCAGCCCGCGCAGGTAGGCGGCGTAGTCGATGCCGCCCAGGCCGGGCCGCGCCTCTTCCAGCACCACGGAGATGGCCGCGCTCATCGACCGCCCCTCGCCGCGCGCCATGGCGATGTCCTTGGCGTGGGCGGAGACGATGCGGTCGCCGAACAGCCGCAGGCTCTCGGCCAGGAGCGCGGCGTTGCCGAAGTAGGCGCGCGGGCAGTTGACCAGGTTGACCAGGTCCATGTGCACGCCGAACCGGTCGCGGTCGACCGCGTCGAGCAGGCGGCGGATGTTGGCCGGCGTGTCGTTGACGCTGAACGGGTAGATCTCGAACACCAGCGACGCGCGGCGCGGGCGCACCTCGTCGATGATCGCGCGCGCCGCTTCGACCGCGGCGTCGAAGGCCTCCTCGCCGATGTTGCGTTCGTGCCAGACCTTGGCGTCGGCGGTGACCAGCGAGCCGATCAGGCTGATGGCGCAGCGCGCGCCCACCTCCTCGGCCACCGCCAGCCCCTCGGCCAGCCGCTTCCGCTCGGCCGCCGCCTCCCGCGGGTCCGGGTGCAGGGGGTTGTGCCACGCGCCGACCTCGGCGATCAGCACGTCGTGCGCCTCGAACGCGCGGCGGATGTCGCGCAGGCGCCCGGCGTCGTCGATGGACACCGGCGGGCAGTAGGCGGCGCGGTAGCCCTTCTCCCGGTGCAGGCGGGCGAAGGCGTCGAGGTCCTCGACGTGGATGGCGTGCGAGCGGCCGATGCCGCGGTCGGGGCCGGCGGGCTCGGAGCCCGGAGGGGTCAGCTTGCTGCCAAGGCGGATCATCGCGATCGAGGGTATCCTCGCGCTCCATGTCGTCCAAGCGGGTACGGGTCGGGTTCGTCGGGTGCGGCCGCCACGGCGGTGAGCGCATCTATCCCTCGCTGGATCTCGCCGGAATCGACCTGGTCGCCACCTGCGACCTTGACCGCGAGCGCGCCGAGCGCTACGCCCGGCGCTTCGGGGCGAAGTCCGTGTACACCGACTACCGCGCCATGTGCGAGGCGGAGGATCTGGAGGCGGTGCTGGTGGTCACGGGACCGCAGGGGCACTTCGAGGTCGGGCGCGAGCTGGTCGGCATGGGCTACCCGGTGTGGATGGAGAAGCCGCCCGCGCCCACCGCCGGGCAGGCCGAGGAGCTGGCCGCGGCGGCGGCCGACGCCGGCGTGCACGTGCAGGTGGGCTTCAACTACCGCTACAGCGCCGGCGTGCGGCGGGCGCGCTCGCTCATCGACGGGGGGCAGTTCGCGCCGCCGCGGATGGTGTCGGTGCGCTGGTGGCTGGGCGGCGCCGAGGACGGTGACGAGTTCCTCCAGCACTACGTCGTGCACGCCGCCGACCTGCTGGCCTATCTCGCTGGCGGACTGTCACGGCCCCACGTGCGCAAGGCCGAGGCGGGCGACCGCTTCTACTACGTGGCCACCTTCGACGGCGCCGGCGCCCGCGGCGGCGCGCCGTGCATCGCCGTCCTGGAGGCCTCCAACCACATGCACATCCTGGGCCGCTGGTGCTGCATCGAGTGGCAGTCGGAGACCGGCATGCTGCGCTGCAGCGACTTCGACGAGGTCACCCTGACGGCCGGCAAGAGCTACGAGGGGAGGGCGGAGATGCCCGCGCCCTCCACCGGCGGCAGCGGCCCGGGCCCCGACGTGTCCACGGTCGCCCGCTGGGATCCGTTGAGCAGCCTGCCGACCGCGGCCACCTCGCAGTTCGAGCGCTGGGGCTATGCGCCCGAGCTGCGCCTGTTCGCCGCCATCGTGCGCGGCGAAGCCTCGCCCGAGTGCACGGTCGCCGACGCCGCGCGCGCCATGCGCCTCGGCCGGGAGATCCTGTCTATACCGCGGACCCTATGAGACAGGTAGCCGATAGGGCAGACACACCGACGCCGCCCGTGGCCGAAGCGCGACCATCGTCCTACACCCTCCACGGCCTGACCGTGGAGGATCCCTATCGCTGGCTGAAGGACGACAGCTTTCCAACGGTCGACGACCAGGACGTGATCGCCTATCTGAAAGCCGAGAACGCCTACTTCGAGGCGACGATGGCGCCTCGCCGCGAACTGGTCGAGACGATAAACGAGGAGCTCAAGGCCCGCGAGCAGCCGGATGACGCCGATGTTCCGGTCAAGGACGGCCCGTTCTACTACCAAGGGCGGTTCGCCGAAGGTGCGCAGTACCGCATATGGTCGCGGTGGCCGGCGCAGGACGCCGGCGCGGAGCAGGGGCCGACCGACGCCGCGCACGTCATCCTCGACGAAACGGCGCTCGCCATCGTCGAGTACTTCCGGCGCGGGGCGTTCGCCGTTTCCAACGACGCTCGTCTGCTGGCCTACAGCGCCGACACGTCGGGCGCCGAGCGCTTCACGCTGCGCGTCAAGGACCTCGACAGCGGGGAGCTGCTCGACGACGTCATCCACGACACCCAGGGTCGCGCCGTGTGGGCCGCGGACGACGCGGTGCTGTTCTATACCGTCGTCGACCAGCAGGGGCGGGCGTATCAGGCGCGGCGTCACGTCGTCGGCAACTCCGAAGCATCCGACGCCGTCGTCTACGAAGAGAAGGACACCCGCTTCTTCGTCGGCGTTTCGCTGACTGCGTCGAAGGACTACGTGGTGATCCACACCGCGGATCACGTGACCTCCGAAGCCTACCTGATCCCCGCGGCCGAGCCCTTTCGGGAACCGTGCGTCGTCTCGACACGCCGCACCGGACACGAGTACCGCCTCGATCACCAGGGCGACCGTTTCGTCATCAAGACCAACGACACCCACAAGAATGCCCGTCTGGTCACCGCCCCCAATGACGATCCATCGGAGTCCGCCTGGCAGACGCTGGTGGCCGGCTCGGACGAGCTCTACATTCGGGATTTCGCCTGCTTCGCGGACTTCATCGTCGTGCAGGAACGATTGGACGGCCTGGATCAGATCCGTCTCATCGATGGGTCCGGTGAGAGTTCCTACGTCGAGTTTCCGGAGTCCTCGTACAGCGTCGGCATCGGCGCCAACAAGGAGTTCGAGGCGCGAACGGTGCGCCTGAACTACACGTCGCTGGTCACGCCGAACACCGTGTTCGACTGCGACCTGCAGACCGGTGCCTTGCGGGAGCGCAAGGTGCAGAGGATCCCGAGCGGATACGACTCGTCCTCCTACGTCACGGAGCGCGCGCTGGCTCCTGCGCGAGACGGCGTCCGCGTTCCGGTTTCCATCGTGTACAGGAAGGGGACGCCTCGGGACGGTACGGCGCCGCTCTACCTGTACGGTTATGGCGCGTACGGTAGCGCCTCGGCACCGTTCTTCTCGACGTCACGGTTGTCGCTGCTGGACCGCGGCATGATCTTCGCCATCGCCCACGTGCGCGGCGGTGACGAGCTGGGCCATCACTGGTACGAGGCGGGCAAGCTCGAACGCCGTACCAACACGTTCAACGACTTCGTGGACGTTGCCCGATGGCTCATCGCCGAGGGCTTCACCGCCCAGGGCCGGATCGCGATCTCAGGTAGCAGCGCCGGCGGCCAATTGGTGGCTGCGGCCGTCAACCAGGCTCCTGGACTGTGGGGAGTGGCCGTCGCTCACGTACCCTTCGTGGACGTGCTGAATACCATGCTCGACACGTCGTTGGGCCTGACGCCGAACGAGTGGTCGGAGTGGGGGAATCCCATCGAGGACAAGGAAGCCTTCGAGTTCATACGCTCGTACTCGCCCTACGATCAGCTCAAGGCGGGCCGCTATCCGGCGATGTTCGTTACCGCCGGATTGCATGATTGGCGCGTGACCTATTGGGAGCCGGCGAAGTACGTGGCCAAGCTGCGTACGCTGAAGGAAGACGACAACCCGCTGGTGATGAAGACCAACATGGGGGCCGGCCACGGCGGCACGTCGGGACGCTTTGACTCTTTGTACGAGGTTGCCGAGGAGTACGCGTTCGTGTTGTGGGCACTGGGATTGGACGAGAGGACGAGGAAATAGGCGTCACGTCGGCCCTTTCGCCGGGGCATCAGCTCCACAGGCGGTCGTTCGAGCGGTCGCGGTCCCACTCCGGGGTGGGCGCGAAGATGCCGGGCTCGTCGGGATCTACGCACTCGCGCAGCACCTCGTCGTTCAGATCGGTGAAACCCAGCCCGGCGCCTTCCGGCACGGCGATGTGCCCATCCCGGATCAGCGGGACGGGCAATCCGTCGACCAGGCTGCTCCAGCGCTCCAGGTCGTCGACCGAGTGGTTCTCCAGGACGAGGAAGTTCTCCGTGGCGGCGGCGCAGTGCACGGCCGCCAGCGCCGCCACCGGCGTCATGGCCATGTGCAGCGCCATGGCGATGCCGCGCTCCTGGGCGGCGTCGCCGATCTTCTTGGTCTCCAGGATGCCGCCGGCCGTCGCCAGGTCGGGGTGGGCGACGGCGATCGCCCGCTCCCGGAACAGGTCGGCGAAACCCTCCTTGAGGTAGATGTCCTCGCCCGTGCAGATCGGCGTGGCGACCGCCTCCGCCAGCCGCCGGTACTGGTCGGCGAACTGCCAGGGGAGCATGTCCTCGTACCAGGCCAGCGAGAAGCGGTCGAGCGCGCGGCCCAGCCGGATGCAGGATTCCAGGCCCAGGTGGCCGAAGTGGTCGGCGGCCAGCGGGACCTCGTAGCCGACCTCCTCGCGCACCGCCGCCACGTACTCGCAGAGCAGGTCGATGCCGCGGTCGGTGATCTGCAGGCCCGTGAACGGGTGCATCACGCCGCCGCTGTCGAGCATCCCCGGCGGCGCGATCACGCAGTCGCAGCGGTCGCCGAGCAGGCCGATGCCGACGTCCATCTTCAGGAAGCGGAAGCCCATCTCCATGCGCTGCTTCAGCCGGCGTCCCATCTCGCGGCCGCCCGCACACGAGGTGGTGTCGCAGTAGCAGAGGATGCGGTCGCGGAACCTGCCCCCGGCCAGGGCGTACGCGGGAGCCCCGTACGCCTTGCCGGCAAGGTCCATCAGGGCCATCTCCACGGCGCTGACGCCGCCGCCCTGCCGGCCGTGATGGCCGAACTGCCTGATGCGCCGGAACAGCCGGTCGACGTCGCACGGGTTCTCGCCGAGCAGGCGTGACTTGAGCATCAGGGCGTAGGTCTTGCTGGCGTTGTCCCGCACCTCGCCGTAGCCGCTGATCCCCTGGTTGGTGTCGATGCGGATCAGGTAGCTGTTGAACGGGGTGCCCGTGAGGCTCGTGACCCGCAGGTCGGTGATCGCCAGCGCCGACGGGCGCGAATGCCGCTCGTTCACACGGTGCGGTTCTCGGCGCTGTACGCCGTGATGCCGCCCAACTCGCAGACGCCGCGGAAGAGGGTGCGGCGCTTGGGAGGCATGCGCATGATGACCTCGTGGTCGAGACCGACCCGGTGCCACTGCGCCCAGGCGGAGTTGTAGCAGTTGAACACCGCGCAGCGCGGGTTGTCCGGATTGGTCCAGTCGTTGGCGGCGTGGACCAGGCTCTCGGTGAAGATGACCACCGAGCCCGCCGGGCAACCGTAGCCCTGCATCATGGCGCGCATCTCCGCTTCCCACGGCGAGCCGCCGATGTTCGGCGTCGTCGGGTCGGGGCCGCCGTACGGGAAGTCGGCCTTGTGCGAACCGCTCAGGAACGTGGTGCCGCCTTGACCCTCCTTGACCTCCTCCAGCTCCCACACCACGCGCGTGAGGCCGGAGAAGATCTTGCCTCCCTGCACCTGATAGCGCATGGCGTTGGCCCGCTGCGGCGGGCGCACCACGTGCGGCAGGCCGTTGTCGTTCCGCTCGGACGTGCTCCAGCCCGGCGGCCGCACGGTGATGAACGATTGCTCGCACCGGAACCCGTACGCGTCGTCGCTCAGGAACGGATCGTCGGACAGGATGTCCTCAAGGATGTCGACGATCGCCGGGTGATCGAGCAGCTTCTGCAGCTCCCCCTCGTACCCCTGGATGCCGCTGTGCTCGCCGCTCTCCACGGCGTCGTAGCACTCGGCCCGGGCGGCGTCGATCTCCTTTCGGGACAGGACCGCGGGCAGCAGAATCCAGCCGCGCAGGTCGAAGAAGAAGCGTTGCTCGTCGGTCATGGTCATGGTCGACGATACTCGCAGAACCGCGCCTCGCGCCACTCCGGGGACGAGCGTCGCGACTCGTCAGCGTAAGGCGAACACGTCCCGGGCCGAAAACCGAGGAGATGGCCGCCGTCGGCAGGTCTCTCGGAGTCGAGGGAAGCAGTGATCTCCGCTCAGGTGTCCGCGGCGGCGGTCGTGCCGGCAAAGCAGCCCGGCGTACCGCTGCTCCCGGTCGCCATCAGGGCGTCCGGGATGACCGGAGGAGAGATCGTCGCGCCGATGGCTGCGGTAGTCCGCCACCACCATCGGGCGACCGGGTACCACCAACGAACGACCGGGTACCACCAATGCGTTTCGAATACGCGCTGTTCCCCGGGCATCCCTGCAAGAGACGCCGCGACAGCCATACGGCGCCAGACCTCGTGCAAGTAGACCCAGTAGGTCTCGACAAACGCGTCGACCGCGCGTTGAGCCTCGGCCACCTGCTCGCTCGTCATCTTCTTCTCGAGATCGTCGAGCTCCGGCTGGTTGCCCTCCCACGTTATCGTGTCGGACTCGAAGCGAAAGCGGTGCATGATGTCCAGCCACTTGTATGCCGCGACGTCGTTCTGGGGAACGCCGGCACCGTCCCGGTACATGCGGGCCAGCCCGAAGAGGTGAATCAGGACCGGCCGACCCGAGAAGAGATCGGCACCGGCCACCTTCGTGGGGCGGTAGGTGCCCGGCTCAACGGCGCGTCGGTACCACTTGTCGGCTTCGACGGGATCCTGCTCGACGCCACCTTCACCGCTGGCGTACATGTCGCCGAGTCGGGCCTGAGCCGTCCCGTCTCCTTGGCGCGCAGCCAGTCGATACCACCGTGCGGACTCCGTGCCGTCCTGCTCGACCCCGCAGCCGCCGGCATACAACATCGCCCTGCAGAGTTGTCCACCGGCGTCGCCCTGCTCGGCGCCAAGTCGGCACCAGGTTGCGGCTTGAGCGAAGTCCTGCTCCAGGCTGTGGCCGTACGCGTACTACGTGCCAACGTAGCTCTGAGCCCGCGCCAACCCCTGTTCGGCAGACCGGCGATACCATCTCAGCGCTTCGGCCTCGTCTTCATCGAAGTCACCGAAGCCGCTCGCGTACATGAATCCCAGTTGGAACTGGGCCTCCGCGTCCCCGCGCTCGGCGGCGCGGGTGAGCTCTTCCACGCTGTCGGTCTCGTGCGCGATGCCCGTGACGGCGGCCACCGATGTCAGCAGTGCGACGGCAACGCGTCGCAGGGGTTGGACCGGGAGTGCATCGGTCACGTCGGATATGATAGCAGCCCATGAAGCAGCGACGACTGGGGAAGACCGGATGGGACGTGAGCGCGGTATCGATGGGTTGCTGGGGCATCGGTGGCCAGTGGGGAGAGGTGAGCGAGCGGCAGGCGATTCGGACCGTCCACGCCGCCCTCGACGCCGGCGTCAACCTGTTCGACACGGCCGACTCCTACGGCCTGGGTCAGAGCGAGATCCTGCTCGGCAAGGCCCTCGCCGACCGGCGCAGCGCCGGCTACGTGGCCACCAAGGTGGGCAACTGGGCCCGCCGCCAGGACGACCCGCCGGGGTTGAAGAGCATCTACAGTATCATCGGGTGCTGCCACGCCAGCCTCTACCGACTGGGGATGGACACCATCGACCTTTACCAGTGTCACGTCGGCTCGCCCGAGAGTCCCGAAATCTTCGTGGAGGCGTTCGAGCTCCTCAAGCAGCAGGGGAAGATCCGCCACTACGCGATCTCCACCAACGACCTGTCCGCGCTCAAGGCCCTCGACGTGAACGGTCAGTGCGCGGCGTGCCAGATCAACTACTCGATCCTGAATCGCACGGCCGAGCGGGACATCCTGCCCCATTGCCTGGACCACGACATCGGCGTGTTGCTGCGCGGTCCCATCGCACAGGGGCTGCTGACCGGCAAGTTCGACGAAACCACGCGGTTCGACGACATGGTGCGCAGCGGCTGGAACCCGGGCGGGGCGGGGCGGCAGACATTCCTGTCCCGGCTCGACGCCGTGTCACGGTTGCACGGCGTCCTGCGGCCGGGACAGAGCATGCTGGACATGGCCCTGCAGTTCACATTGGCCAATCCTGCCGTGACCTGCCCCATTCCGGGCATGAAGAGCCCGGAGCAGGCGCGCGCCAACGCGGCGGCCGCGGACGGCGAACTCGACGCCGGGCAACTCGATGCCATCGCCGCAATCTGTCCCCCGGAAGGGGCGTGAGCGGGCGCTTCCGGCGCAGCGGTTCCACTGCGGCTTCAGGCCGTGTTCGACTCAGAGCCTCTCCCAGGCGCATGTGCCCACCGTCACCACCCGGTCCTGCGTCAGGTACGAGGTGTCGTAGGTACAGGTGCCGGTCACGCCGGCGTACTTGCCGGTGCCTCCCATGAGTATCCAGCGGCCTTCGCCACCGCCACCCGTTGCGATATCGCCGGCGCTTCGGTGCGACAGGGTGTACCACCGGTCGCCGGATTCATCGGTCGTCGTGCACGGCGCTTCGAGGCTCACGCCTTCTGCGGTGCTTTTGCGTAAAACACATACCTGATGAGACTGTGCTCTCCTTGGGTGAACGGTTCGCCGCTGCTCGCGTGAGTGGTGACGGTTCCCTCCAGGGTGCCGGCGCTGATCGTGCCGTCGGCGTGTTCCAATGTGACGTGGTCGCGCACGTAGCTTCGGATGACGCTGAAGGTGCCGCCTTCGTCCGCGGCCAGGGTCGGCGCTGCGCCCAGGAATCCGAACACGGTGGCCAGCGCGACGGCCATCACTCTGCATCTCAACATCCTGCTTCTCGCCACGTCCAAGACTTCCGGCGCAGGATGGTAGGGTGGGAGGGGCGTGACCGCAACCGGGAGTCGGTGCTGTTCGCCAGCGCGAGCAGGGCTGCATCCGTGGTGCGAGGATGGTTGCTGCGACAGCTCGATCCCGCGTAACATCCGTCGCTGAGCATAGTTGCGCGGCAAGGGCGGTGTTCGTGCAGCCGCCGGTTCAGGAGGCTTCGTTCTAAGTTGGGAAAGAGATCAACCTCGACGTTGGCCGTGGTCGTGCTCGCCGTAGCGTTGGTCATCACCGCGTCCATTCTTGTCCATGTACTGTTCTCCAAACACGTCAGCGATCTCACGATCGAGTTGCTCGCCGCGATCATCGCCGTCGTTCTGGTCGTGGCGTCGGTCGGTGTGACGATTCACTTTCAGGTTCGCTCCGAAACCGAGCGGGAGTACCGAGTCGAGTTGTTTCGGCAGAAACTCGAGCTGTACAAGGACACCATCGCGTGTGTCACGAAAGCCGACGACGACGGTGTGATCGACGACCACGAGATCGAGGAGATGCGCAACTACGCGCGTATGACCGCCCTCGTCGGCAATCGGGAATTGGTAAAGTCACTGGCTGAGTTCTTGTCGGTCGTCGAGCAGAGCCGCAGCATCACCCGCGAGGAAGAGCAAGGTTCCTTTCGGTCCGTGTTGCAGGAGATGCGCAACGACCTGGGCGTGGTCGAGGGAGACGTCAGAGAGTACGTCAAGCGGCTGATGAAGAGCTGAGCCGGGGCCGGTCGCTTCAGCGCAAGGCGAACACGCCGCGCACGGTAACGCGGATCACGTCGCTGCCGACACTGATCGGCGTGTCGGCGGCCTCGGACCTCAGCATGGCCGCGCCCGCGGAGAGACTCTGGAATGGACCGTAGTCCGGGGAGACGTCTTCGCTGATTTCGAGCAGTGGCCCCAGTTCCCGGTTCGAGGCGTCCGCCAACTGTCGCGCCGTGCGGTGCAGCCGGTCCACCGCGTCGCGACGCGCTGCCTGCCGATGGCGGTCCGGGTCGGCGTGGGTGAATGCGATGTGGCCGAACGCCAACGCATCGCCGCCGGCCGTGGACGCCGTGTCGATGACGGCTCCCACGGTGTCCAGGTCCCGGTGCGTGACCGTCAGCGCGTGGATGACCCGGTAGCCGTTCAGGCGGCGTCCGCCGTCGTTGGTGTACTGGTAGTCGGCGTCGATGGTGAACCGGCTGGTGCGGATGTCCTCTTCTTCCACCCCATGGCGTGTGAGCTGGTCGATCACCACCTGGGTCAACCGGGCGGCCCGGTCTCGGGCTGCTTCGACCGATGGTTCGGTGACCTGAACGCTCATGCCGAGGACGGCGATGTCGGGTACGGCTTCGGCGCTGCCTTCGGCCCGGACCTGCACGGTGCCCGACTGTGTAGCGGCGTTGCCCGCGCTGTCCGTGGCCCCGGGAGGCGGAGTCGTGCTGCAGCCTACGGTCGCCAACCCGGCGAGGAGGAGCGCACCAAGAACGGTTGCGGCCGTGCGGTGCCATCGCAAGGTCGGGAGGTGCGCGATAGCTCCCCCGGCATGACTCGAACATGCGACTTGGTGGTTAACAGCCACCCGCTCTACCAACTGAGCTACAGGGGATCGGACTGGACGCTAACGCCCAGCGGTCGCAACACATACTACTTCCCGGCGGGTTCGTCAAGGCGCGCTGCGTTGGACAGCCGCCTCGGGTGCAGTTAGGCTCTCGTGCATGGCAACCGCGCTCTCCAACGATCAGATTCAGGAAGCCCTGCAGGGGCTGGCCGGCTGGAGCCGGGACGGCGACGCACTGCAGCGGGAGTTCAAGTTCGGGAGCTTCCGCGAGGCGGTGTCGTTCATCGTCCGCATCGCCTTCGCGGCCGAGGCCGCTAACCACCATCCGGAGCTGTGGAACGTCTACAGCACGGTGCGCATCCGGCTCAACACGCACGATGCCGGCGGGCGGATCACGCAGAAGGATGTGGACCTGGCGGCGGAGATCAGCGCGATCTCGTGGGTCTCTTGACAGCGGCCCGCCGCGTGCGGAGGGTTGCGGCTCAGGGCGATTAGCTCAGATGGCTAGAGTACTAGCTTGACATGCTAGGGGTCACTGGTTCGAGTCCAGTATCGCCCATCCGACCTACTCGGCCCGTGTGGCGAGGCGCTTCGCGAGGTTCTCGTGCCCGCCGGCCTGCGCCCAGCCGGACGGCGGGCCGTCGTACACGCCGTCCCGCAGGCTGAGGTCGGCGCCGCGCGCGAGCAGCTCCTCGACCAGCTCGGCGTTGCCGTCGAAGGCGGCAAGGTGCAGCGCGGTCGCGCCGTCCCCGCGCCTGCTGTCGACGTCCACGCCGGCATCCAGGAGGGCGCGGACAATCGCGGTGGCGCCCAGGGGGACGCTCTCCACCAGCGCTTGGACGGCGACTTCCGGAGACCTGTCGACCTCAGTCTTGGCGTTCGCGCCATCGCCGGACTGCAGGGCCGCGAAGACCCGCACCAGCAGCGTGTGCGTCTCATCCAACCGCGCGCCGCCGCGCGCCAGCGCCGCGAGCATGGGCAGGGTCAGCCCGGCGTCGCGGGGAGATGCGCTGCCGGCCAGGAGCCCCGCGGTGGTCTCACCCGGGCCGCCCCGGTAGGTATAGCAGCTCGCGTCGGGGTCGCTGCCGGAGCCGATCAGCGCGTCGATCACCCCGACGGCGTTGGCCGGGGTCTGCTGGCGCTCGCCCTCCACCCCGTTGGCGGCCAGGTAGTGCAGCAACGTGCAGCGGTGCGGCCGGGATGAGCGCGCCGTGGCCAACTCCGGGTGCTCGCGCAGGAGAGACCGCAGGCAATCCACGTCGCCGCTGACGACGGCGTCCGCGGCGTGCTCGAACACGGCGGCGAACGCGGGATCGTCGAAGCTGCGGGTGCTTCGGCTCGCTCCGGCATCGCGCAGCAACGCCGCCAGAGCGTCCCGCGACGTGGGGGCCTCGACTTCCAAGGCGCAATCGAGTGGGGTCTGACCGGCGAAGTTCAACGCGTGCGGGTCGGCCCCTGCGGCGAGAAGCGACCGGCACCCCGCCACGTCGCCAGCGACGGCGGCCAGATGCAGCGCGGTCTGCCCATCGTCATCGACCGCGCGGGCGTCGGCGCCGCCGGCCAGCAGCAGCGCGACCGCCTGCGTATCCGCGGCGCGCGCGGCCCGGCAGATCCACAGGTGATCGGCCGCCCGCAGGGACACGGCGCCCGAGGCGAGGATCCGGCCGGCCCGTCCGCGGTGATGGGCGAAGCAGGCGCTGACCCAGCGGTCGGCCTCCCGCACGTCGCTCTCCCGCGCGCCTCGTTGCCGCAGCAGCGCCGCCGCCCCGTCGCGGTTGAGACAGACGGCGAGTGCCAGCGGCGTGCGCCCGTCCCGGTCGTGGGCCCCCACTTCGGCTCCGTGGTCGAGCAGGGCCCGGATCACGGGCAGGTCGGCATCCAGGACCACCGCCTCGTGCAGGCAGGTGCCGCCGAATCCCCATGCGCCCATGGTCCAGTTGGGGTCGCCGCCGGACTCCAGCAGCCGGACGGTCAGCTCCTCGTCGCCGTATTGCAGGTTCTGCGGCAGGGCGTGGCAGACGTGCCACTGCGGCGGGTCCGCGGCCAGCAGCGCTTCCAGGCTGTCGCGGTCGCGGAGGCGCACGGCCTCCCACATCGCGCAGCCCTCGTAGAGCGTCGGGCCGTCGGCGGCGTCGGCTCCCGCGGCCAGCAGCATGCGGACCAGCGGCGCGCAGCGGGCGCGCCCTGCCGCGGTGCCGAGGACGGTGCGGTAGCCGCGGACGGTCTTGGATTCGCGCGTTCCGGAGTTGGGATCGGCACCCAGCTCCAGGAGCTTGCCCGCCAGGTCCAGGCGCGCCGCGGCGACCTCCGCATCGGCGGTGTGATAGCGCGAGCTGCACAGGAGGAGCAGGGGCGGCCAGCCGGTCGGGCCGAGCGCTGTGTTGACGTTCGCAGCGGTGACCCGGTCCGCCGCTGCCGGGTCGGCCACCAGCAGAGCGCACGCAAGCGAATCCCGGCACACCTCAGGAAACCGCTCCAGGATCTCGTCCGCCCCGGCATCGTCGCCGGCCAGCGCCGCCCGGATCAGCGCATCCTGGGCTCTCGCCGGGTCGAGGGGGCGGCTCATGCCGTCAGCGTCGTGACGAAATGGTCGAGGAAGCGCCGTTCGTCCACGGCCACGCACACCTCGGCGTTGGGCTCGGCGTCCCCCGCTCGGGCGGGAACCGTCGCGCCGTTGAGCCGTTCGGACCTCGTCTCCACCTCGATCCGCATGGGCTGCGTCTCGCAGAAGGTGGGATCGAACACCATCCCCACGGCCAGCGGATCGTGCAGGAGCGGCCGGGGCTCCGGAGCGTCACCGCCCCAGAGATGGATCAGCTCGAAGCACAGCCGGGTGATCGGGCGGTCCACCGCGCCGATGGCGCGCACCTGGCCGTAGCTCATGCGGCACCGCTCGGTCACGTCCAGTCCGACCATCGTGATCGGCACGCCGGTCCCGAACACGATGCGCGCCGCTTCCGGGTCGCACAGCGCGTTCCACTCCGGTTGGGCGCGGTTCGTGCAGCCGCCCATGAGGCAGATCCTGGCCTTGTCGGCTATGCGGGGTTCCAGGGCGAAGGCGCAGGCGATGTTCGTCAGCGGGCCGATCGGCACCAGGGTAACGTCGCCGTCGCCGCCCATGACCGTGTCGACGATGAAGTCGACCGCGCGCCGGGCGGCGGGCCGGGTCGATGCCGGATAGCGCTCGATCGCCTGCATCTGGCGCGGCCGATGCGCGTCGACCGCCTCCCGGCCGTCGTCGACCGGGTCGAGCAGAGGCTTGCCCAGGCCGGCGTAGACGGCCACGTCGCCGCGGCCCAGCGCCTCCAGCACGCAGCAGGCAAGCTCGGCGTCACCACCGTGTCGCGGAACACGGT
>JAPOQV010000228.1 GCA_026710565.1 Spirochaetaceae bacterium | reverse complement strand
TTGTTCTCCTCGTTGAAGCGTCGGATCAGCTCCTCGAAGATCGTGCCCATGCCGTGGTTGTCGAGGCCGGGGTGCCTGACCGAGCCGTCGGCGTAGTGTACCGGGGCCGGGCTCAGGTTGATGTCGGGGAAGGTCAGCTTTTCGATCAGCGTGCCCAAGGCGTCGGCCCTAGAAAGCCGCGAGACTTGGTTGCGGAACTCGAAGTTTTCGAGGATGTCCTGGACACTGGGCGAGAACCCGTCGAGCCAAGCCCGGAAGTCGGCTTCGAGCTGCTGGCGATTAGCGCGGGCGCGCAGGTCACTCAGGGTAAACTTGGAGGTATTGTAGAAGGCTTGTCCCGCGATCTGCCGCAGGGTGGCGTCCTGTTCGATGACGCCGGCGTTGTCGAGGGTGTCCTTCATATTTAGGACCGCCTGCTTGCTGTCCTCCAGCACGGCGTCGAGCCGGCGCAGCACAGTCATCGGCAGGATCACATCGCGGTACTTGCCGCGCACGTACAGGTCGCGCAGGACATCGTCGGCGATGCCCCAGATGTAGTTCGCGATCCAGTTCAGGTCGCCGTTGCTCATGTTGGCGTTCATTCAATTGGGTGGGCGCCCCCGTGTCCAGACCGCGGACCGGCATCGCCCGGCGAGCTGCGGCCTGTCCGTGTACGACGCACCGTCTGCGCAACTCGTTTCAGCCTGCCATCGTCTACACCGGCAGGGCTGGCTGGGCGGTCACCCGGTCATCTCCCGCTGATGGGTTACGGTGTTACCGGGCCTCGTAGTATCTTCTTGCCGTGATTCGCTCCTGGCGCAATACTGCGGGTCAGAAGGTACGGAACGGTGAGCGACCGAACCGATTCAGAGGTCTGGACTTCGACTGCGCAGTCGATCCTGTTGCTGGCGCTGAACGTCGTTCAGACGCTGCGCGACCTGAATCCGCTCGTCCGCTCAAGAGCGTCGGCCTGCACAAGCTCAAGGGAGCGCGCAGGAATCAGTGGGCAATGACGGTGAACGGGCCGTGGCGGATCTGCGCGAGCGATGCCTAACGATAATCCGTTGGCTCCATTGGCTCCGCTTGGGAAGGCGGCCAATACCTTAGTCAAGAAGATTGCGGACGCCATAGGCATGGTATATGAACCAACTCATGTAGTAAGGATGGCTAAAGCGAAGAAACAGGCTGCTATAATTGAAGCTGAAACGGAAATAGAGATAGAAGAATTGAAAACGGAGCAACGACGATACAGTCAGAACAGAAGGAGTATTACTACCAAGGCCCTGCCGCAACTCGACGAGTCTGCGGATCCAGAGAACATAGAAACAGATTGGATCGTAAATCTCTTTGACCGTTGCCGACTTGTGTCCGACGATCAGATGCAGACATTGTGGGCAAACATACTCGCCGGAGAAGCAAACCGTCCGGGCTCCTATTCGCGCAGAACTGTCAACTTGGTGGCGTCAATGGACAAGAAAGACGCTGACCTATTCACTGCTCTTTGCGGTTTCTGCTGGGCTTCTGACAGCATGCGAGCACCGGCGATTCATCAGTTGTATGCTCGAGAATTTGTGAACGGCGGCATAGATTACATGGCGTTACGGCATTTGGATGACATTGGTTTGATTAACCTTCACTTGGGGAATCAGCCTTTCGCGGAACTCAAGCTTCCTAACTCTGTCACGTTGTCATATTTTGGCAGAAAGTTGACCTTGACACACGACCAGGAGAGTATTCACGGAAATGGCGGATACGAACTCAATTGGGGTGCAGTGTCGCTGACGGGAGCGGGAGAGCAACTGGAACCGATTTGTGGGGCAGTTCCGGTTCGAGGGTTCTTTGATTATATGAGAAAAGAGTGGACGGAGCATTTCCAGCCTGCATACCCCTCTCAGCAAGGTGGAAAGAGGGCCGCGAAAGCAGCCGAAGGAGAATCTGCGTAGTTAAGTTTGTAGCTCCCACTGGAGAGGCTACGAAAGTGGATCCGATTTCGCATCCTGGCCGATTGCTTAAGCGCGAGCTCGAAGCTCGCCGCCTGAGCGCAAACAGACTGGCACATGACTTGGGCGTGCCGTCCGGCCGCATCACCGACATCCTGAACGGACGCCAGTCGATCACCGCTGACACGGCGCTGCGGCTTGGCCGTTACTTTGGCAACAGCCCGCGCTTCTGGCTGGACCTGCAGAGCCAGTACGACTTGGCTTCTTGGTAGAAGATGGCTTGAGTTGGCAGTTGTCACTCCGTCTTCCTTGCGGGCTTCACGATATTCCGTCATTCCTCCGTGGTCGCCATCGTTCGCTTCTTGGCGGGCGGCGGACGGAATCGCGTCGAGGCAAGGGGCTGCCGGTCGAGCGCACCGGACCGGACTCGCCCTCTCCACCTTCCTGCGGCCGCAGCCGATTGACGAGGCGGCGCAGGAGAGGGTCCGAGAAACCCCTGCTATTGAGCCACCGGACCCGGTCCTCAGGGGACATCCGGGCCAACTCGACACTGAGGCGATCACGAGTCTCGCGCGTGGTCTTCACGCAGTCGAATCCTCTCTTCTCTCGCGTGGTCGTCATGTTCCTACCTCCCTCGCATCGGAGCCGGTACGTCACTGGCATCAGTCAGTCGGACCGCGACGCGCGGGGAGCAGTGTTCGCCTGCCTCCTCGTTGTTCTCCTCGTTGAAGCGGCGCACCAGCTCCTCGAAGATCGTCTCCATGCCGTGGTTGTCGAGGCCGGGATGCTTGACCGAGCCGTCGGCGTGCTGCACCGGGGCCGGGCTCAGGTTGATGTCGGGCGAGGTGAGCTTCTCGATCAGCGTGCCCAGGGCGTCGGCGCGGGACAGGCGCGGTATCTGGTTGCGGAACTCGAAGTTGTCGAGGATGTCCTGCACGTTGGGCGAGAACCCGTCGAGGCACGCCTGGAAGTCGGCGGTGAGCTGCTGGCGGTTGGCGCGGAGGTCGCGGAGGGTGAAGCGGGAAGTGTTGTAGAACGCCTGCGCCGCCGCTTGGCGCAGGCGGCGTCCTGCTCGACTACGCCGGCGTCGTCCAGGGCGGCCTTCATGTCGAGGACGGCCTGCTTGCTGCCTTCCAGCACCGCGTCGAGGCGACGGAGGACCGTCAAGGGGGGCAGGATCACGTCGCGGTACTTGCCACGCACGTACAGATCGCGCAGGACGTCGTCGGCGATGCCCCAGATGTAGTTCGCGATCCAGT
>JAPOQV010000227.1 GCA_026710565.1 Spirochaetaceae bacterium | reverse complement strand
GGGCGGGAAGGTGCGGGGCAGACTCACCCCGCGGAGTCCCGCCGCCGGCGCAGCGATCCGCGCCGCGTGCATGCGCCGGCAGCTCGCCCGCCAATGTGCGGCGGAACGCGGACCGTCGTGCCACTTCGGCGCCGAAGCGGAAAGAGCGGACATGCGCTTCGGCGTCGAAGGCAGAACGAGACCCGGATCGTCGAGCACCGCTGGTGCCGTCACTGCGGCACCGATGCCTTCCGAGCCGCATACGGAACAGGACTCCGACGGTCGAGCGCCGTCGGCAGCGAAGCGGCCGGCGGACCTTCCCACTTCGGCGCCGAAGTAGAACGCGCGGGCGGGCGCCACATAGAGGTGGTGTGCGCCGCGGCGGGTTTCGTCGACCATCACGCTCACGTCGCGGTACGATCAGGAATGGGGGAAAGGCGTGGGTTTCTGGATCGAAGACGGTGAGACGATGCTCTTCATCGGGGACAGCATCACGGACTGCGGCCGGCGCGTGGAGGCGGCGCCGCTGGGTGACGGGTACGTCCGCCTGTTTGCGGAGCTGGCGACGGCGGCGCATCCGGGGCGGAAGATCCGGTACGTCAACAAGGGGATCGGCGGCAATCGCGTGACCGACCTGCAGGACCGGTGGACCGACGACGTGCTCTTTCACAAGCCGGACAAGCTGTCGGTCAAGATCGGTATCAACGACCTGCACAGCGTGCTGCGCGGCGACCCGGAGGCTGTGCCTCCCGCACGATTCGAGGAGATCTACGACGCCCTGCTCGAGCGCACGCGCCAGTCGCTGGGTTGTCCGATCGTGCTGATCACGCCGTTCTACATCTCCGTCGAGACGACGGCGGACTCATTTCGCCGACAGGTGCTCGATCTGATCCCGGAGTACATCGACGTGGTCGAGCGCATGAGCGCCAAGTTCGGCACGCGGCTCGTGCGGCTGCACGATGTCTTCCGGGAGCAGTTGAAATACCGCGACTCGGACACGTTCTGCCCGGAGCCGGTGCATCCCAACGGGGCGGGCCACCTGGTCATCGCCAACGCGCTGTTCGACACGCTGTCCGAGTGATGGCGCGCGGCCGGGCGGTCCGCGTTACGCCAGGCCGGTAAGCTCCTCGCTGACGCGCCAGAGCTCCTGTGCCAGGCGCCTGTTGCCGGCTGCGGAGGAGGGTCGGGCACGACGCCGATCGACGAAGTAGGCGCCGGTGACGCCGGCCACCGCGGGGTCCAGGGCGAGGTGGACGGGGGTGCGGGCGCCGGTTGCCACGGAACTGCCGCCGCCGAAGTTGACGTGCAGCAGCTTGGTGTCGATGACGCCGGGATGCAGGAAGTTGGCGGTGACCTCGGCGGCGTCCACGCGGCGCGCCAGCTCGCAGGTGAACAGCGCGTTGGCCAGCTTGGAGTTGCAGTAGGCTTCCCAGCCGTCGAAGCGGCGTTCCATCTGCAGGTCGTCGAGGTCTATGCGTCCGCTTCCGTGCACGCCGGAACCGACGTTGACGATACGCGCGGGAGCGCTCGCCCGGAGCCGGTCGAGCAGCAGGTTGGTCAGCAGGAACGGCGCGAGGTGGTTGACGGCGAAGGTGCTCTCGTAGCCGTCGGCGGACAGGTGACGGCTGCGGACGGCGATGCCGGCGTTGTTGACCAGCACGTCGAGCCGCGGGCAGGTGTCGAGGACCCGCTCCGCCATCGCGCGCACCTCGGCCAGGGAGCCGAAGTCGCCGGCCACCCACGTGACGTCCGGGCTGCCGGTGGCGGCGGTCAGTTCACGCGCCGCTTCCCCGGCGCGGTTCTCGTCGCGGCCGTGCACGATCACGGCGCAGCCGCGCTCGGCCAGCGCGCGGGCGGTGGCGCGGCCGATGCCGTCGGTGGCGCCCGTTACCAGAATTGTCTCTGCGGCCACGGCTAGATCGCTTCGACGTTGCCGCAGACGCCGAGCGACTGCCCGGAGACGTTGCGGCCGGCCTCCGAGCAGAGGAACAGGATCATGTTGGCGACGTCGCGATTGCTCACCTTGCGGCGCAGCGACACGTGGCTCACATACTCCTCCGCCACCTCCTCGAACGTGCGGCCGAGCGCCGCCGCGCGCGCGGTGACCACGCTCTCGAAGCGATCGCCGTCGACCACGCCGGGCAGGATGGCGTTCACGCGGATGCCGTCGGGGCCGAGCTCCTTGGCCAGGCTCTGGGTGAAGCCGACGACCGCCCACTTGGTCGCCGCGTACACCGATCGGTAGGGGTAGCCGAGCCGGCCCGCGACCGAGGACAGGTTGATGAGCGCACCGTTACCCGATGCCCGCAGCGCCGGCACCGCCCGCCGCGCGCAGTAGAACTGCGCGTTGAGGTTCACCGCCACGGTGCGGTCCCAGTCCTCGACGGTGATGTCCTCGACCGCCGCGGTGGGGCCGGCGATGCCGGCGTTGTTGACCAGCACGTCGAGCCCGCCCAGCGCGTCCAGCGCCGTGTCGAAGAAGGCGTCGACCTGGTCGACCGCCGCCACGTCGACCACCGCCGCCGTCACGCCCGGCAGGGAGCCGCGGCACTCGGCGATCGCCTCGGCTGAGATGTCGCACACGTGCACGCGCGCGCCGTGCTCCAGGAGCCCCTCCACCGTGGCGCGGCCGATGCCGCGCGCGCCGGCGGTCACGACCACCCGCAGATCGGGCGGGATGCCGGTGTCCGTGCCGCTCACGGCGTGCCGCGCCGGGAGCCGCCGTCCATGTAGACGGAGCTGCCGAAGACGTAGGAGCAGGCGCCGGAGGCCAGGAAAGCCGCGACCTCCGCGATCTCCTCCGGCTCGGCGATCCGCCCGGCCGGCAGGCCGCGGCCCGCCTCGGCGATCAGCTCATCCACGTCGCGCCCCTCCTCCGCCGCGCGGGCCGCGTGCAGTCGCCGCGCGCGCGTGGTGTTGGTGAGGCCGGGGCAGATCGTGTTGACCAGGATGCCGTCGCCGGCAACCGCGTCGGAGAGCGCTCTCGTCGTGTTGAGCACCGCGATGTTGGCCAGGCTGACCGGCAGGTTGCCGCGCTCCGGGCTCGCTCCCGCGGCTCCGGCGATGTTGACGATGCGGCCCCATCCGCTGCGCCTCATGTACGGGATCGCGAGCTGCGCCATGCGCAGGTAGCCGTAGCTCTTGAGCGCCAGCGCACTCTCGATCGTCTCCACCGGCAGGTCCAGCACGTCGGCCGCCTGGGCGGCTCCGGCGCAGTTCACCAGCACGTCGACCCCGCCGAGCGCCGCGGCGCCCTGCTCGACGGCCGTCCGGCAGCCGTCCGTGGTCGCCAGGTCGGCGGCCACGGCGTGCCCGGCCGCGCCGCGGTCCGCGATCTCCTCGACCACCCGGTCCAGGCGGGACCGGTCGCGCGCCACCACGCAGACGGAGGCGCCTTCGCGCGCCAGCGCCAGCGCGCAGCAACGCCCGATGCCGCGGCTGCCGCCGGTGACGATGGCCCGCTTCCCGTCGAGCTGCAGGTCCATGACGGTCGCCGGACGCCGGTTGCCCGGTCCGCTACCTGACCTCGTCCTGGGTCTCGAACTCGGCGGGCATCGTGATCTCGATCACTTCCCAGTCGTCCGAGTACTCCAGCAGCTCGTGCTTGACGCCGGGAGGCTGGTACCAGGCGTCGCCCGCCTCCACGCGCATCTCGCCCACGCCCTCGAAGTACATGCGGGCCCAGCCCTTCAGCATGTAGGCCATCTGGAACTCCAGGACGTGCGAGTGGTAGCCCATCGGCCCCGTGCACGGCTCCGCCGCCTTGATCACCTGCGCCAGCACCCGGCCCTGCGTGGCGTTGGTGATGCCCAGGTCCCGGTACCGGAAGTAGGGCCGCAGTCCGTCCTTGACCCAGTCCGCGTCCTTCGCATGCGCCGCGAACGCGTCGATCTGCTTCGTTTCCATGGGGCGGAGTCTGTCCGATCGGCGCGCGGGCGGCAATTCGGCCGCGGCCTACGCCGGCTCGAAGCGGAACCCGTACAGGTCGGCGTCGCGCAGGTGGAAGCGCAGCTTGATGCCGCGCGGCTCGACGTTCACGGCGTCCCGCTCCGCCCACCGCACGCGGTGGCGGACCGCGTCGCCGGTGAACCGCCGGCAGGCGTCGCGCTCGTAGCCGTCCAGCGGCAGCCCGGCGGTGTCGGTGACCTCGGCCTCCACGAAGCCGCCGGGCCGGCAGCAGGCGTTGATCGACAGGAAGGGCGCCATCGAGAAGACGGGCTTGGTATCCACGATCCCGGTGTAGACCCCGGCGGTGAGCGAGGCCCAGCCGTCCAGCCGCAGCGTCGCCAGGCAGAGGTGATGGCCGTCGCGGGACAGCTCGCGGTCGTGGACCTCCGGAGCATCGAGGCCGGCGGCGTGACCGAAGATCCACCAGTTGTTGTGGACGTTCTTGCCTCCGTAGTAGATCCGGACCTCGTCCCCGACCTCCAGCGGCGTTGACGGCGTCTCCACGCCGAGCGGGTCGTACGGTTCGGGGCCGCGCGGGATGAGCGGCCGGTGCTCCTGCAGGCGGTGCCACTGCCGGCCGTCGCGGCCGTGGTGCAGGTAGGGCTCCATCACGTTGTCCACCTGGTGGTAGACGTTGAGCAGCCCCAGGTGCATCTCGTCCGCGCGCCAGGGTACGAACCCGTAGAGCCCGTCGTCGAGGTTGTCACCGGCGCCGGCCTCGAACGCCAGGGCCGTTTCGGACCAGTGCAGACAGTCGTCGCTTCCCAGCCGGTACACGCAACGGCGCGTGTTCCAGATGCCGGCCGGCTTGTCCGGCCACACCGGCAGGTCGCCGGCGGCGAACCCCGCCAGCGAGGGGGAGGTCCATCGGCGGGCCCGGCCGTGCAGGACGTACCTGCGGTCGATCGGGTCGTAGGTGAGGATCTGCACGTCGCCGGTCCATGAGGGAATGATCGGGTTGGCGGGATGCGGCTGCCAGCGCACGCCGTCCTCCGACACCTGGATGCACAGGCCGGCGCCGTACAGCTTCTGCGCGGGGAAGGAGTGCGTGTCG
>JAPOQV010000226.1 GCA_026710565.1 Spirochaetaceae bacterium | reverse complement strand
GCGCAGGCGGCACCGGGCGCGGCGCGGCGCGTCCTGACCGTCACGGGCGCCCCGCGCGCCACCCTGCCGTTCACCCACGTGCGCGCGCCGGTGGTGTCGCTGCCGGCGCGGCTCGGCGCGGACGGGTTGCCGCTCGGGCTGCAGTGCGCGGCGCCGGCCGGATCGGACGCGGCCGTGCTGGCGGCGGCCCGCACGATCCGGGACGCGCTGGGCTTCGACGCGGCGCCGCCCGTACCGCGGCCGGACGGCTGAGAGGAGGAGCGATGCGATTGGCCGACGTCAACACCACCGACCTGACCGGCGCGATCCGGTTGGGTTGCCGGATGATGTGCAACGTCTTCAACGCCGACGACGGCGACATCCCCTTCTTCGGCTCGGAGGTCAAGCCCGACCCGCAGTTCAGCTTCTCAGGCGCCCACACCGAGTCGCACGTGCCCGGACGCCATCTCAACGCCCTGCTCAACGCCGAGGACGCCGCCGGCATTGCCGTGCCGGACGACGCGGTCGACAAGCACGCCAACGCCGCGTTCTTCTCCTACGGCGGCGCGTTCGCCCTGCCGCTGAACCGGAGCCGGATCGGCGGACCGCTCGACCTGTTCACGACCCACAACGTGCGCGAGGGGTTCCACGCCCTGTACCCGCTGGTGCAGTACCGCGGCTCCGAGCGCGCCCGCGAGCTCGCCGAGCGCAGCATCCGCGAGCTCGCCGAGCTGTTCCGTCCCGACACGGGCTGGGACCTCGACCGCCTGCAGCGCGGCAACGCGCTCAGGGTCCGCGAAGACACCTTCATCACCGGCATCGCCCGCGCGATCGGCCCGCTGGTCAAGTACTACCGGGCGACCGGCTCCGGGCCGGCGCTGGAGCTGGCCGTGACGCTCGCCGACAAGACCACCGGCGAGTTCTTCCCGGAGTCGGGCGCCTACGACCGCGAGCGTTTCGGCACGCACACCCACTCGACCACCTGCGTGATGTCCTCGCTGGCGCAGCTCGCCGACCTGCTCGACGACGCGAAGCTGCTGGCGCGGGTCAGGGCGTTCTACGACAACGGCCTGTGGGAGATCCGCGACGAGATCGGCTGGGTGATCGAGTCCAGCCGGGACGACGCGGTCCCTGACCGGGGGGAGATCAACAACAGCGGCGACATCGTGGAGACGGCGCTGATCCTTGGCCGGCGCGGGTATCCGGAGTACTTCGAGGACGCCGAGCGCATCACGCGCTGTCACATCCTGCCATCGCAGCTTCGCGACACCAGCTTCATCGAGGACCCGCCCAACCCCGGCGGCGCCGACCGGCTGCACCGCGTCGCGGACCGGCACCTCGGCGGCTTCGGGGTTTCGGCGCCCTACGGGCACGAGCCGGTGGACCCGCAGCGGAACATCAGCTTCAACACGGACATCGTCGGCGGCGGGGTCGGCTCGCTGTGCGAGGTGATCCGCGAGGCGGTGCGCAGCGAGCACGGCATCCACCGGGTGAACCTGCCGTTCGACCGCGAGACCGACCACGTCGCGGTCGAGTCGCCCTACACGCACGATCACCTGCGCGTGACCGTGAAGACCGCCGGCCCCCTGTACGTGCGCACGCCGTCGTGGGTGAACCCGCCGGACCTCGCCGTCGAGGCGGGCGCGGCGCGCGTCACCTGGACCGGCGGCTCGCTGCTGATCGCCGAACCGCCGGTCGGCCAGCCCATCGACATCCGCTTTCCGCTGGCCGAGCGCGAGATCGTCCTGCACCACCGGACGCGGGACATCCGCGTGCGTCTGCGCGGCGACACGGTGGCGGCCATGGAGACCCACGGCGCCGACCTGACCTACTTCGACCCGCTCTGATCGCAGGCGGCGGCCAGCCGCTGCAGCTCGGCGATCTCCTTCGCCCAGCTCTCCGGCTCCGGCGTCTCCAGAATCAGCGGCATCTCGTCGAAACGCGGGTCCTGTACGATCCATGTGAACGGCTCGCGGCCGATTCCACCGGCGCCGATCGCGGCGTGCCGGTCCACGCGGCTGCCCAGATCCCCCTTTGAGTCGTTGAGGTGCCAGCCGCGCAGGTAGCGGAGGCCGACGGTCGCGTCGAACTCGTCGAGCATCCCCTCGTAGCCGTCGCGCGTGCGCAGGTCGTAGCCGGCGGCGAACAGATGGCAGGTGTCCAGGCACACCCCCGCGCGCCCGGGATCGGCGATGCGCTCGATCAGCGCGGCGAGCTCGGCGAAGGTGTGGCCGACGTTCGTCCCCTGCCCCGCCGTGCATTCGACCACGGCCGTCACCCCCTCGGTCTGCTCCAGCGTCTCGTTGACGTAGCCGGCGATCTGCTCGATGCAGCGCTCGGCCGACATCTTCACCCCCTGCTTGGGGGCGCCCGGGTGGAAGTTCAGGTGGGGGACCCCGAGCATCTGGCAGCGGCTCATCTCGTCCAGGAACGCGGCACGCGACCTGGCGACGACTTCCGGGTCGGAGCTCCCCAGGTTGATGAGGTAGCTGTCGTGGGGCAGCACGTGCTGCGGCGCGAACCCGTGCTCGTGCAAGGCGTCGCGGAAGGCGGCGGCGGCCTCCTCCGACAGCGGGCGCTGGTTCCAGATGCGCTGGTTGCGGGTGAACATGCCGATAGCGGTGGCGCCGAGCTCCACCGCGTTGGCCACCGCGTTCTGCACGCCGCCGGCGATCGACACGTGCGCGCCGATCCGCTTCACCCCAAGGCCCTCGCTTGTGCCGCCCTCATCGAGTCGCCCCGTTGCGGATGCTTCATGCCGGGACTACCCTGCGCGGGTCACCGATGGATGTCCAGGAGTTCGCCGCCTATCAGCGGCAGTCCCGCAAGACGTGGGGTCTGGTCAGGACCGACCATCCGATCGTCTACCCCACGCTGGGGCTGGCCAACGAGGCCGGCGAAGTGGCCGGCAAGATCAAGAAGCTGTTCCGGGACAAGGGCGGCCGCATCACGAACGCCGACCGCGAGTCGCTGAAGATGGAGCTCGGCGACGTGCTCTGGTACCTGGCGCAGATCTGCACCGAGCTGGACCTGGACCTGGGCGAGGTTGCCCATGCCAACCTGGAGAAGCTCTTCTCGCGCAAGGCGCGCGGCACGATCGGCGGCGACGGCGACCGGCGGTAGCGCCCCGATGAAGGAGGATCTCAAGGTCGTCGTCGTCGGCTGCGGGACGATGGGCGCGTCGCACGCGCGCGCCTACCGCAGTATCGACGGCTACGCGCTGGCCGGCGTGGTCAGCCGCGGCCCGTCGTCGCGTGAGGCGCTGGCGCGCGAGCTCGACGCCACGCCGTTCGCGTCCCTGGACGAGGCGCTTGCGGCCGTCTCGCCGCAGGTCGTGTCGATCAACACTCATCCCGACTCCCACCACGCCTACGCCATGCGCGCGCTCGCCGCCGGCTGCCACCTGTTCGTGGAGAAGCCGCTGGCCGAGACGGTCGCCGAGGCCGAGGAGATCGTCTCCGCGGCGCGGGCCGCCGGCCGCAAGGTGGTGGTGGGCTACATCCTCCGCCACCACCCGTCGTGGCGGACCTTCATCGACCACGCGCGCCGGCTGGGCCGGCCGCTGGTGATGCGCATGAACCTCAACCAGCAGTCGTCGGCCGAGCGCTGGCTCGGACACCGCAACCTCATGAAGTCCATGTCCCCGATCGTCGACTGCGGCGTGCACTACGTGGACGTCATGAGCCGCATGACCGGCGCGCGGCCGGTCCGGGTGCAGGCGGTCGGCGCCCGGCTGAGCGCGGAGATCGCCGAGGACATGTACAACTACGGGCAGCTCCAGGTGACCTTCGACGACGGCTCGGTGGGCTGGTACGAGGCCGGCTGGGGGCCGATGATGAGCGAGACCGCCTACTTCGTGAAGGACGTGATCGGCCCGCTCGGCAGCGTCAGCATGGTCGACCACCCGCCGGGCGAATCTGACGTGATCGACAAGCACACCACCACCGGCGGCCTGCTGCTGCACGCGGCCGAGACCGACGCCACCGGCGAGTTCACCACCGCCGACCGCTCCATCGACACCTCGGACGAGCCCGACCACCAGGAGCTGTGCGACCGCGAGCAGCGCTCCCTGCTCGACGCGATCCGGGAGGATCGCGACCTGTCCGCCGACCTGCGCGATGCCGTCCAGAGCCTGCGCATCGTGCTGGCCGCCGACGAATCGGTCCGCTCCGGCAGGGCCGTCACGCTGTAACGCCGATGTCCGCAGAGCGCTTCTTCCGGGCCGCCGAGCAAGGGGATCTCCCTGCGATCCGCGCGCTGGTGGCCGCCCGCCCCGAGTTGGTGCGGCTGGACCGAGCCGAGAACGACGAGCACACCTCCCTGCACTACGCGGTGCTCAACCGGGACCTGGCCTGCACGCGCTTCCTCCTGGAGGCCGGCGCGGACCCGCACAAGGGCATCTACCCGCACCGTGACGCCACCTCGCCGCTGACGCTGGCCGAAGACCGCGGCTACGACGACGTGGTCGCGCTCATCCGCAACGAGCTGAGCCGCCGCGCCGCGCAGGCGGGCGCCGACCCGGAACGGGGCGACGAGCTGTTCGACCTGGTCCGCGACGGCGACCTCGACGGCGTCCGGCGGCTGTTGGAGGCGGCCCCGGAGCGCATCGCCGAGGTTGCCGCGCAGGGCTGCACGCCGCTGCACGCCGCCGCCGCGCAGGCCGACCTGCCGCTGGTGCGTTATCTGGCGGCGCGCGACGACCACCCCTCCCAACGGGATGCAGCGGGAATGACGCCGCTGGACCGTGCGGTGCTGTCGTTCGGCTGGACGCAGCGCGAGCGGGCGCCCGCGGCGCGGGCCGCGGCCCAGGCGCTGCTCGACGCCGGAGCGCAGCAGACGCCGCGGGGCGCCGCGGCGCTGGGCGACCTCGCCTTTCTGCGGCCGATCCCGAAGGAGCGGCTGGAACAGGCCACCGGGAACGTGGGAGGTCTCCTCACGCTGGCGGTCACCTACGGGCAGCCGGCGGTGCTGGACCTGCTGCTCGCCAGGGACCTGGATCCCGACGAACGCATCGACCTGGGCAACGTCGACGAACCGGCGCAGAGCTGGGGCATGCCGCTCTGGCACGCAGCCGCCTACCGCGAGTATGCGATGGCCGAGGCGCTGCTCGACGCCGGGGCGGACGTGAACGCGATGGTGTACGCCTCCGGCCCGCCGATGGAGCGCGCATACGGGGCACGTGACGAGCGCATGACGGCCTTGCTCCGGCGCCGCGGCGCGTTCGTGTCCGTGGAGACCATCGGTCTGTACCGCGACGTGACGGCCGCGCGGGACGTCGTCGCCGGCAGGGCG
>JAPOQV010000225.1 GCA_026710565.1 Spirochaetaceae bacterium | reverse complement strand
CGCGAACCGCCGAGCGTACTTGGTACTCCAAGTCGCTCACGGCATCTCTCTGGAAGTCCCGAAGAGTGAGCTTCACGAGCGTGTCCTACTCAAGACGCGCTCGATTCGAGACCGATAGTCATCGGGCAGCAACCCAACTGCTACTGACTGGAACATTCCTGAGACGACCGGGCGGTCAACATCTAGCCCATCGTTGTGTATCCACACGTGAGTTATCTCGGGGCGCTTCTTGACCTCCGCGGCGAAGGACCGTAGTTTGCCTGCATCGAACAGCACAGCGCACCCAGCACACTCTGGAATCGACCACGGTAGCCCATCTTGAGGCGGTGAACCGATCGCTCCTGCGTGTAGCCAGAGCAAGGGTTCGAGGCGCCCTGCGCTGGCCGCATCCACCTCTTCCGGGTCCAGATGGTCCAAGCTAAAGAACTCGACGCGTTCACTCGGGAACCCGTCGGCCGGCGCCACGTCTAGGCCGTATCCTGGAGGATATCTGAAGCCTGCAACTGGCTCGCCATCGGGCCGCTGACCACTGAGCGCGGCCTCGATGCGAGGTCGGGTTACCGCCTCGAACACACCCCGGCTTTCGTACTCTGGGTCGCCCGGGAGGTTGCCCAAATCGCGTGCATCTCGGTCAGCGCGATCGGATAGTTCGTTGTTGGTCACCAAGACGGTGCGTCGCCGTCCACCGTCCTGTGCATTTAGTAAGCATGTGGCGTGTAGAGTTGTGCCTGATCCGGCGAAGAAATCCAAGATCAATGCGTCGGGTTTATTGGCCGTTAGCGCGTCCAGCATGTCTCGCACTGCGTACAGTGACTTGGGGTAGTCGAAGGCCTGCCTAATCCCCAATAGCCCTCGCAGCACCTCTGAACCATGGTTGCCAGCGGCGTGACGCGAGCGATGCCACATCGTGAAGACTCTTCTGTCGGGTGGATGCGCGTACCTGAGGTCCAAGGGCACTGGGGGATCCAGCTCCTCGCCCGACGTGGGAACTACCTCCAGTAGGCCGCTCTCAATCTGCGCGCGTTGGGTCTCGGACAGATAAGAGACTGGGTACGTGCGGCGCTTCCCGTCGTACATCCCGGAACGAACCATCCCCTGCGACATTAGGTCTTGCAGTAGTTCTCGGCCGATGCGCCAGATGCCAAGCGTCCCATCGTTTCGAATCGGCCAGGCGACGGGGTACCCTTCAATCGTGAGGTCAGGGTCGAACTCGTAGCTGTCTCGCTCTCGGGCTGTCTCACCGACAGCGACTACACGCCCGGAGGAGGGGTCGACGGCGATCGGATAGACCAGATTCGGTCTCTTTTCCGCCGCCCATGAGGAACCTCGGCGCAACAGTGATTGCCAGGGGCTCTTGCCACCAGCGGCCAACAGGTGCCCTTCGTCGTAGAGCGGCGTGAGCAAGTCGTCTGGGCGGGCGTCGGCACCAGAGTCGCCGAAGAACACGACGTGCGCGTACTCGTCCACTCGTGAAAATCGCCCGACTGTGGCGATGCCGGCCGGGTTCGTCATGATGGTGATGGTTTGGTGGGCTGCGTCAGGGAATAGATCCTGCAGGAGGACGCCGAGCCGATGACTCTCATGCTCGTCGATCATCACGACGAGCACCCCAGACGCCGTCAGGAGACGGCGGGCAAGTTGTAGGCGCTTCTCCATAAACGAGAGCCACTTTGAGTGACGGTAGCCGTCGTTGGAGTCCACGAACCGGTTGTTGTACCGCCATGACCGGGCTCCGGTATTGAACGGAGGATCGATGTAGATCAGGTCCACCGACCCGGCTAGAGCAAACTGGAGCGCAGTGAGGGCGTGGAAGTTCTCACCGTTGATAACCGTGTGCGCAGCACCACCGCCCGTTCCCGTGGATCCTGTGTGTTCGAGTATTGGGTACGCTTCTTCACCAAGATTCTGGAGTGCGAGCAGGTCACGCCGCGGACGTTCGGTGGTCTCCCCTCTCCGGTGGAGTTCCACTGTTCCCTGACTACTCGGCGGGGAGACAACCGTCCATACGCCACCTTCGGGATCGGAACGTAGGAGCACCCTCCGCCCGGGCCGGAGACTGGTTGCAGGAGTCACGACAAACTCGGGCTCGTGAGGCTCGAAAACGAGCCCGAATTGCTTGCGGTCACGGAGCGGCTTTAGCTCGCTCTCGATCTCTTGCCGAAGCTGTTGGTCTTCCACTCTCGCGACCAGGTCATCAAGCCTCGCCATCAGCCTGCTCGCTCTCGCCTCGCCACCAAGGACCTGCCCGCACCACGGCCACAAGTATAGCCGCGGGCTGCACGCGCGGCGGGCGAGGCTGCGGGCAAGCATCTCGATCCGTCTGTCGGTGATCAGTGGTTCCGATTGCTCACCATGCGCCTGGACAGCGTCGGGCTCGTTTACGACATAGCCGGAATGGTCGCCGTCTCCGAGCGGAACCCGTGCGCGTCGAGCACTGCCGGCGGGGACCACACGACGCCCCCGTCGGCCCGTCTTCGCCTTACCGTTCACGGTCTAAGGTTCGTCGAACTGCGGGCCCACCAGTCCCGAACTCACCAGTTCCGGGACGTCCTGGGCGTGGTCGGTCTCCTAGCAGGCTGCTGAACTACGGATGATAGCCGCCAGACCTGGCCATCTTCGACGAGTGAGCGCAGGTTGAGCAGCGATCGACTGGAGTCCTGTAAGTGAGAGGGCGGGATCCGGACCGCAGTTCCGACGCCTGAGGGCGCGTCGGCGCGGTTCAGCTACGGAGCGGCCGCCTCGAGGTTGGCCAGGCGGGTGAGGTTGCAGGCCGCGGCG
>JAPOQV010000224.1 GCA_026710565.1 Spirochaetaceae bacterium | reverse complement strand
GGGGGCCCCGGGTCGGTGCCGGAACCGGCCGCACTGCCGATCGCCGCGGGAAGACACAGCTCCATGAGTCCGGACCGTTCGAGCAGACCCAGGCCGACCGACGGGGTCGGCGCAAGCAGCAGGCGGCGCAGCTCCTCGCAGACTCGCTCGACCGCAACCCTGCGAGCGGTCGGCAGCGCGTCCCGCATCGCGCGCAGGGTAAGCCCGTCGACGGCAAGGGTCAGCTCCGCGGCCAGCCGGCAGCCGCGAAACGGACGCAGTCCGTCCTCGGCGAAGCGTTCCCGGGCGCTGCCGACGGTGCGGAGGCGCCGCGCTGCCAGATCGTCGCGCCCGCCATGCGGATCGTGCATGACGCCGGTAGCGATGTCGACGGCGATCGCATTGATGGTGAAGTCGCGCCGCGCCAGGTCCTCCTCGATAGTCCCGGCAAAGCGGACCGAGTCGGGCCGCCGCCCGTCGGAGTAGCCGGCCTCCGTGCGGAAGGTCGTGACCTCGAACCGCTCGCGGCCGAACAGGACCGTCACCGTGCCGTGGCGGATGCCCGTGGGTATGGTCCGGCGGTAGAGGCCCTGCACGCGATCGGGCGTCGCGTCGGTGGCGATGTCCCAGTCACCGGGCGGCCGGTCCTGCAGGAGACTTCGGACGGCTCCGCCGACCAGGTAGGCGGCATGTCCCGCGTCGATCAGGACGCGGGCGAAGCGCCCTACCGCAGCCGGCAGCGCGATCTCGGGCGACTTCCTCACGTCCTCCAATCTCCTCGCCAGGCCGCGTTCAGGGTACCGGAAAGCGCCGTGACCGGAGAGCTGCTGCCCCCGGTCCTGGCGCCCGGCGCGGCGCTGGCGGTATGCTCGGGAACGCCGGCATGTCGCTGACGGGTCTGCTTCTCACCGGCGGGTACGGCCCATCGCGTACCCGCCTGGAGCCTTTCCTCAAGACCGTGGGGCCGATCGTCGCCGCCGACTCCGGCTACGATCTTGCGCTGTCGCTGGGACTCCATCCGGACCTGATCGTCGGCGACATGGACTCGGTGCGCGCGGAACGGCTGCCCGCCGAACGCGTGCGCCGCTTCCCGCGTGACAAGGAGCACACCGACACCGAACTCGGCCTGCACGCGCTGCAGGAGCTCGGCTGCGACCGGGTGGTGATCGCGGGCGGCGGCGGCGGCCGGCTGGATCACCTGTTGTTCATCGCCGGACTGTTCGAGCGGGAGACGCTGACGATCTGCTGGGTCACCGCCCATGAACACGTGGAGGCGATCAGAGGTACGGCCGCCTACTTCGGCTGCGTGGGCCAGACCGTGTCGTTCCTGCCGCTGTCGGCGGGCGCGACGATCGAACGCTCGGTGGGTCTCCGCTGGCCTCTGGACGGGCTGCGGTGGCGCCCCGGGGAGGGCGGGGTCAGCAACGTCATCACCGCTTCGCCCATGCGCGTGACGATGGCGGAGGGGGCGCTGCTGATGATCCGGTCGTTCGCCTTGTACGAGGTCGGCTGCCGACCCGGGTAGGCGCGGGGCCCGGCCGCGGCCGGCGCCGGCTACGGTCCGGCCGGCTGTGCCATTCCCAGCACCCGACCGAGCAGGTCTGCGGGTGAGCGGATCATCAGGTCCACCAGCTCCGGAAACTCCGCGAGCGTGCTGCCCAGCACGGCGAGCAGCTCGGCGTGCTGCGCAGCGCGCTCGCGCATGAATGCCAGATCCGCGACGACCGCCAGGCGCGCCCGCTGCTGGGCGTCGACGCGTTCGGCGAACGCCGTCTTCGCGTGCCGGTACAGATCCGGGTCCGGCACGGAGTACGGGACCAGCTCGACGTCGATGATCTCCATCTCGGGAAACCGTGCGGCCAGCAGGCGCCGGACGCCTTCCTCCAGGCTTCGGGGGTCCGACACCAACGCGGCGGCATCGCCTGCCAGCAGCGCGCCGGCGGCAGCGTCGGCCGCGGCGGCGGTGGCCTGCCCGTACCAGGCCGGCAACGTGTCCGGGCGCACCGCCGCCGCGGCCGCCAGCGGGGCCAGGTGTTCCGCGCGAATCCGCAGCCGCACGGTGACGCCGAGGTCGTAGGAGAGCGCTGCCGGATCGATGCCGATCTCGGCTGCGTACACTTCCGCCGACGGCAGGAGCGCAGCCACGCGCCGCTGCACCTCCCGCGGGGTCAGGTCGAATCGGTGCAGGGTCATGTTGGTCGGAATCAGCCGCTCCCAACGCCAGGTGATGCCGCCCGGGGCGACGGCTTCCTCGTCCCAGCCGCCCGACTTGGTGAAGGCCACGCCGTAGGCGCCGGGCGGCAGCGACAACTCCACCCATCCGACGAAGAATGCGGCGACCGCCAACGCGAGGATCGTCAGCAGGGTGATGGCGATCTTCACGCCAGGCAGTATATCGTGGGCGGCATAACGTGGCCGCCTATCGTGACCGTTGTATCGCGTGAGACGGCGATCGGCCGTGTGTCGACACGTCGGTGCAGGCGTGGCCCGAGGTTCTGAAGTAGTGATGGTAGCGGTACGGGGCGCGATCCAGGTGAGTTCCAACGACGCCGAGGCGATTCGGTCGGCCGGCCTGCGGCTCCTCCGGTCCGTGACCGACGGCAATGGCGTGGCGCGCGAAGACATCGTCAGCATCATCTTCTCGCTGACACCGGACCTGACGCGGGCGAACCCGGCGACCGCCACGCGCGACGCCGGGTTCGCGGAGGTGCCGCTGTTCTGTGTTCAGGAGGCCGACGTGGAGGGGCAACCGGGTCGCATCATACGGCTGCTGCTGACCTTTCACGGCGACGGCAGCCGCAAGCCGGTGCCGGTGTACCTCGATGGCGCCCAGGTGCTCCGCCCGGACCTGCCGCCGGCGAGCCCATGACCCACGGCCTGGAGCTCCGTTCCTGGCCCAGCGCCGCGTTTCGCTCCATAGTGGGTACGCCGCGTGGGAAGACGGGCGGCGCCACCTTAGCTCAGTCGGTAGAGCGCGAGATTTGTAATCTCGAGGTCGTCGGTTCGACCCCGACAGGTGGCTGACCGGGGGCCGTGCGTGCGCCGCGGCTATTGACAGCGGTGGCAGGCTGAGCGAGCATGCCGCGCTCCGACAGCGGGGAGGTTCCCTAGTGGCCAAAGGGGGCAGACTGTAAATCTGTTGGCATTGCCTTCGAAGGTTCGAATCCTTCTCTCCCCATCTCCCGTGGCTGACTCCCGTGGCTGAGCCGTTCTACCGGACAACCGCCGACGGCGGACTGCGCTTCGAATGCACCCGGTGTCAGCGTTGCTGCCGGCTTGAGCCGGGTTACGTCTTTCTGTCACAGGGCGATCTGCAGGCGCTGGCGCGGGCGAAGGCCCTGACCGTTGCCGAGTTCACGGACCGCTACTGCCGTACCGTGGACATCGGCGGATTCGAGCGGCTGAGCCTGACCGAGAAGGCCAACTTCGACTGCAGCCTCTGGGAGGACGGTGCCTGCACGGTGTACGAGTCGCGACCTCTGCAGTGCCGGAGCTTCCCGTTCTGGGATGCGAATCTGGCATCCCCGGATGCGTGGTCGGAGGCTGCCGCATCGTGTCCCGGCATCGGCCAGGGGCCGGTACGCCACGCGGTCGAAATCGACTACTGGCTCGCGCGCCGTCACGAGGAACCGCTGATCCGCCCCGGGAACGGGTAGTCCCGGCGCCTGCGGCGCCGTCACGGGCCATCCTCTTTCGCTTCTGCCGGTGAAGGGTTTACATTAGCTCCTGCTGGGAGTGTGGGGTATCGCGTGAAGCGCATCGCGATCGGGATGGCTGTCGCGTGTGTGGTCTTCGGCGCCGGTGCGGCGGTGGCGGCATCGTATCTGAGCGGCCCTCCCGAGGAGCCGGGAGCCGGGTCTGCGGTCACCTTCACCGTCCACCCCGGCGAGCCGTTCGGCGCGGTGGCCGCCCGGTTGGAGGAGCGGCGGCTGGTGCGTTCCGAGCTGGCGTTGCGGATTCTGGCCCACCTGCAGGGCGCCGACAGCCGGATACGCGCCGGCCACTACTCGCTGTCCCCGTCGTTGCGCGCCCGCGAGGTGCTGGCGTTGCTGCTGGAGGGTCGTGAGGAGGAGATCACGGTCACCTTCCCGGAGGGATGGACCGTACGCCGCATCGCCGCGCGGCTCGAGGAACGGGGCGTGACCACCGCGGCGGCCTTCACGGCGGCGATCGCCGACCCGGCGCTGATCGAGGAGCTCGGCATCCGTGCGGCAAGCATGGAAGGGTACCTGTTTCCGGACACGTACCGGTTCCCGCGCGACTATCCGGCCGACCGCGTGGTGCGCAGCATGGTCGGCAACTTCTTTCACCGGCTCGCCGAGGTGCACCCGGACTTCGCGAGCATCGACCCCGGCGAGCTGCACGACACGATCATTCTGGCCTCGATCGTGGAGCGGGAGTACCAGCGTCCCGAGGAGGCGGGGCTGATCGCTTCCGTGTTCGTCAATCGTCTGGCTGCCAACGCCGGTCTGCAGTCGTGCGCCACCGTCGCGTACGTGCTGACCGAGCTGGAGGGCAGGGAGCACCCGCGCGTGCTCACCCTTGAGGAGTTGGAGGTCGATTCCGCCTACAACACCTACCAGTGGCGCGGGCTCCCTCCGGGGCCGATCGCGAATCCCGGGATGGTGGCACTGCAGGCGGCACTTTTCCCGGCGGAGAGCGACTACTGGTACTTCGTGCTCAAGGATCCGGTTACCGGCGAGCACCACTTCTCCCGCGAGCTCGACGAGCACAACGACGCCAAGTACTTCTATCTGAAGGGCGTCGCCGGCTGAGGGGCACCCGCGTTGCAGCGACGCCGGTGAGGCCGTGATCCCCTCCCACCAGATCGCGGAGCTGAACGATCGACTGAGGATCGACGCCGTGGCCGGCGACTATCTGCGTCTGCAGCGCCGCGGGCGACGGTTCGTCGGGCTGTGTCCCTTCCATTCCGAGAAGACTCCCTCCTTCACCGTCACCCCGGAGCGGAACCTGTTCTACTGCTTCGGCTGCCAGAAGGGCGGTTCGATGCTCGGCCTGGTCATGGAGCTCGAGAAGCTCAGTTTCCCGGAGGCATTCCGGCTGCTTGCCGAGCGTGCCGGCATGCAGGTGGAGGAGACCGCGGGCTCGGAGGGCAGCGAGCGGCAGAGCTACCTGGAGCTGTACCGGCGCCTGGCCGACAGTTTCCGCCACATCCTGGTCCACACCGCCGCGGCGGCGCCGGCCCGGGAGCACCTGGCCGGCCGCGGATTCTCGGCCGAATCGCTGGATCGCTACCGGCTGGGCTTTGCGCCGCGCGACCGCGACTGGCTGCTACGCTTCCTGCGCTCCCACCACTACGGCGATGAGTTCCTGGCCCGTTCGGGGCTGTTCACGAGCACCGCCGGGGGAATGCTGGCGCTGTTCCGCGACCGCATCGTGTTCCCGATCTCCACTCCGCGGGGCGAGGTGGTCGCCTTCGGCGGCCGCGCCATGGGCGACGGACCGAAGTACCTCAACACGCCGGAGACCGCCTACTACCACAAGGGCGAGTTGCTCTACGGCCTGGCAGAGGCGCGGGAACGCATCAAGCAGGCCGGGGCCGTGCACGTGGCGGAGGGCTACCTGGACGTGATCGCCCTCGATGCGGCGGGGCAGGCGGCCGTGGCACCGCTCGGTACCGCGCTGAGCGGCGCTCACGCTCGGCTGCTGGCGCGCTACACCACGGACGTGCGCCTGGTGATGGACTCGGATGCGGCCGGAGCGAACGCCACCAGGCGTGCCGTCGCCACGCTGGAGGACGCCGAGCTCGCGACTTCCGTGGTCCCGCTCCAGACCGGCCTGGACCCTGCCGATTATATCCAGCAGAATGCAGGCGACCGGTTGCAAACCGCCCTCGCATCCCCTATATTGGCGTTCGAGTATCTTCTCAAACTGGCTACATCTGGGCTCGATCTGCGGCGGGCAGACGCGAAGGAGCAGGTATTCCGGGAGTTGCTCCCTTATCTCACCCACGTACGCTCGGAGTTGAAGCGTGAGGCGTTGCTGCACGACGTTGCGGACGTGCTGGAGGTCGGTCACGACAGCATCCTGCGCGATTACCGCCGGCTTGCTTCAGCCGGGACGGGACGGCGTGCCGACCCGGCGGCGCGGACGGTCGCACCGAGTGGCGGTCGTGGCGTTGGCCGGCGTTCGCTGGAGATGACGTACATGCTGGCGGCCGCCGCCAACCGGGACCGGTTCGAGCGCGTGCAGCGACGGCTGCGACCCGACGACCTGCACGATCCGATGGCGCACGAACTGTTCGTCGCGCTTGCCGAGTGCGCACGGCAGGGCGACGAGTCGCCGGACGGGCTGCTCGGCATGCTGCAGACCGAGGAACTGCGCTCGCTGGTCATACGCAATCTCTCGCAGCGGGAGTTTACGGTGAACGCGGACGAAGTGCTGGACGACGGGGCTCGCAAGCTGAAGGCTCGCGCGCTGGAACGCCGGCGCCGTGATATCGAGGCGCGCATGCGCCGCGCCGAGCGCAGTGGCGACGAACCGCCCGGTGCGGCGGTCCGGGAACTGCTCGAGGAGAAGATCTTCCTCGATTCGGAGCTGGAGAAACTGAAGAAGGTGAGGGTGGATGTCGGATCTGTTGACTGATCCCGCGGTCGTGCAGCTGCTCGAGTACGCCAGGCAGAAGAAGACGATCAGCTACGAGGAGGTCACCGACCGCCTCCCCGATCAGTTGGTGAACTCGGACCGCATCGACGAGGTCGCAGCCCTGCTGGAGCAGAACGACGTCACGCTGGAGGATGAGGAGGCCGGCGACGACGTGACGGAGGACGACCTGCGGCAGGCCGCTGCGGCCGCCAAGCGCCGTCTGGTCTACAACACCGATCGCGAAACCGCGGTCGACGACCCGATCCGCCTCTACCTGCGGGAGATCGGCAAGGAAAACCTGCTCACCGCCGAACAGGAGGTGATCCTGTCCAAGCGGATGGAGATGGGGGAGAACGTCATCCACCAGGTGATCAAGAGCTGTGGCGCCACGCTGCCGGAGTTCTACCACATCGCCGAGCGCGCACGCTCGACCAAGGACCCCCGGGAGCTCAACCTCACCAAGAAGGAGCTTTCCGAACTGATGGCCGACAGGCGCCGGCTCAACGCCTGCTACCGGGAAGCCGTGCAGGAAATGTATCCGCTGCTGAAGGCGTACATGGATTACAAGGAGACGCTGACCGGCGAGGACGGCCGCACCCCCGAGGACGGCCGCATCTTCGAGGACGAACGCCTGGCCGAGTTGCGCGCGCAACTGCAGGCGTCGCTGGCACGGGTGGAGCTGCACCAGGACGAGATCGTGTTGCTGTCGAACCGGTTGGCGGACGCCGCCCAGCGGCTCGGTACCCTGCAGCGAAGGAGCGAGCGGATCGAGCGCCGGCTGCGCATCAGCACGCCCCGGGAACTGCGCTCCGTCAAGCGCAAGCTGTCCCGCTCCGCGGAACGGGCCAAGCTGGAAGTGGCGATCCGCATGCAGGCCGACGACATCCGCGCGCTGGTGGCCGAGTACGAACGCCGGCAGGCCGACATACGAGCGATCGAGGTGGCGTTCGAGCACCGTGCCGACGAGGTGCTGGCGATGCACCGCCGGCTTGAAGAGGGAAAGTACCAGCTCAAGCGCGCCAAGGACCGACTCATCCAGGCCAATCTCCGGCTGGTGGTCAGCATCGCCAAGAAGTACACCAACCGCGGCCTGCATTTCTTCGACCTCGTGCAGGAGGGGAACATCGGCCTGATCAAGGCGGTGGAGAAGTTCGAGTACCGCAAGGGCTACAAATTCTCCACGTACGCGACGTGGTGGATTCGGCAGGCGATCACCCGCTCGATCTCCGATCAGGCGCGGACCATCCGCGTGCCCGTGCACATGATCGAACAGATCAACAAGGTGGTCCGCGAGTCGCGCCAGCTCATGCAGGAGCTGGGGCGTGAGCCTACCGACGAGGAGGTCGCCGAGCGGCTGCACTGGTCCGCGGCGCGCATCAAGGCGGTCAAGGGGGTCGCGCGCGAGCCCATCTCGCTGGAGACGCCGATCGGCGAGGAGGAGGACTCGATCCTGGGCGACTTCATCGAGGACAAGGACGTGGAGAACCCGTCCACCACCAGCGCGTTCCGTTTGCTGCAGGAGCAGCTCCAACAGGTCCTGAGCACCCTTCCGGAACGCGAGCAGGAGGTCCTGCGCATGCGTTTCGGCCTGGAGGACGGGTACTCCCTCACCCTGGAAGAGGTGGGACTGCACTTCAACGTGACCCGCGAGCGCATCCGCCAGATCGAGGCGAAGGCGCTCCGGCGGCTGCGCCACCCGAAACGCAGCATGCGGCTGAAGGACTATCTTGACGAATGAGGCGACAGGCGCCCATGACGGAGGCGCCCCATGACGGAGGCGAACATGACGGAGGCCGTACATGACCGGAGGGCGGTGTGAGTAGCGAATCCATACCCATCGAGCGGACGAACCACGGGACGCCGGCGGTTCAGGAGGCTCTGGACAAACTGCGGGCGCTGCAGGACGTGCTGCACAAGAAGCACGAGATCGAAGCGCAGATCGAGGAACTGCCCAGGTCGCTCGCCACCAAGATCGAATTGCTCAACCGGCTCAAGCGGACCTATCTGGAGCGCAACGAAGAGCAGGAGTCGACCAAGAAACGGATCGACGGGTTGCGCCAGGACGCGGTGGACTCGGAGCGCATCCGCGAGGAGTACGAGCGCCAGATGGACCAGATCCGGACGCAGCGTGAGTACGAAGCGCTGGACAAGCAGATCCGGGATGCCTCCGAGCGGGAGATGGACTACCGCCGAGCGCTGCAGGAAGAGGAAGAGCGGCTCGACCAGGTGTCCGAGGAGCTGGCCCGCGAAGCGGAACTGATCGAGCAGCAGGAAGGCGTCGTCCAGGAGGAGGAGTCGCGCATCAAGGTCGAGCTGGCCGACCGGGAACAGCGGCTGGCCGCGCTGCAGGGTGAGGAGGAGGATATCGCCTCCGGTCTGGATGCGGAGTTGCTGTTCAAGTTCGAACGGATCGTCCGATCGACCGAGGGCTACGGGATCGTCCCGCTGCTGGGGCAGGTCTGCACCGGGTGTTACATGACCCTGCCCGCTCACTTCGTCAACCGGGTCCGTCGCGCGGAGGACGTGCTGTTCTGCACTCACGGGCGCATCGTCTTCTACGAGGACGCTCCAGCCGACGACGAGTCGGAGGTGGAGATCGACGTCTTCGATGACGAGCCCGGCTTTTTCGCCGATGCGGAAGGAGACGAGGAGATCGAGGAAGAGGAGGAGTTGTTCCTGGACATCGACGTGACCGACGACAACGACGGCGACGAAGATGACGACGGTCACGATGCCGCCGAAGGGGTCCAGGACGACCACGCGTCGGCCGACTCCTGAGCGCCTGCCACGCGGGGCGGGCTTGTGGCCGCCCACTGGCCACGGCCGGTATGATGGGGTACCGTGAAGGTGGCAGGAGGCGGGCCGGCCATCGCCGCGCCCGGTACGGGCGTGGAGGAAAGTCCGGGCTCCGAAGAGCAGGGTGCCGGGTAATCCCCGGGCGCCCGCGCCACGGCGCGGGCGACAGACAGTGCCGCAGAGAACAGACCGCCGGGTAGCCGTGCCGAGAGGCACGGCGCGACCGGCAAGGGTGAAACGGTGGGGTAAGAGCCCACCACTCCGGCGGCGACGCCGGAGGTATGGCAAACCTCGCCCGGAGCAAAGCCAAGCAGCGGGTCGGGTTGCTCGCCACAAGGGGGCGCTCCCTGCGGGGATGCCGTCCTCGGGCCCGCGGGTAGGCTGCTCGAGTGCCGCGCCGGTGCCGGGAGGCGCCGCCGCGTGCGCCAGATGAATGATGGCCCGCCCCGATGGCGACCGCGCCGCGCAAGCGGTTCGGGACGCGTCGGAGTGAACAGAACCCGGCTTATCGGCCCGCCTCCTCTTTCCTCTGCCGGGGCGCCGCGATACGGCCCGGCGCCGACATGGGGTTACCAGCCGGCGGGGAGCCGCAGGGAACGGACAACGGGACGGCGCCGCGCACTGCTCGCGTTGCTCCTCATCGCCGGCGCCGTGGGCGCAGGTGTCCTGCTGCGGGCCGACCGCGCGGTCGCGGCCTGGCTCCGGCGTGACCATGACGTCAACATGCGCGTGCTGGTCGCCGACGGGCGCTACGCGGAGGCGGTCGATGCCGCGGAGCTGACGCTGGCCGGACGGCCGCTCGACGCAGAGGCGAACCTGATCCGCGGCGTCGCGTCACTGTACGCGGCGATCGCCGACCGGGCGCCGGCCGGCCCGGGGTTGGGAGGCGGCGGCGCAAGCGGCGTGTCCTCCGCCGATCGCCTGTCTGCCGCGATAGTGTCGCTGCGGCGGGCGTTGCTGGACCCGCGGATCGCCGTGGCGGAACCGGCCGCGCAGTACGCGCTCGGAAAGGCCTACTATCACCGGGGTTACTTCTACTATGACCTTGCCGTGCGGTACCTGGAGGGCTCCCTTGCGCTCGGCTACGACGGGGCGGACACCTACGAGTATCTGGGGCTGGCGTACACGGAGCTGGGCGATCCCCGCGGCCTGGAGTACTTCCGTCATGCCCTGACGCGCCGGCCGTCCGACCTGCTGCATCTGAAGATGGCCACCATGCTGATGGATGAAGGCGACGTGCAGGGAGCGCGGCGGAACCTCATCCAGGCGATCGATCTGACCGGCGACCGGGCGATCGCGCAGCGGGCGCGGTACGAACTGGGAGCTGTCTACCGTGCGCTCGGTGAACTGCCGCTTGCCGAAGAGCAGTACCGGGCGATCATCGCGGGCGACGAGCGGGCGGCCGATGCCCACTTCTATCTGGGTGAGATCTACTCGCAGCAGGGCGACTCCGAGCGGGCCCTTGCCCGGTGGCGCGCAGCTCGGGAACTGGACCCGAACCACCGCCGCGCGATCGAACGCTTGCGCTAGGAGCCTGTCGGATTGCCGCGGGCGCGCCAATCCGACAGACTCGTGGGGCGTATTCGGCACCACGACGCGGAGGGACACTCTATCCGATGGCTTTGTTCAATAACTTCTCCTCAGACATCGGTATCGATCTGGGCACCTGCAATACCCTCGTCCACGTCAAGGGCAAGGGCATCGTGCTGACCGAGCCGTCCGTGGTCGCCATCGACCACGAGTCCAAGCAGGTGGTCGCGGTCGGCACCGAGGCCAAGCGCATGCTGTGGAAGACCCCGCACACGATCGAGGCGGTGCGTCCGCTGCGTGACGGCGTGATCGCCGACTTCGAGATGACCGAGCAGATGATCCGCCACTTCATCATGCAGGTGGCGCCGCGGCGCTGGTTCGTCAAACCGCGCATGGTGATCGGCATCCCCGCCGGGGCCACCGAAGTGGAGAAACGGGCGGTGCAGGAGAGCGCCGAGCAGGCCGGCGCGCGCGAGGTGTTCGTGATCGAGGAGTCGATCGCGGCAGCCGTCGGCGCCGATCTGCCCATCATGGAGCCGGCCGGCCACATGATCTGCGACATCGGCGGAGGCACCACGGAGGTGTCGGTCATCTCGCTTGGCGGCATGGTCGTGTCGAACGCCATCCGCATCGGCGGAGACGAGTTCGATGAAGCCATCATCAAGCACGTGCGGACCGTTCACAACCTGGTGATCGGCCTGGAGACGGCCGAGAAGATCAAGATCAAGATCGGCAACGCGGACCCTGACCAGAAGATCGTGCGCATGGAGATCAAGGGCCGCGACGCCATCACCGGCCTGCCGCGCCGGCTGGAGGTGGACTCGATCGAGGTGTGCGAAGCGCTGCAGGAGCCCACGCGCCAGATCCTGGAGGAGATCAAGCGGGCGCTGGGACGCACGCCGGCGGAGCTGGCCTCCGACATCGTCGAGCGGGGCATCGTCATGACCGGTGGCGGCTCGCTCCTGCGCGGATTGCCGCGCCTGATCGGTCGGGAGACCGGCGTGCCGGTGATCGTGGCCGAGCAGCCCCTGCTGTGCGTTGCGCTCGGGGCCGGCAAGTACTTCGAGACCACCGGGATGAGCCAACGCCGGCAGTACCGGTAGGGATCATGACGGCCCCGGGGAGTTGAGCTGAGTACGCGTCCGTGACCGAGGTACGCCCCTTCGTCAGCCGCCGCCGTTCGGGCGTCACATTCGCGGTTCTGCTGATCAGCTCGCTGCTGCTGGTGGGGTTGAATCCCCCGCCCGGGCACCTCGGGCTGCTGTCGCTGGTGCAGGCGGGCATCAGCTCCGGCGTCCGCTGGGTCGTGGATTCGGTCGCCGCGATCGGGGAGCTCAGTCGAAACAGGGCGGAGGTGCAGGAGTTGCGCGCCGAGCTGCTGAGGATGAAACAGCAGCAACGCGACAACGTACAGCTCAGGGTCGAGAACCGCAACCTGCGCGCGCTGCTCGACCTCCCCCGCGCCGCCGCTCCCACCGTGATTCCGGCGGAGGGGATCGGCCGCGACCCGGGGAGTCTGTTCAAGACGGTGACGATCAATCGCGGCCGCAGACACGGCGTTCGCGTCGATGCGACGGTGGTCGCCGACGCCGGCGGCATCCAGGCGCTGGTCGGGCGGGTGGCAGATGTCTCATCGGTCACGGCGATGGTGCGGCCGATTCTGGATGCCTCCTCGTACGTCGCCGCGCGCCTGCAGCGCACCGAGCACGACGGGCTGATCGAAGGTGATCCGGCGGGAAATCGGCTGGTCATGCGCTATGTGCCGCCGAGGGCCGCGGAGGACCTGGCGGCCGACGACCTGGTGATCACCTCGGGCATGCGCAGCCCCTATCCGCGCGGCATCTACATCGGCCGGGTCACCGAGCACCGCGACGGTGACGATCGGTCGACCATCGAGGTGATCGTGCAGCCGCTGGTCGAGTTCGGCCGCCTGGACTACGTGCTGGTGCTGGATACCGCGGAGCCGGTCGATGGGTGACCTCCGCGTCATCCTGGCGACCACGGTGCTCGCCGTCGGCGCCTCCCTGCTGAGCTCGACGCTGCTGTCCTGGGTGACGGTCGCCGGCGTCAAACCGGACCTTGCCCTGGTGATCGTCGCCCTGATGGCGATGCGCAGGGGCAGCATGCCCGGTCAGATCGCGGGCTTCGCCTCGGGCCTGCTGGCGGACACGATCAGCGTGGCACCGCTGGGGCTCACCGCCATGACCCGCACGGTGGTAGGGTACGTGATAGGCCGCATGGAAGGCTTGATCAGTGTCGACTGGCTGCTGCTGCCCGCCGCGGTGGCGATCGCCGCCACGGTGCTCAAGGCCCTCTCGCTCGCGGCCGTGGGGCTGGCCGTACCCTGGATCTCCAGTCGCTACGGGCTCGGACCGTCCGCGTTCCTGACCGGCTTCCTGATCGAAGCGGGACTGAACGCCGTGGCCGCGCCCGCCATGTACGTTTTGCTCAGCTTGCTGCCGGGCATGCGCGACCGCGCGTCGAACCAGGTGCAGCGCGTCCGGTTGCGACGTTGAACGGCCCCCAAGGCGACGATTCCGCCCCGGTCTCCCGCCTTGCGACGCTGCGCATCGCGCTGCTGTGCGTGCTGGGCGGCTTGGCGGTCTACCTGTTCGTCCTGCAGGTGATCAAGGGCGTCGAGTTCGAGGAACTGGCGAAGCAGTTCGCCCAGCGCAAGACCGTGGTGCCGGCGCAGCGCGGAGCGATCTACGACGGATCGTATACGCGGCCGCTGGTCGCGAATCGGCCCGCGTTCTCGATCGACGTCACCCCCGCGCTGGTGGCGGGCGACCGGAACGACCTGGACGCCTTGCTCACTTCGCTCGCGGAGGCGCTCGACGTCGACCCGGAGTACATGGCAGGGCAGGTGCCCCTGAACGAGAGTCACCTGTTCCAACCGATCGAGGTCCTCTCGGGCGCCGACTTTCCCACCGTGGCCTACCTCGCCGAGCACATCCACCGGTTCCGGGGAGTGAGCTGGCGCAACGAGCCGGTGCGCGACTACAGCGACCTCGGCGCCCTGGCGCACGTGATCGGCTACGTCGGCGAGATCAGCGTCGAGGAGCTCCAGGTTCTGTACAACGAGGGCTACCGGCAGGGCGACACGATCGGCAAGAGCGGCCTGGAGCAGCGGTATGACGCGCGCCTGCGCGGGACCCCGGGGCTGAGCTACCGGACCGTGGACGCGCTCCAGCGGGACCTGGGCACCCGCGAGGGCCGCCCGCCCGTACCCGGCAACGACCTGGTGCTCACCATCGACGCGCGCATCCAGCGGCTGGCAGAGGACGCTCTGGCCGGCCGCATCGGCTCGGTGGTCGTGCTCCGGCCGACCACCGGAGAGATCGTGGCGATGGTCTCCTATCCTTGGTTCGATCCCGGTGCGTTCCGCGGCGGCGGCGGGGCGCAGGCGCTGCGCGCCGCGCTGCAGGATCCGACCCATCCGTTCGTCAACCGGGCCGTGCACTCGGCGTACCCGCCGGCGTCGGTGTTCAAGCTGATCATGAGCATCGCGGTGCTGGAGGAGCGGCTCATCCCGCCGGAGCAGCAGATCAACTGCACGGGGCAGTTCCGCCTGGGCCGAGGGGTGTGGGACGACTGGGAGCTGCAAGGGCACGGACTGGTCGACCTGCGCGAGGGCTTGGCAAAGTCCTGCAATATCTACTACTACACGGTCGGCCATAGACTGGGCGTGGAGCGCATCGTCCACTACGCGCGCGCGCTGGGCCTTGGCAGCCCCACCGGCATCGAGCTGCCGCGCGAGCACGCCGGCTTCCTGCCTACTCCCGCCTGGAAGCAGCGTCAGCACAGCGAGTCCTGGATGGGCGGCGACACCATCAACATGTCGATCGGCCAGGGGTTCGTTACCGCGACCCCGCTGCAGATCGCCAACGTGGTGGCGGCGATCGCCAACGACGGGGTCGTCTACCGTCCGTACCTGGTAAAGGAGGAGCGGAGCGGCGCGGATGGATCGCTGGTCAAGCGAGCGTCGCCCGTACCGCTGCTGGAGGTCGACGTGCAGCCGGAGACGTTCGCTTTCATGCGCGAGGCGCTGCGCTACACGGTGACCGACGGAACCCCAGCGGTGGCGATCACCACGCCGGCGGTGCAGGCGGCGGGGAAGACAGGCACCGCCCAGATTCGCTCCAAGGACTTCGACGGCCCGGAGCTCAAGCACTCGTGGTTCGCCGCCTTCGCGCCTGCCGACGCTCCCCCGGAGGATCAGGTGGTGGTGGTGGTCATGGCGGAAGCCACCGACTACTGGGAGTGGTGGGCGCCGAAGGCGACCAACGTGCTGCTGCACGGGATCTTCACCGGCCTCGACTACGATGCGGTGATTCCTGATCTGCAGCGCCATACCCCCTGGTACAACCTGCTGGGTGAGTCCCGGCCGGACGAAGAGGGCGAAGAAGAGGAAGAAGGGGCCGACGGAGATGGCGAAGCTGGTTGATCGCCGGGGCGGTACGCGACGGTGACCGGCGGCGACGGGGCGCGGGCGGTGCCGCTGCTCGGCGCTACCGCCGCGCTGGTCGCGATCGGCGTCCTGTTCATCTATTCGAGCGGCGTCGACTCCACCGGCGAGTCGGTGTCGCAGGAGTGGATCAAGCAGATCGTGTGGGCGCTGACCGGGTTCGCGCTCCTGGCCGTGGTGGCCGCGGCGGGGCCGGGCTGGCTGCAGGCGGGGGCTCCGGCACTGTACGCGGGGGGGCTGGTGCTGCTGGCGATCACCGCACTGTTCGGCAGGGAGGTGAACGGCGCCCGCGCCTGGATCGGCATCGGCGACTTCGGGGTGCAGCCGTCGGAGTTCGCGAAGCTCACCACCCTCCTGTTCTTGGCGTCCTACCTGGCCGGAATCGGCAACGGCATCAAGGAGCTGCCGCGCTTCGCGCTGGGCCTGGCGATCGTGCTGCTGCCGGTGGGGCTCGTCCTGCTGCAGCCGGACATGGGCACGGCGATGGTCTATGTACCGATCTTCCTGGTGGCCGCGCTGGTCTCAGGAGCGGAGATTCGCCATCTGGCGTTCATCCTGGGCGCGACGATCGTCACCTTCGGCATGGCGGTGCTGCCGGACCTGAACCCGGAAGGCATCCTCCGCACGACCGCCGCGGCGCTGCTCGACCCCGGCATCGTGCGGCTCGCCGCCCTGGCGTTGACGGCGATCGTCGGGCTGGCGTTCATCGGCTACCGGCTCAGCCGCAGCCGCTGGCTGTACTGGGTCGGCTACCTCGCCTCCATCGTGCTGGGCGGGGTGACGGCGTCTGCCCTCGTGCGGTCGGTTCTGAAGCCGTATCAGATCGTCCGCCTGGCGGCGTTCCTGAATCCGTGGGCGGATCTGCGCGGCGCCGGTTGGAACATCATTCAGTCGAAGACCGCTGTGGGCTCCGGTGGGCTGGCCGGGAAGGGGTATCTGCAGGGTACGCAGAGCCACTATCAGTTCCTGCCGCAGCAGAGCACGGACTTCATCTTCTCCATCTTGGCCGAGGAGTGGGGATTCCGCGGCGCGTTGCTGGTGCTGGGGCTGTTCGCGGTGGTCCTGCTGCGCTCGATCGCCATCTGCCGGCGCGCCCGTGACGACTTCGGCGTGGCGATGGCCGCGGGCGTCATCGGCATGTTCGCCACCCACGTGCTGGTCAACATAGGGGTGGCGAGCGGCATCATGCCGATCACCGGCATTCCGCTGACCTTCGTCTCCTACGGGGGCTCCGCGCTGTGGACCGGGCTGTTGGCGGTCGGCATGCTGCTGGCGTTGCTGCGTCCGGGATCGGGCGGCGGGTTGCGCTTCTCGTCGCGCTTGACCGCATCCCAGTGGCGGTCGAGTTCCGCCAACGGCACCTCGGCCAGGGTCGCGCCGGCTTCGCCCACGCGCCGTTCCACCTCCTGAAACCTCCTCCGAAATCGCTGGTTTGCACCGTTCAGCGCCAGCAACGGGTCGACTTGCAGGTGACGGGCCAGGTTGACCACCGCGAACAGCAGGTCGCCCAGTTCCTCTTCGGCGCGCTGCGGCTCGCGCACGGCTGCCTCATCGACCTCGGCCAGTTCTTCGGCCACCTTCGCGTACACCGGACGGGCGTCGTCCCAGTCGAACCCGACGGCCGCGGCGGCGGACTGCAGGTCGACCGCGTGGCGGAGCGGACTGGGTGAAGAGCCGACCGACTCGAGCGCGGAGGAACGGCGCTCTGGTTCGCGCCGTTCGCTCTGCTTGATGCGCTCCCACTGGAGCAGCACCCCGTCGGCATCGGTGGGATAGCCCCCGTCCGGACGACCGTCGGCGGGCGGGAACACGTGCGGGTGCCGGCGGCGCAGCTTGTCGACCACGGCGGTCAGCACGTCGGCCGCGGAGAAGGAGGCCTCCTGCTCCTTCATGCGGGCGATCATCGTCGCGATCAACACCACGTCGCCGAGCTCCTCCCGGAGGTTGCCGTCGTCGCCGGCATCGATCGCCGCGATCGTCTCGAACGCCTCTTCCAGGAGCATGGTGCGCATCGACCGCGGGGTCTGCTCGCGGTCCCACGGACAGCCGTCCGGCGCGCGCAGGCGGCACACGGTGCGGTAGAGCTCGGCGAACGCCGTTCCCGTGCGTGCGGCGTTCGGTGAAGGGGTGGACTCCATGGCACTCGCTCCGGTCGCCGCCGGGTTATTGCGACACGCCCCCGGCGTGGTAGGCTACGGAGCCCTCACGGTAGCGTATCGCCGCTGCCGGTGCACCTGTTGTCCATGCGCATCGCGTCGGTTTCGCTCAGACACCCCTCGCGGCTGATCTCCAATGACGAGATCGTCGGGCTGCTCGAGCAGTGCAGCAACGGCGTCGACCCGAAGGTGCTGCGCAAGTACCAGCGGCTGGTGCGCGGCCTGCTGAAACGCACCGGATCGGTGACCCGCTACGTCCGGGACGTGCAGCGCGGCGAGCGGGCCAGCGACCTGGTCACCGAAGCGATGCTGCAGGCGCTGGAGCAGGCCGCAATGGCGCCTGCCGACATCGACCTGCTGATCTACTGCGGGGTGGGCAAGGGGTTTCTGGAGCCCGCCAACGCCTACTTTTACGCGCAGGCCACGGGCCTCACCTGTTCGTGCTTCGACGTCGCCGACGCCTGCATGAGCTGGATGCGCGCGCTGGAGATCTCGTACCGCTTCCTGCGGTCCGGCACGCTCCGCGCCGCGATGATCATCAACGGGGAGTTCAACTACAAGGAGCACGGGTATCCCGAGAACTTCGCGGTGAGGGGTCTCGATCAGCTCGAGTACACGTTCCCGACCTACACCATCGGCGAGGCGGCAACCGCCACCATCGTCACCGCGTCGGACGCCGAGTGGCGTTTCGACTACCACTCCGTGCCCGAGCTGTGCGGTCTGTGCAATATCCCGCTGGACGGGTACGAGGACTTTGTGGAGCCGTCCGACCGGATCGCGCTCAACGGCGTGAACAAGTTCGTGGCGTACGGGCACGAGCTGTTTGCGCGGGCGGAGGAGTACTTGCTGCCTCTGGTCCGGCGTACGGTGGGAGATCTGAACGCTCCAGACATCTATTTCCCGCACGCCGCCTCCAGCGTCGCCTACCTCCGCGCCGGCAGGGCTGCGGGGATCAGGAACGGCAAGGTGTACAGCGACGTGTTCCCGAAGCTGGGCAACCTGGTGTCCGCAAGCATTCCGGCTGCCATGGTCCTGGCCGAGGCGGAAGGGAGGCTGAAGCGGGACGACCGGGTCGTGCTCGTGCCGGCCAGCGCCGGCATGGTGTTCGGCGTCGGCCAGTTCACCTACTGAGCACGAGCGGCCAGGTCACCTTTCCGCGACGGCCAGTGCCGGCGCGCGCCGCCCTGCCTGCTCGTCCGGAAGGGCCGGCTCGTTCAGGAAGACACGCCAGGAGTCGTACTTCGGGCTCTGCAGCCGCAACAGGATCAGCGGATTCCGGCGCGGCTCCACGGGCTTGCGGATGAGCTGCAGGCCGGCGGAACGAGGCGTCCTTCCGCCCTTGCGCGTGTTGCACGGCATGCAGGCGGTCACCAGGTTCGACCAGGACTCCGTGCCGCCGCGCCAGCGCGGGATCACGTGGTCGATCGTGAGCGCCCGAGCGGCCAGGCGCTTGCCGCAATACTGGCAGGTGTTGCCGTCGCGGGCGTACACGTTGCGCCGCGTGAGGGCCACTCCGCGACGCGGGAAGCCGTGGTAGTCGGTCAGCCTGATGACGCGCGGCACCGCGAGCGTCAGCGTCGCCGTGCGGACCCAGTCCAGGTGACCGTCGCCGCTCGTCGCGAGGAGGCCGGACTGGTCCGTCCACCGGGCGAAGTCGAATGACTCGTAGCGGCCGCCGTCGGTGGTGATCACCTCCGCGGCCCGCCGCACCAGCAGCACGAAGGCGCGCCGCGCGCTGATCACGCGCACGACGGTGTACGAGCTGTTGAGAACCAGCACGCTGCACTCCAGCACCCGGGATTCCTGACGCCGGCACTCCTGACGCCGGCACTCCTGCGTCACGGTAGGGTCCATTACCACGGCCCTACTCGGGTCACGATTGCCGGCCGTCCAGGCTCAGGTCGTCGGCGTGGATCCAGCCGAAGTCGCGGTAGCTGCCACGGACGCGAACGTCGTACCAGTCACCGTCCTTCCCCATCGCCATCAGCAGATCGGTCGGCCTCAGGTAGGACCGTACGGTGGACTCGCGGGTCGGTGCGGCGTGCAGGGCCACGGTCCTGCGCGCAGGCCAGAGCACGGTCGGGGCGGGCGGAATCAGCTCCGTCGGGTCCAGCGGATCGTGCCCGGCCAGGAACGCCAGCACCCCGACTGCGATGCCGCGGGCAGCCACCTCCGGCTGCCCGGTCAGGAAGGCACGGTCCTGCGGATGGGTCAGATAACCCATCTCCAGGATCGCCGCCGGGGTGGTGCGGGCGATGGCGTGCCGGTACCGGCCGCCGAAGGCGTAGTAGCCGCGCATGTTGTACGTCACCCCGTTCAGGTCTTCCCGCATCCCCGTGACATTCCCGTAGTGTTCCCGCAGCAGGGCGCTCAGACGGCGGGATGCGGGGGAGGCCCGCCACGGAGGCGAGACCTTGTAGCCGGAGCTGCCGCCGCCGTCGGCGTGGATCGCCACGAAGGCGTCGGCGTCGAACTCCGGCGGCACGGTGGCCGGCAGCAGCACCACTTCGATGCCGTGCTCGCGCAGCAGCTCCGCGGCTGCCTGCGCCACGGACCGGTTGACGTCGACTTCGGCCACGCCCCCGGCACTGGCGCCGGTGGCCGTACGCCGATGTGCCAGCTCGGGTGGGTACTCGTCGGTGTTCAGGTGGCCGATCTGCAGGGCGACCCGCCAGGGCGCTACCACTCCCCGCAGAGAGAGCCCCGGGTAGTGCGGGCGAGCGGGGGCGCGCAACGGCACGAAGCGTTCCGGCTCGGCGGGTGCTTCCTGCAGCGCCAGCGCGACCACGGCCGCCACACCCAGGGCGACTGCCGCTGCCGCGGCGATCAGGCGCACGACGACAGCCATCCGCTGCCACTATACTGCCACACGCCGGGCGTACCACAATGGCGCCCGCCGGGAACGGCCGGCAGGGCGGTTGGCTCAGTTGGAAGAGCGCCTGGTTTACACCCAGGAGGTCGGCGGTTCGAGCCCGCCACCGCCCATCACGATATGAGCACCCATCCGGTGGCCGCGGTACGGCGTTCGCTCCGAGGCTGGTTTCTGTTCGCGGTCGGCGTCGGGGCGGTAGTGCTGGGCGCGGCGCTCGCAGGGCGAGCGCTGCGCACGCCGACCGCGGAGCAGGCGTTCGATCCGGTGACGTGGTCCGACCGGGTGCAGGCGTTCACGACCATCTTCCTCGGCATCTTCATCGAGGCGGTGCCGTTCGTGGCGATCGGGGCGCTGCTGTCCGGCGTGATCGAGATGACGGTGAGCACGCGGACGCTTGCCCGCTTTGTGCCCAGGCGGGCCGGCGCGGGCGTGCTCGCCGGCGCGGCGCTGGGGATGGTATTTCCGGTCTGCGAGTGCGGCGTGGTGCTGGTCGTGCGCCGGCTGTTGAGCAAGGGACTCCCGCCGCCGGTAGCGATCGCCTTCCTGCTCGGCGCCCCGGTCCTCAATCCGGTCGTGATTGCCAGCACGGCCACGGCGTTCGGGTTCGGCTGGATGCTCATCGGCCGCCTGGCGCTCACGCTGGTGGTCGCGACAGCGGTCGCCGCCGCGTTTCGCCGGGCTCGTCCCGCAGACATCCTGCTGGCCGCCGACCGCGTGGAGGGCGAAGCCCGCACCGCCGGGAGCGGCCACGCGCACCATCACGAGCATGACGCGCACCATCACGAGCATGAGCACGCCCCTGGTGACCGGCCGGCGCACGAGCGCCGGCGCAGCGTCGGATCCTTCGCGCGCGACGCGCTGCTGCACGGATCGGCCGACCTGTTCGACATGGGCCGCTACCTGGTCATCGGCTGCGGCCTGGCCGCCCTGCTGCAGACCCTGATGCCGCAGTCCGTACTCATGGACATCGGCCGCGGCGGTCCCGCGTCGGTGGCCACCATGCTCGGGCTCGGCTACCTGCTCTCGGTGTGCTCCTCCGTCGACGCCTTCCTTGCGCTGGCGTTCACCAACACCTTCGCGCCGGCGGCGATCCTGGCGTTCCTGGTGTTCGGCCCGATGGTGGACGTCAAGAGCACTCTGCTGTTCCTGAGCGTCTTCCGCACCCGGGCCGTCGTCTACCTGGTCGTGCTGCCGCTGGTCCTGACCTTCGCGACCGCACTCATCGTGCACAACCTGGTTCCGTGGGCGTGAGCATGCGCGGGCTTGACCGGCCGCGGCTGCTGGCGGCCGTCGTGCTGTACGGGATCGTCGCGATCCTGCTGCACCGCCTGCTGTCCGGCACGCTGGTCTACTACATCAACCAGCGCTATGCGTGGCTCACCTGGGTTGCGGTGGCCGGCCTCGGCGCGATGGCGCTGGCGCTGGCGGGAACCGCCTGGCGCGGTGCCCGCCATGCCGGCCGGCCCGTGCACGGCGTGCGCGTGAGCTGGAGCGCCCTGGCGGTGCTCGCGCTTCCGGTGGCCTTCGGGCTGGCGCCGGAGCAGCCCCTGGGGTCGGCGGCACTCGGCAACCGGGAGGTTGCCGTGGCCAGTCTCCCGCCGACCGCCCTGCAGTCGACGACGGCGGGGCGGGCAACGCGGAGCGCCGCCTCGGAGGCGTTGGGTCGATCGATGCTGGACTGGCTGGTGGAGTTCCACGTTGCGGATGACCCGGACCGGTTCGCCGGGCAGGAGGCGCGGATCACGGGATTCGTGTCACGCGATGCCACCCTCCGCGCGAACCAGGTGCGACTGACCCGTTTCTTGCTGAGCTGCTGCGTGGCGGACGCGATGGCGATCGGGATCGTCGCCGAGGCTGGGGATCTCGCGCTGGTGCCGGACGACCAGTGGCTGACGGTCCGGGGCCGCTTCAAGGTGGACGAGATCGACGGCGAACGGACTCCGGTCCTGGCCGCCGTGGAAGTGAGCCGGATCGATCCGCCGCCGGTGCCTTATCTCTACTACTGATGCGGCCGCTGGACCGGCACGCGCTGGCCACCCTCGGCGTGGCCGCGGTCGTCGCGGTGGCGGCGTCCGTCGCGGGCGACCGCGTCGGCCTGCGGGTCGTCTCCCTGACGCCGGCGCGCGGGGCCGAGCAGGTCTCCACGCTGGCGACGATCGAGGTGCGGTTCTCGGAGGCGATCGATCCGGCCGCGCGGTCGTCGGCCGTGGCGATCGAGCCTCACGTCGACGGGTCGCTGCGCTGGGGCAGCCGCACCCTGCGCTTCGATCCCGAGCGCACGCTGTCCGCGCGCACGCGCTACACGGTGCGGCTCGACCGGTCGGTGCGGGCAGCGTCCGGCCGCCGTCTGCGCGGCCCGGTCGAATGGAGCTTCGACACCGGGGCGCTGCGAGTCGCCTACGTGGCCGACGGAGCGGCGGAGCGGACCCGGATCGCCGCCCGTGTCGTGGCCGCGGGCGAAGGAGAGCCGCCGGCAGGCGGCACGCCGGAAGCCGGCGCCGAGCGGACGCTGGCGTCGTTCGAGCGGCCGGTGCGCGACTTCCACCAGTCGCCGGACGGCGGCTCGCTGGTCGTCACGCTGGGCACCGACGTGTTCGCCGCGGACCTCTGGCTGATCGACTCGACGGGCCAGCGCGAACTGCTGGGCTGCGGCGGGGCGGAGTGCAGCGCGGCCCGTTGGGCGCCCGACGGGGCGACCATCGTCTTCTCCCGGCGCCGGCTGCCGTTGCCGCCGCGTCCCTGGCTGCTGGATCCTGTCACCGGTGACCAGTGGCCGCTCATGGAACAGGAAGTGATCGGTTTCGACCCGCGCTGGTCGGACGACGGAGCGTGGGTGGCGTTCGTGTCGCCCGTGGAAGGGGGCTTGCGCGTCGTCAACGTGGCCGACGGCCGTACGGTGCTCATCCCGACGCGGGCAGCGGCTCCGGGGTCGTGGCGTCCCGGAGCGCGGCAGATCCTCACATCCGACCTGCGCGAGGGGGCAGCAGGCCGCGCCGTGGACCTTCTGATAACGATCGACCTCACCGACCTCACGGTGCGCCGGGCACTCGAGCCCGAACAGGGCGCCGACCGAGCGCCGGTGTGGGCGCCGGGCGGCGATCGCTTCGCGTTCATCCGGGCAGCCGGCGAAGGGGAGCAGGTGTGGTTGGCAACCGACGCGGGCGGGCCGCAGTTCGAGGCGGAGCCGTTGGCCGCCGCGCCGGGACTCACGTATCGGGAGATCGTGTTCGCACCCGGCGGAGAGCTGCTGGCGGCGCAGCGTTCACGGCTGGACGTGGCGTTCCCCGAGCCCGAGGTGGTCGTGTTCGATCTCGCCGGGCGGGAGCTGGCGGTGATCGCGGGCGCCGCGACGCCCCGCTGGCTGCCATGAAGGCGCGAACCGCGGCGGACGGATTCGCGATCCTGTTCGTCGACGGCGACTGCGTACTCTGCCGGCGCCTCTCGCGGATCGTGCTGCAGGGCGACGCGGCCGCCAGGCTGCGGGTCGCGCCGCTCGCCGGTGTCACCGCCCGCCGGCTGCTGACTCCTGCGGACCGGACGCAGGACGAGTGGGTCGTGCTCTGGGAGGGGACGCGGACGTTGCGGGCCGCCGACGCGGTGGTACGTACGCTGCAGCTCATGGGAGGACGGTTCGCCCTCCTTGCCCGGAGCACCCTGCTGTTGCCCCGTCCACTGCGCGCGGCGGCCTACCGGTTCGTCGCCAGCCGCCGCCGCGCGTGGTTCGGCCGCGTGGAGTCGTGCCCGCTGCCGGCCAGCGAACGCCGGCCGGACGCCGTTCTCGACTGACGTGGGCCGCGGCGACGGTGACCGGCAGTAGGCCGGAGCGGATGCTTGGCCGTATACTCTCGTTCCCAGGGGCCGGAGCGAGATCCGGCCGGTGAGAGGAGTTCGCTATGGCGGGTGAGATGCAGGATACCGGTACGTGGACGGTCAAGACCGGGCTGGCTCAGATGCTGAAGGGTGGAGTGATCATGGACGTGGTCACCGCCGATCAGGCCAGGATCGCCGAAGACGCCGGCGCGGTCTCGGTGATGGCGCTCGAACGGGTGCCCGCCGACATCCGCAAGGCCGGTGGCGTGGCGCGGATGGCGGATCCGACCAAGATCGAGGAGATCAAGCGCGCCGTCACGATTCCGGTCATGGCCAAGTGCCGTATCGGCCACTTCGTCGAAGCGCAGGTCCTGCAGGCCCTGGAGATCGACTACATCGACGAGTCCGAGGTCCTGACTCCGGCCGACGAGGACAACCACGTGTGGAAGCACGACTTCACGGTGCCGTTCGTGTGCGGCTGCCGGAACCTGGGTGAGGCGCTGCGACGCATCCGCGAAGGGGCCGCGATGATCCGCACCAAGGGAGAAGCCGGCACCGGCAACGTGGTCGAGGCGGTGCGCCACGCCCGCACCGTGCTGCAGGCGGTGCGACGGGTTCAGGGCCTGAACGACAGCGAGCTTTCTGCATTCGCGAAGGAGATTCAGGCACCGTTCGAGTTGGTGGCGCGGTTGCGCGCCGATGGGTCGCTGCCGGTGGTCAACTTTGCTGCCGGCGGCATCGCCACGCCGGCGGACGCGGCGCTGATGATGCAGTTGGGCGTCGACGGCGTGTTCGTGGGCTCCGGGATCTTCAAGTCCGAGAACCCGCAGCGGATGGCGGAGGCGATCGTCAAGGCGACGACGAACTACGACGATCCGGACATCCTGGCCGGGGTGTCGCGCGGGCTGGGAGAGCCCATGCGCGGGCTGGAGATGGCGGCGATCCCGGAAGGGGAGCAGCTCGCCGTACGCGGCTGGTAGCCCATGGCGGTGGGCGTCCTGGCGCTGCAGGGCGACGTCCGTGAGCATCTCCATGCCCTCGCCGCCATCGGCCAGCCTGCCTCACCGGTGCGCACCGCCGCGCATCTCGAAGCGGTCGACGCGCTGATCATCCCCGGCGGAGAGAGCACGACGATCATCAACCTGCTGCACACGTTCGACCTGGCGGAGCCGCTCTCCGACCGGCTGACCGGCGGCATGCCGGTGTGGGGTACCTGTGCCGGCATGATCGTGCTTGCCGCGGAGGTGCTGGATCCGCGCCCGGAGCCGCTGCGGCTGATGGACATTTCCGTGCGGCGCAACGCCTACGGCCGCCAGGTAGCCAGCTTCGAGGCGGCCCTGGATGTCCGGGAACTGGGGCCGCCGCCATTCTGCGGCATCTTCATCCGGGCTCCGGCGGTGGAGCGGGTCGGCTCCGCGGTTCAGGTGGTCGCCACCTTGCCCGACGGGCGTCCGGTGGCCGTGCGCCAGGGCGCCGTGCTGGCGACCTCGTTCCATCCGGAACTCACCGGAGACCACCGGTTCCATCGATACTTCTGCTCGTTCCTCGGGGCCTGCGGCCGTCAGTCCGCCGGGGCGGCGCAGCAGGGACACGCATCCCGGGCGCCGGTCGCAGGCCGTATTCGGCCGGCCGACTGACGGCGCGCATGGCCGGCGCGGGCCCGTCGGCGGCCGAGCGGGAGCGGGTGCAGCGGATCCGCGACAACTACGACGCGGTACGGGCGCGCGTGGACGCGGCTGCCGCGCGCGCCGGCCGGCGTGCCGACTCGGTCCGGGTCATGGCGGTGACCAAGAGTTTTCCCGTGGATCACGCGCTGGCCGCCGTCGCCGCCGGACTGGATCTGTTGGGCGAGAACCGGGTGCAGGAGGCGGCGGGCAAGCATGGCGACCGCTCCAAACATGACGGGTGCTCGCGGCCGTACGAGTTGCACCTGGTCGGGCACCTGCAGCGCAACAAGGCCAGGGACGCGGCGCGGCTGTTCGATGCGGTGCAGTCGATCGACGCCGTGCACACGGCCGTCGCCCTGGAGCGACGCTGCGCGACGCTCGACCGGACGATGCCGATCCTGCTGGAGCTGAACGCCTCCGGCGAGCCGACCAAGGCCGGCTTTCGGGCTGCCGATGACCTGCTCGCGGCAGCGGAAGAGATCGCCGCAGGCTGTCCACATCTGACGCTGGGCGGCGTCATGACGATCGGCGCGCACACGGACGACGAAGCGGTGGTGCGTGCGTCGTTCGCGCGGCTGCGGGCGGTCCACGAACGCCTCCTCGGCGACCACGCCGGCGCCCGGGAGCTGTCGATGGGCATGTCGCAGGACTTCGAGCTGGCGATCGAGGAGGGGGCGACGCTGGTCAGGCTCGGCACGGCGCTGCTCGGGCCGCGGCCCACGTCATGAGGCGGCCGATCATGAGCCGCGTGACGGCGGTGCTGCTGATCGGAGCCGTGGCCGGCGCAGCATGGGGCCAGGAATCGGCTGGTGCCGACGGAGACCGGGCGGCGGCGCTGCTCGAGCCGGTTCCGTACGAGCGTTCCGAATTCCCGGACTGGGCGCACGCGCTGCGCCGTGCCGAGGTGGTGGCGATCGGTTCCCTGCCGCTGACGCTGTTCGGCGTCCGGCTGCTGTACGACTACACGCGCTACGTCGCGCGCGGTTTCGCGCCCGAGGTGCGTCCGTTCCCTTTCCGGCCGATCGGCGGCGGTCCGGCGCTTACGGAGACGGAGATGCTCGGGATCGTTATCGGCGCGGCGGCGTTGTCGGTAGCGATCGCGCTCATCGACGCCGACCTGCGCGTGGTCGCGCCGGCCGACCGCCGGATCCCGTGAGGTCGTCGGAGACGGTCGTCGGGGACGAGCGCTTCGCCGGCGCGCGGCTGGACAGCTATCTGGCGACCGGGCTGGGGCTGTTTCCGCGCAGTCAGGCGCGCGCACGCGTCGACGTGGTCACCGTCAACGGCCGTCCCGTGAAGCTGGCGACGCGCCTGTGCCCGGGCGACCGCGTGACCGTCAGCTACCGCGACCCGGAGCCGCTGACGGCGGTACCGGAGGAGATGGAGCTGTCGATCCTCCATGAGGACGGCGACGCTATCGTCCTGGACAAGCCGGCCGGCGTGGTAACCCACCCGGGGGCGGGCAACCGCACCGGCACCCTCCTGAACGGCGTGCTCGGCCACTGCCGCCGGCTGCGTGATGCCTTCCCGGACGAGCCGGTGAGGCCGGGCGTGGTCCATCGGCTGGACAAGGAGACCTCGGGAGTCATCGTCTTCGCAAAGTCTCCGCACGCGCATCTGGCGCTGACCGGCCAGTTCGCCCGGAGGCGCGCACGCAAGCGATATCTGGCGGTGGTCGACGGGCGCCCGCCGCAGGCCGGCGGCACCGTGGACCTGCCGATCGGCCGCGACGACCGCGACCGGACCCGCTT
>JAPOQV010000223.1 GCA_026710565.1 Spirochaetaceae bacterium | reverse complement strand
CGTCGCAGGCGTGGCCGACCTTGACCGCGTCGGCGAAGGTGCGCAGCTCGCAGGCGGGGTCGAGCATCAGGTCCATCCGGTCGCCGACCGCGCGCCGCACGGCCAGCACGTTGTCCACCTCGCGGCTCACCGGCCCCTGCCCCCAGCCGTGGATCTTGAACGCCGGGTAGCCCATGTCCCGGCACTGCACGGCGAAGTCCGCGCACGCCGGCGGACTGTCGGGGCCGCCGTTCTCGTCGCCGTGGTAGGTGGAGGCATAACACGGCACGGACCGCTTCCAACCGCCGAGCAGCCGGTAGATCGGCTGGTCCAGCAACCGGCCGGCCAGGTCCCAGAGGGCGATGTCCACCGGCGCGACGCCGATGCGGGCACTCTGGCGCTGGGCGCGCTTGATCTCGTCGTAGATGAACTCGCGCGTTCGAGCGCGTTGCGGCCCTTGAGGAACGGCCACAGGCGCGGCAGCACGGCGACGTCCACGGTGGAGATCCCGGCACAGGAGCCCGAGACGCCGAGGTCGGTGTGGACCGTCAGGATCGTGCCGCCGGCCTTCAGGCGGGCGCCCGGCACGTATACCTGGTTAAACAGGTGGTAGTCGGTGCCGAGCTCGCGCTGCTCGTAAGAGAAGTCGATGAGCTCCAGGGAGGTGATGACGGGATCTGCCATGGCCCTCACCCCGCGTACTCGAAGGCCCGCACGCCGCGCACGCCCGGGACGGCCCGGAACAGGGCTCCCGCCAGCGGCTGCCCGGACAGCTCGGCGGCGGTCAACCGGTACGAAGCCGAGGTGATGTAGAGCTGATCCAGGTCCGGCCCCCCGAACGCGCACGAGGTCACGCACTGAACCGGCAGGTCGATGGTGGCCAGGTGCTCGCCAGTCTCCGGGTTGTAGCGCTTCACGGCGCCGCCGCCGAAGATGGCGATCCACACCATGCCTTCCTCATCCAGCGTCATGCCGTCGAAGTGGCCTTCGCCGTCGTGGCGGCAGGTCACCCGCTCGTTGGCGATCGCGCCGCTGTCCAGGTCGTAGTCGAAGGCGCGCACGTCGTTCTTGACGGTGTCGATGTAGTACATGGTGCGCGCGTCGGCGCTCCAGACGATACCGTTGGAGATGCTGATGCGCCCGAGCTTCCAGGCCACCGAGCCGTCGGTGTCCAGGCAGTACAGCGATCCCTGCTCCTGCTCGCGCATGCCGTCGAAGGCCATGGTGCCCGCCCACAGCCGGCCGGCCGGGTCGCACTTGCCGTCGTTGAACCGGTTGCCGGGAATGTCGGCCTCCGGGTCGGCAACGGGCGTCATCCGCTCGGTCTCCAGGTCGAGGAATGCGAAGCCGTTGTGCAGGGCGACCACGACACCGCCGGACTTCCGTGGTACAACGGTGCCAACGGCCTGCAGCAGGTTGATCTCGCGGTTCTGACCCGTGACCGGATCGTAGATGAACAACAGATGACCCAGGATATCCACCCACAGGAGATGCCGGCGGCGCGAGTCCCAGATGGCTCCCTCCCCCACCAGGCAACGGCGATCGACGATCACTTCGACTTCATTCGTACCCATACCGGTATGCGAGTCTGGCCGAATGGGCGAGGCAGCGGCAAGACCCTCGGGGTGCCGCGGTGAGCGCCGCAACCAAACGCGAAGCGCTGATCGTGCAGGGCGGTTGGGACGGACACGAGCCCCGACAGGTAAGCGAGGTGTTCCGGCAGGTGCTGGAACGCGAAGGCTTCGCCGTCATCGTCTCCGACCGCCTGGAGTCGCTGGAGGATGAAGGGCTGATGGGACGGCTCCACCTGCTCGTGCCGATCTGGACCATGGGCACGATCGGCGCGGAGCAGGTCGAGGCGGTCTCCGCGGCGGTGGCCGGCGGCGTCGGCATGGCAGGCTGCCACGGCGGCATGTGCGACGCCTTTCGCAACTCCACCCTCTGGCAGTTCATCACCGGCGGCAACTGGGTCGCCCACCCCGGCGGCGACGGAACCGACTACACGGTCAACATCCGCGCCTCGTCGAGCGGCATCACCGAAGGCATCGAGGACTTCGCCGTGAGCTCCGAGCAGTACTACCTGCACGTCGACCCGGCGGTGGAGGTGCTGGCCACCACGCGGTTTCCGGTCGCCGACGGCCCGCACGCGGCAAATGGCGCCGTGGACATGCCGGTGGTGTGGACCAAGCGCTGGGGCGCCGGCCGCGTCTTCTACAACTCGCTCGGCCACCACGCCGACGTGATCGCCGCCCCGGCTCCGCTGGAGCTGATGCGGCGGGGCTTCCTGTGGGCGGCCCGCGGCTGAGCGCAGGATCCGGGACGAGCGCATGACATACGCGGGACGTAACGTGGAACCGGTGCGCATCGGCGTGATCGGCTGCGGGAGGATCAGCTCGGCGTATCTCACGGCGGCGCGGGACTATCCCGTGCTCGAGATGATCGCGTGTGCGGACATCGACCACGCGGCCGCGCAGCGCGTCGGCGGCGAATTCGGGCTGCAGGCGATGGGCGTCGACGCCCTGCTCGCGCGTGACGACATCGAGGCGATCCTCAACCTGACGGTGCCGGGCGCGCACGCGCCGGTGAACCTGGCCGCGTTGCAGGCCGGCAAGCACGTTTACTCCGAGAAGGCCTTCGCCGTGGATCCGGCAGCCGGCGCCGAGGTTCTGGCCGCCGCGCGCGCGCGCGGGCTGCGCGTCGGCAGCGCACCCGACACGTTCCTCGGCGCCGGCCACCAGACGGTACGCGCGCTGGTCGACGCCGGGCGCATCGGCCGCGTGGTGGCGGCATCTGCGATCTGGATGGGCCACGGGCACGAGGGTTGGCACCCCAGTCCCTCCTTTTTCTACGAGCCGGGCGGAGGTCCGCACTTCGACATGGGGCCCTACTACCTGACCGCGCTGGTGCACGCCCTGGGGCCGGTGCGGGCGGTCACGGCGATGACCGGCCGGGCGTTCGAAACCCGTACCGTGGGCTCGGGGCCGAACGCCGGGGAGGACGTCCAGGTGCAGGTGGACACGCACGTGTCCGGGACGCTGGAGTTCGCGAGCGGCTGCATCGCCACCATCGCCATGAGCTTCGATGTGTGGAAGCACTCGCATCCGCGCCTGGAGCTGTACGGCACCTCAGGCAGCATCTGCGCGCCGGACCCCAATGGCTTCGGCGGGCCGGTAGCCGTGGCCGACCCCGGCGGGGAGTGGACGGAGGTTCCGCTGGCCGCCGGACCGACCGAGAACGCACGCAGCATCGGTCTGGCGGACATGTGCATCGGGCTGCGCTCCGGGACGCCGCATCGGTGCAGCGGCGAACTCGCGCAGCACGTGCTCGAGGTGATGGCGGCCTTCGACCGTTCAGCAGCCGAGCGCGCTCAGATCCCGATCGACTCCCGGCCCGACCGCCCCGGGTGAAGCTTGGCGATGAGCTGCCGCGAGTAGCACATTCCTGGCCAACGCATGGACCAGCACTGCCGCAACGACCACATACGTAACGCCGCGATCATCGCCCACGTCGACCATGGCAAAACCACCCTCGTGGATGCGATGTTCCGCCGCTGCGGCATGTTCCGGAAGGGACAGATCGTCGCCGAACGCGTGATGGACCGCATGGACCTGGAACGGGAACGCGGAATCACCATCACCGCCAAGAACTGCGCCGTGCGCTGGCGCGGCATCAAGATCAACATCGTCGACACACCCGGGCACGCCGACTTCGGCGGGGAGGTGGAGCGGGCGCTTTCGATGGTTGACGGCGCCATCCTGCTGGTGGATGCGGCCGAGGGACCGCTGCCGCAGACCCGCTTCGTGCTCGGCAAGGCGCTCAAGCTCGGCCTCCATCTGATACTCGTCATCAACAAGATCGACCGGCCTGACGCGCGGCCGGCGGAGGTGGTGGACGAGGTCCTGGCACTGCTGATCGACCTCGACGCCCATGAGGACCAGCTCGATCTGCCGATCCTCTACGCCGCCGGCCGGGACGGAGTTGCCAGGACCGCCGTCGACGGGCCGGAGCAGCACCTGGACGCGCTGCTCGATGCCATCGTCCGCGAGGTCCCGGCGCCGGTTGCCGATCCCACGCAGCCGTTCCGTATGCTGGTCTCCGACCTGGGGTATGCCGACCACCTGGGACGGCTCGCGGTAGGCAAGATCCACACGGGGCGGGTGGCGTCGCGCGATCGACTCACCCGGATCGGCGCCGACACGGAACGGTCGCTGCGCGTAACCCGCATCCAGGTGTACGAGGGCGTGTCGCTGGTGAGCGCCGAGTCGGCGGAGGCCGGCGACATCGCGGTGCTGTCCGGGATCGACGAGATCCACATCGGCGATACCGTCTGCACTGCTGACGCGTACTCGCCGCTTCCGCGCCTCGTGGTGGACGAGCCGACGGTATCGATGCGCTTTGCCAAGAACACCTCCCCGTTTGCGGGCAAGGAAGGCAGCATCGTGCAGATGAGCAAGATTCGCGAACGCCTGCACCGCGAGACCCTGCAGAACGTCTCCATCGAGATCGAAGAGGTCGAGCGTGACGACAGCGTGCTGGTAAAGGGGCGCGGCGAGTTCCAGCTCGCCATCCTCATCGAGACGATGCGCCGCGAAGGCTTCGAGCTGTGCGTCGGCCGGCCGCAGGTGATCTTTCGCACGGAGAACGGAAATCGCCTGGAGCCGATCGAGCATCTCAACGTCGACTGTGGCGACGCCTACACCGGCATCGTCACCGAGAAGCTGGTGCGCCGGAAAGGGCGCCTGCTGGGGCTGTCCAACCACGCGACGGGCAGAGTGCAACTGCAGTTCCGCATCCCGACCCGCGGGCTGATCGGCTACCGGCCCGAGTTCCTCACCGACACGCGCGGCACGGGCATCATGAACTCGTACCTGGCAGGATACGATCCGTACCAGGGCGACTTCAGCCCGCGGCCCACCGGTTCGCTGGTCTGCGATCGGCAAGGCACGGCGGCGCCGTACGCAATCTTCAATCTGGAGCCGCGCGGCAGGATGTTCGTCCGCCCGGGCGATCCGGTCTACGCGGGAATGATCGTCGGCGAGCACAATCGCGGCAACGACCTGCACGTAAACATGTGCAAGATCAAGAAACTGACCAACATGCGCGCCGCCGGGAAGGACGACGCGGTAACGCTCGCTCCCGTTACGCCCTTCGCCCTGGAGGCCGGGCTGCAATTCATCCGCGACGACGAGATGGTCGAGGCGACACCGCGCTCCCTGCGCCTGCGCAAAATCACGCTCAACGGGCGGTAGCTCCGGGAGCTCGCCAAGTGCTCGATGGTGAGCGCCGCAGCCACGCCGGCCGAGGCGCGGAGGGATTCTTGCCGGGTCAGGCGAGTCCCAGCTCGTGCACGCGAGCGGGGTCACCCAGGTGGAAGCCGTCGGCGAGCAGGCGGCGCTGCAGCTCGCGGCGATTCACGCGCTTCACCGTCGTGTCCGACTCGATCGCGAGCTCCGCCGCTACGCCCGCCGCCTGGCCGAGCACCATCACCAGCGGCCGGGCGCGCATGCCGGTCGGGTCGTGGCCGCGGCGGACGTAGGCGGCGCCGCGGCCGACCACCAGCAGGTTGTCGACACCCTGCGGCAGCAGACAGCGATAGGGGACATCGCAGCCCTCCACCGCGCCGGCGTGCGGCGGCCGTCCCTCGTGCACGTTCACGAACAGCACGTCGTCGAAGCGTGCGCCGCGCTCGTGATCCTCCACGGTGAGCGTGTACTCGCCGTCGATGCAGGGTCCGCCACGCGCGCCGACCACGGGCGACAGGTGCAGCGCGTAGCATCGCTCGCAGCCCGGCGCGCTTCGTCGCAGCCGCTCGGCGCACTCCAGCGCGAAGCGCCGCATCAGCGTCTCCGCCTGCGTCACGTGGTTGCTGTCGCCGGAGTCGATCGCCCCTTGCAGGGTGATCGACACCCCGAGCACACCGTCCATCCGGCGTCCGGCTGATGCCCGTACCGTTACCGCGCCGCCGCCGTCGACGTGCGCGCGCTGCTGCGGCGGCAGCCTGGCGTTGATTCCGGTGCGGTTGAGTGCGTCGCCGCCGGCGGACCAGTCGATCCCGTTGATCAGCAGGTAGATCCCCATGTTGTTGTGCAGCGCATCGCCCTCGTTGCTGCCGGGACGGACGATCTTCGAGTCGGCCCAGGCAGGATTGGGCGCCACCTCGCGGATCATCGGGCATCCGGCACGCGCGGCGACCGCCGCGTCTCCGGTGGCGTCGATGACCACGCGCGCCCGTACCGCCTGCCGGCCGTTCTTGTTCTCCGTGAACAGACCCGCCGCCCGCGGCTCACCGCCATCGGCGGACACCACGATGGGATCGGCGATTGTCGTGCCGAGCAGCAGGGAGACCCCGGCCTCGGCCATCATCTCGCTGGCTACTGCCGATACCAGCAACACGTCCTCGGCATAATTGAAGCGCGCCGGTTGTGCATCGGCGCCGACCGGGTCCACGCGGCGG
>JAPOQV010000222.1 GCA_026710565.1 Spirochaetaceae bacterium | reverse complement strand
GGGCGCCGGCGCCGACGGTACGCGGGTCGCCGCTGGGCGCCGACACCGGCAGGCTGAACTCGACCTCGTAGCCGGTCGTGTAGGAGACCCGCCCGCCGACGACCAGGGCCACGTCGGTGCTGGTGCCGCCCATGTCGAAGGTGATCAGGTCGCGGCGCCCGGCCTGCTCGCCGAAGTAGCGCCCGCCGATCACGCCGCCGGACAGGCCGGACAGCATGGTATGCGCCGGCAGCTCCGTGGCCGCGGCGGCCGCCACCTGCCCGCCGTTGGACTTCATGATGGTAAGGGCGCCGGCGAAGCGGCGTTCGCCCAGACCCTGCTCCAGCTCCCGGATCCAGCCGGACATGCGCGGCCTGAGATAGGCGTCCAGGATGGCGGTGTTGCCGCGTTCGTACTCGCGCCACATCGGCGCGATGGCGCCTGCGACCGTTACCGGCACGCCGGGAAAGCGACGGCTGAGGAACCCGGCCAGGCGCCGCTCGTGCGCGGGGTTCACGTATGAGAACAGCAGGTTGACCGCCAGCGCCACCCCGCGCCCGGGCGATTCGGCAGGCTCGGCAAGCCGCTCCGCGACCGCCGCCGCGATGCGGTCCAGCTCGCCGTCGGTCAGCTCGGTGAGCACCGCGCCGTCGGCCGCCACCCGCTCGCGCACACCGATGCAGTCGCGCCGCGCCACGAACGGCACCGGCTTCTGCCACTGCAGGTCGTACGGGTCCTTCTTGTCGATGCGCTGGATGAACGGCACGTCCTGGAAGCCGTCCGTGGTCAGGTAGAGCACGCGGGCGCCGCGCCGCTCCAGCACGGCGTTGATGCCGATCGTCGTGCCCAGCACCAGCAGCGACAGCTCCTCGACCGGGATGCCGGATCCGGCCAGCGCGTCGAACACCGCCCGGCCCGGCGCCGCCGGCGTCGAGGGCACCTTGGCGACGTGCAGCCGGCCGCCGCCGGCCGGGTCGACGGCGACCAGGTCGGTGAAGGTGCCGCCGGTATCGATGCCCATGCGATACGCCATCGAGCCGCTCGCCGTCTCCGGCTAGGTCCGTTCTCCGGGCGCGGTCCCGGTCCGTCGCCCGTAGCGGGGCACCCAGTAGGTGGCGTGGGTGCGCTCGCATTCGGGGCCGCAGAACCGCTGCTCCCGGCCGCGCGCCTCGACCACCCAGACGCGGCCGGCGATCGTCTGCCCGCAGAGCGCGCAGTGCACGACCTCGGTCGCGTACCACGGCGAGTCGAGCTGTCGCCAGCCGGTCACGGACGAGTCCTCATCGCGAGCATTATGACCACGTTCCCTTCCGATGGTAGTCTGACACGTCGTGGCGCGGTGGATGGCGCGGTGGCTGCCGGCGATCGCCGGCCTGTCGCTGGGCCTGTCCGCCTGCTCCAACCCGCTGATCGGCACGTGGTCGGGGTCCTGCGCCGCCCGGGACGGCGACGCCACCGCGGAGATCAGCCTCACGTTCAGGGACGACAAGGTCACCGTGTCCAATGAGGGGAACGTGTCCAGCGGGACGTATCACCGGAAGGGAGACCGGCTGACGCTCGAGGTCGACTCCTGGTCCGGCTCCGCACGCTTCGAGCAGGTCCGCTCGGAGCTGACGCTGGAGTACGAAGACGCCCCCGCGTTCACCTGTACCCTGACCCGCGTGAAGGCGTTCAGCCTGTAGGCGACACTGGACGTGCGCAGCCCGTCGAGGAGGTACCCATGCAGCCGGCCCCGCAGTTCGTCAACTCGCTCGGACTGAAGATGATCCGCGTCGGCGCTGCCGCGTTCGACGCCTGGACTCCGTCCTTCGCCGACGCCGACACCGTATCCGTCGAGGTGTCCGGCGGCCTGGAACGGCCGCCGCTGCCGCACCGGGTGGAGCTGCCCGGCGACTTCCACCTGGCGCAGGTGCCGGTAACCAACGCCCTCTACCGCCGCTTCGTGGAGGAGACCGGCCACCGCACGCCGGGCGGCGAGCTGTTCGACATCGACCGGGTGAAGACCGGCAAGGGCTTCTCCGGCGTGATCCAGGTCAGCGAGGGGGTCGAGGCCTGGGATCGCGACGGCTTCACGGCCGACGAGCAGCCGGTTGCCGGCGTCAACTACATGGACGCGGTCGCGTTCTGCGCGTGGCTGTCGGCCGCCGAGGGACGCACCTACCGCCTGCCCGAGGTCTACGAGTGGGAGTACGCCTGCCGCGCCGGCACCGACCCCCTGTTCTGGTGGGGCGACCGGCCCGATCCGCGCTTCATGAACTACGCGGTGTCGCGCATCGGCCATCCGACGCCGGTCGGCTTCTATCCGCCGAACCCGTGGGGGTTCCACGACCAGCACGGCAACGTGGCCGAGTGCTGCGAGCAGATCGGCCGGCCCGGCGGCGTGCAGAAGGGCGCAGCCTGGAACTACCCGGCCACGCTCACCGGCGCCGACATCTACGTCGACGTGCGCGGCACCTTCATGCCGCACATGCCGATCACCCGCCGCACCCTGGAGATCGGCTTCCGCGTCTGCTGCGACGCCGGTGAGGCGCCGGCCCCGGGGAGCGCGGAGGGGAGTCCGATCGTGCTGGCCGGCGGCGCCGGACCGGATCTGCCCGAGCTTTCGATCACGATCGGCGGAAAGCTGGACTTCGGCACCATCCCCGTCAACCAGATCCAGTCGTTCCTGGTGACCCGATCGGGCCGCTGGCTGATGAACGACCGGCGCTCCGACGACCGGGGGGCCACCTGGGAGCCGTGCACGAGGCTGGCGTTCAACGCCCTGCAGCTCCGCGACGGCACGATCATCCAGTGCACGGGTCCGGGCGCACGCTCCTCGGGCTGGGACTTCGAAGGCATGTCCGGCGGCTTCGGGACGATGAAGGTCACCGTCTCGACCGACGACTGGCAGACGGTCAGCACCTTCGACGCGCCGATCGAGATCCCGCGGGGGATTCAGTTCGGCTCGGACGCCGCCATGGTCGAGCTGGACGACGGCACGCTGCTGATGGGCCTGTACGGCTGGATGGACGGCGACCAGGTGCGCGAGGACAACCCGATGTTCCCGATCGTGGACGGCGCCTACAAGACGCGGGTGATCGCCGTCGTGTCGGAGGACCGCGGGCGCAGTTGGCGGTACCGCTCGACGATCTGCTGCCATCCGGAGATGGGGCGCGAGGGCGCCAACGAGACCACCATCATCGAGCTGCCGTCAGGCGACCTGTTCGCGGCCATGCGCACCGGGCTGCACGGCTACCGCGACCGCCACGGCCGCGAGCACCTGGACGAGCCGCTGCTGTGCGCCTGGTCGCGCTGCGACGGGCGAAGCTGGAGCGAGCCGTCGCGCATCTACGTACGCGACCGGCTGGTGACCGGCATCTGGCCGCACTCCGTGCTCACTTCCGAAGGGGTGCTGGCGGTGCTGCGCGGGCGCCCGGACGGCAGTGTCATCTTCTGCCCGGACGGTACCGGCACGGTGTGGACGGACGAGGTCGTGTACCGGACGGAGAGGGGCGGCGGCAGCATGGACGGCATGGCGAAGATCGGACCGGACACGCTGCTGGCCGTGTACCTGGACGAGATCACCACGCAGGGCGAGGAGCGGATCTGCCATGTCAGCGCTTTACCGATCACGGTGCGCAAGAAGGGTTGACGGCCGGAAAGCCGGGCGGAGCGCTGGCGCCGGGCAGTAACGTACGGTAACGTCGGGCGTTGCGGTCGAGTTGAGGGGTGTCGCACACCCGGACTCTCCTCGATCGCCCCAGGAGGGTGACGAAGTGGCTGACAACACTGCCCCGGCGTATCCGGTGCGCCTCTCGGTGGAGCGCCCGGAGGGGCCGAGGAACCGGCTCTCGGTATTCGTGCGGATCCTTCTCGCCATACCGATCCTGATCATCGGCGCCCTCGTGACCGGATCCTCCCAGTTTGGCCAGGCGGACCACGGCTGGGATTTCGGGCGCACCGAAGCGTTGGTGGGCGCGGTCGGGCTGTTCCTGGCCACGGCACTGATGATCCTGTTTCGCCAGAAGTACCCGCGCTGGTGGTTCGACTGGAACCTGGAAGTGGCGCGCTTCACGACCCGGATCAACGCCTACCTGCTCCTGCTGCGGGACGACTATCCGTCCACCGACGAGCGGCAGGCGGTAACGGTGGATATCGATTATCCGGACGCGAAGAACGATCTCAACCGCGTGCTGCCGCTGTTCAAGTGGTTCCTCGCCATCCCGCACTACATCATCCTCAGCGTGCTGGGCGCGGCGAGCGTCGTGGTGGCCGTGCTCGGCTGGTTCGCGGTGCTGATCACGGGCACGCTGCCGACGTGGATGTTCCGCTTCCTGGAGGGGCTCATGCGCTGGGGGCTCCGCGTCACCGCCTACGCGTTCCTGCTCACGACGGACCGCTACCCGCCGTTCCGGCTGGGCGATTAGCGTCCCCGATGATCTGAGTCGCTGCGGGCGCGGGATTCGATCGGCAGGCCGAGAGGTTGTTCCGCCTCGCCCTCAAACGGCTGCTCCACAACCGGTCGCTGAGCGCGCTGCTGCTGCTGGCGGCGGTGCTCTGCGTCGCCGCGCTGAGCAGCGTGCCGATCTACACGCGCGGGGTGCTGCAGAAGCTGCTGCGCGCCGATCTGGAGGGGCTGCAGCACGCGGGGGCGACGTATCCCGGACGCATCCACGCGGAGCTCGACTTCTTTCATCCAGCCCACGGAGACGATGGATTCGCCCGGTACCAGGCGGTCGACGCGGCGATCGAGCGGCTGGCAGGCGACCTGGGAGTGCCGGTACTGGCCCGCACGGAGCAGCTCACGCTCGGTCCGGTGTTCTTCGAGCCCCGCGGGCGTCCGGACGCGCGGCGGCTGATCAAGATGGAGGCGCTGACCGGACTCGCCGGCCACGTGCGCATCACCGGCGGCCGCCTGTTCGGCCGCGCCGGCTCCGCCGCTCTGTCCGAGGCGCCATACGAGGCGCCATACGAGGCGATCGTGACCGAGCACGCCGTGGCGCAACTCGACCTGCGTCTCGGCGCCACGTACGAGCTGGATCGGCCGTCACCCGCTGGAACGGAGCTCGCCACGCTGGCCAGCCGCGGGGCGCACGCGCGGCAGCTCGCGAAGCGAACGCTGGTCGAGGCGGGGCTGCTGGCGGCGGCGGGGCTGCTCGTCGGCCTGCCCGCCGGCCTGCTGTTCAGCCGGCTGCTGGGCGCATCGGCTGCCGGCGGCACCCGGCGATCACCTCGATCCGTTCGTGACGGTGGTGCGGCTGGCCGACCCCGCCGAGCTGGTCGTCGAGTACCGCGGCGCCGAGGCCGATCGCTTCGAGCTCGGCGTAGTGGTAGTTCTGACCTTCGGCGCCGAACGGACCCGGCATCGAGGCCGTGTGATCGAACCTCCCTCGTCGCTGCCGCCGGCGCGCCTGACGCAGGAACCCGCGGCGCGTGACCGGATCCGCATCCGGATGCTCGAACCGCGGCCGGAGCTCTCCATCGGCCAGTCCGTCCGGGTGGCGCTGACCGAGGAGCGCCGCGAGGACGTGGTGGTCATCCCGCGCAACCTGGTGCGCAGCTACCTGGATGCCGACTACGTGTACGTGCTGCACGGCGGCGAGAAGCAGGAACGGGCGGTCGAGGTCGGGCTGGTGACGGCGAGCGAGGCGGAGATCGTGCGCGGCCTGGACGCCGGAGAGCAGGTCATCGTCAGGTAGGCCTCATGGAAGCGGCGTCGCCGAGCGCGGCGCGTACGGCGTGGAGATAGGTGCGGCTCACCGGAATGTCCTGGCCGGTGGTCAGGCGCAGGAACGTGCGCCCGTCCTTCGGCATCACGCGCTTCATGTAGCGCCTGGCGACCCAGTACGAACGGTGCACCTGCAGGCCGTGGGCACTGAGCTCGGCGACCGCATCCGCGAATCTCATCAGGATGAGACCCGAGCCGGCAGGGGTGTGCGCCTCGACGTAGTGATCCTCGACCTTGAGGTAGATGAGGTCGGTGCCGAGCTTGCGCGGCAGCCGGTCGAACACCGATCGTGGCCGCGTCAGGGGTGTCGCCGGGCTGCCCGCCATCGGGTTCGAGACGCGCTCCGCCACCCGATGGCTCGACCCGGACGCGGCAGGCGCCTCGGCTCCGGCGTCGCCGGCCGGTTTCCGGACGCCGTCATCCATGCGGGGGTGGACGAGCTCACCGTTGCCGGTCGCGCGCGGATGCCGGTCCTGCCCGGTCGTTTCTGCCGGAGCCGCACCGTTCAGCTTGACGCGCTGCAGGACGATGAAGTGGAGCAGCAGCGTGAAGGGCATCGTCACGGCAACAACCCGGATGTATATCATCAACAGACCGGCCATGCACTCCGGTCGCATCACGTCCTCGATCGTGCACACGATGCCCGTCGCCGGCACGGCCGCGATCAGCGTGGCGCCCGCCAGACCGAGCGAAGCGGTGCGCGGCGTTCGGTCCCTCAGCCAATACAGCGTCACCACGGCTACCAGAAAGCATACGGGCCACGCGACGAAGTACCACAGCGACCAGTACTCCAGTCGCCGGAACGGGGGCAGCGTCTCGTAGGTGCTGAGGGGGCCGATGATGGTGAATACGCCGACGACCGCGGTGAGCGCGGCCAGCACCACCCGGATCATGCGGGGCGTCAGCATTTCCCGGTACGCGTATTGCATCGCGTCCGGCCGGTCGGTGCCATCCAGGAACGTCGCGAGCGTCCCGGAGCCACTCTGTTCCGGTGTCTGTTCCGGTGTCGAAGGGCTCATTTCATCTTCCACGGCCTTGCTCCTGTCGTTCGTCAATCCATGCCGAATCATCGCTGTCGGGAGTATATGAACGCCCGTTCCTGAACAGCAAATTGAGGCGTGTAGTGCGAACTCGGTATCAGGAAGCGCGTGCACGAGAGCGTGAATGACGCCTGTGAATTCCCGGTAATCCCCTGTGAAACACCGGCGGTGGCATTGGATGTAGCCATTACCATAGGGGTCACGAATAGCGAAATGGAGAACGCGTTATCATGCGGAGATCGGTCGTTCGTGTGTGCCAGTGGCGAGTGCGGGCGTCTGTCCATGGCTGATCCCGACCCCTGCGCTGGCGAACTATCGCGGTCTTTCACGCAGTTCCGTGCCATCCGCGAAGGGACCCATGGAAGTCACCCATGTAGTGCCCGTACGGATTGTGCATGGCTACCATGCAAGACGGACCCAACGATCATCGACGGCAGAGTGTCGGGCTTTCGCTGGCGCTGCCGCTCAGGATAAGCGTAGTCGTCAGCGCGGGACTCATAACCTGCGTGGGCGCTTACCCGCAGGCGAACGTGTCGCCGAACTGCCCTGCCCCGCCCATCCACCTGCCCGGGTCATCGTCCTTCATCGTCGCCGCCGAGGAGCATGCGGTTACCGAGGGTAAGGATGCCGTCTTCACGATCACCAGACGCGGGGCGCCCGGACCGTGCCAACCGGTCCGCATGCGCATCTCCGGGCACCAGAAGATCATGGGCACGCTCACAGAGCGGTTGGAGGACATCGAGGTCCCGTTCCAGCCGGGAGTGACGACCCGCACCCTGCGCCTCCCGACGGAGTCCGACAGGCGCAACGAGGGGGACGGAGAAATCCGCGTGACGATCGTCCGCTCCCGCGGCTATACCATCGGCTACCCCGGCACGGCGGCGGTCCGCGTACGCGACGACGACATTCCGGAGGTGACCTTCCATGCGGTGTCGCCGGCCGGACTGACGCTCGAAGAAGACACCTGGGTAGGCGATATCCTGGAAGGCAACAAGGTTCGCTTCGAGACCCGGTGCTCGGGAGGGTACGACTATTCGCATCATCGTTCCTTTCTCCCGCTGGTCGACCACGCACACGACTTCAACCATCCCGCGATCCCGTCCTACAACGTATCCGGCTTCGTGTTCACGCCATGCGACCGGGAGCACGACTTTCTCGTCGGGGAGGATCAGTCCTATTCCGGACCCGCGGGCGGCGAGATTCGCGCTGTCCTGCTGTCCAGCAGCGACATCGAAAGCCGCTGGGTCGACGGCCGGGTGCAGCATGACGATGGCGGCCTGTTCCACTACTTCGCCTGCTCCGAACGCGACTTCAGCTTCTGCCCGCGCTACACCGTCGGCACGCCGAACGCGCTGCGCCTGAACGTGCGCAACGCGAACCCGACGGTCACCGTCGCCGCGGCACGGGACCAGGTGAGCGAGGGCGAGACGGTCCGCTTCGTGATCACCCGCCACTGGGATCATCCGGGCCTGTTCGATAACGCCCAGCCGGGCGATCCGGCGGTCAAGACACGGATCGGGTATGACGTGACCCGCGACGGATCCTCTGTAGCCGACGAGTATACCGGCTACAGGGAACGGGATGCCTTCAATCTGACCGTGCACGAGTACGCCGTCGAGATTCCCACCGTCGATGACGCCATGCGGCGCGAGGACGGAACCGTGACCCTGGAGTTGCAGCCCGACTCCTTCGCGGACGTCAACGTCGGCGGTACCTACGAGCTCTACGAGTCGATTCCCGGCATCACGCCGCCCGGGCAAAGCTCCATCCGGGCGACCGTGACGATCAGGGACGACGATTTGGATCCGTTCGTGAGCATCATCGACGTCGACGCCGGCGGCGAGCCGGGCAGCGTCGGCTTCACGGTGAGCCTGAACGGGCCGAGCGGGCTCGACGTCACCGTGGACTGGTGCATCAGCGACAGCGCCGCGGTGCCGGGCGACGGCTGCGTGGCTGCCGGCACCATCATCATCGCGGCCGGGGAGACGGCCGCCACGGTCACCGCGCCGGTGGGCGCCGATGCGATCGGCGATCCCGAACGCACCTTCGCCGTCACCCTGAGCAACCCCGTGAACGCGGTGTTCTCCGGCGGCGCGGACACCATCGAGGCGCAGCTTCTGGTCGCGGCGCAGTCCATGGACGAGCCCTCCGCACCGGTGGTGGCCGCGGTGCCTGCCACTGCGGGCAACCTGATCGTGAGCTGGCAGCCTCCCGAGGACGCATCACCGAGTGGCTACGAGGTGCAATTCCGGGTGCGCGGCACGGAGTCCTGGGGGGAGCCGCTGTCCGCCGGCTCTGCAACGCACGTCCCGATCCTGTTCCTGGAGCAGGACACCGGGTACGAGGCGCGAGTCCGGTGGGTCCACGGCGACGGCGGGGCTCGCGCGTTCTCCCGGTGGTCGGAGCCCGGCTACGGAAGCACCGGGATCCACCAGGAGGGTAGTGAGCCGGTCGTGACGCTTGCGCTCGCCGCCGACGATCCCGCCATCGAAGGCCGGCATGCGCTGATCCACATCGTGGTTTCGGAGCTGCGCAACTCCTACCAGTGGCACGGGTACTCCAGTGGGATCGTGGTCGGTCTGGAATACGGCTGGCGAACGGGCGGCACCGTACTGCCGGCCAGCTCGCAGTTCGGAGTCGTGCCGGGAGTGTTCACGGTCGATCACGGCCTCGGCGGATATCGGGAGTACCGGGTGCATCTGTGGCACGACCTCGCCGATCACGGACCGCTGACGGTCACGCTGCAGCCGGGAGACGGCTACCGGGTGGGCGAGGTCGCGTCGGTGTGCGTGAGCATCGCCGACAGCGAGACGCTGGAAGCCACGCCCTGCCCGGATGACGAGGACACCATTGCATCCGAGGCACAAGCCGGCGAGGCGCCGCTGACGATCGCGGTGCAGGACGCGCGCGCGACCGAAGGCGTGGACGAGACCATCTCCTTCCAGGTAACCCTCAGCGCCGCCGCCGGCGAGCCGGTGACCGTGGATTGGGCCACGGCCGACGGAACCGCCACGGCGGGCCAGGACTACGTGGCATCCTCCGGGACGCTCACCTTCGTGGCCGGAGAGACGGAGCACACCGTCGAGGTGACGGTGCTCGACGACGCGCATGACGAGGGCGAAGAGACGTTCGCGCTGCACCTGAGCGACGCCGCCGGCGCGGGGCTGGCGGACGCGGAGGCGACCGGCACGATCGCCAACAGCGACCCGATGCCGAGGGCGTGGCTGAGCCGCTTCGGACGCACGGCGTGGGAGCACACGCTGGGCGTGGTCGATCAGCGGCTGCGCAGCGCGCGGCCCCCGGCGACCCGAGCTGCGGTCGCGGGCAATGAGCTGACGGCCGCGGGCGCGGATCGCGTTGCCGACGAGCAGGGGATCGCCGCGCTGGCGGCCTGGATCGACGACGGCACCCGGGACCCGCAGGCGCGGACCATGAGCCGGCAGGAGCTGCTTGCGGGCAGCGAGTTCCAGGTGGCGACGGCGGCGAGCGAGGACGGCGGTGCCGCGTTGACCGTCTGGGGGCAGGGCGCCTACGGGCACCTTGCCGGCCGGGACGGAGATCTCGCGGTCGACGGCGAGGTCGCCACCGGGACGCTGGGCGCGGATTACGCGACCGGTCCCTGGATGGCCGGGCTGGCGCTGTCGCACAGCTCGGGCAGGGGCAGCTACGGGCAGCCGATGACCAGCGGAGGCACGGTGACCAGCTCGCTGACCGGCGCCTGGCCCTACGTCGGCTTCGAGGTGGTGCCGGAGCGGCTGTCGCTGTGGCTGGCCGCCGGCTACGGCCTCGGTGGACTGCGGCTGGAGCCGGCCGATGGGGAGCCGCTGGAGACCCGCATCAACCTGCTGGCGGGCGCCGCGGGCGTGCGCGGCACG
>JAPOQV010000221.1 GCA_026710565.1 Spirochaetaceae bacterium | reverse complement strand
GGCCCGACAGGGGGGTGCCGGGCGGGCCGCCCAGCCGCTCCAGGCCCACCGCGGTCAGGGCGGCGTCGATGTCGCGCGCCGGGAAGCGACCGGTGAGCTTCATCAGGCGGCGCAGCGTCCGGGGCAGCGTGTGGCTCACCGCCAGGCGCTGCGGGACGTAGCCGACCAGCGAGCCCCGGGGCGCGCTCGATCGTCCCCTCCTCGATGTCGATCAGCCCCAGGATGGCCTTCGCGCAGGTCGACTCGCCGGCGCCGTTGGCGCCGATCAGGTAGACCAGCTCACCACCGGGAACCCGCAGGTCCACGTGCCGGATCAGACGGTACAGCCTTCACGTATGACTCACCTGTGCAGCCGTAGCCCTATTCCCACGACCTACTCCAGTGTTGCAAACGACGCCCTAACCCACGGTAACCTTGCGAGAGTTGGTCGGATCGGGCCTGATCGCGGAATGTTGACCTGTCTTCCCCCCTATGATATATGGTATACACATGTTTACTGTCGAGGAAGGACGGAGGACGTCAGGCCCACAGCAAGAGCTGAATGCGCATCACTCCGTGCCGTCTTCCCGATTGGTCGTCTGGCTACCGCCACATGACCCCGTAACGAGTCTCATCAAATGAGCGACCTTGACGCCCTGCGCGCGCACGTGATGGCGGAGCGCGATGCTGCCCGAACCGCCGTAAGCGTGTGTGCGGCTGAGGCTCGCGTTGAGTGGCTCCGCGACCGATCTGAGGCATGCCCCGAGCACCTCATCCCCACTCCATCGGCGCTTGCCAAGTGGTTGCCGGAGTGTCCGGCCGATGGGCGATCCGGTGCTGCCGACCTGCTTGATGCCGTCGTCGACGCGCTGCCGTCTACTGCCGCGTTGCCCAATTTGATGGAGGCCATGGCAAAGACCACGAGCAGCCAAGAGTTCATGACAGCCGTGATCGAGAAACTGCCTTCGGACCACTGGGCGCGGGAAGCTGGCCCTTACGCTGGGCCGCTCGCGCTGATGTTCGCTTGGATGGTGATCGGCGAGGCACCTATCACGAACGACTTGTGGCGGCGCACTTTGAACGATCCGGCTGCCTCCGGCTTCTCGGCGGCGGATGGACACGACACGTTCGGCCGCATGATCGAGCGGATACAAACGCTTTGGTTGGAAGCACGGAAGCAAGAACCGGCTCTGCAACATCCGCTGGCGCCACTGATTGCGGCGTGGCAACGGCTGGCCCCGATGCGCCCCGCCGTGGTCACTGTGACCGCGACCGCGACCAGCAGCCCGATGGCGCGTCGGCCGGCCCTCGTCTCGACTTCGCTGCGGACACCCTGGGTATCGGCAGTTACCGTGGACGACGTACCGATGCTTGCGCGAATTCCGGATCCCGGCGAGATTCTTGATGCTTGGAACCGCCCAGCACCACGCCGCCAGTTCCGCCCTAACGATCTACATCAGACACTAAGACCCTTGGGCGTGCCTCCGATTCCGTATGACCTGCGCTTGGCGGCTTTGGCCGTCCTGGATCCGCGCTACGGCTTGATAGATGATACGACACATGCACTAACCGGCGATGTACTGACCCTCTTGGCCTACGCCCATGCTGTCGATCGCCCCTTGATATTGACGGATAGAGAAGGGGCGGCGCTACTCGCACGCACCCGCACCGGCGACTTTCGACGCCCCCAGGAGTCCGACATCGAACGTTTCCGCCGAGCAAGCGCCCACCTCAGAGCACTGGTTATCTGGCCTCCGGACGGGTCATCTCGCTGGCTGGACTTGGCGCACGTGAGCCCTACCCGCGATCACGTCGGTGGCTGGTCTGTCGAGATTGGCCCGCCTAGGTGGGCGCGGCCAATCGACGGGAAATGGACCCTGACCGCCGAGGGCAGTACGGCTGGCCGATTGCGCCCTACTGCCGGAGAGGGGAGCATGGCAGGACGGATCATTACTGGCTTGGAGTACCGTTTGGCTGCACGAATCGATGGCCGTCCAGGCGTCGCCCCCGACTTACGGCCCGTTAACGGCCGACCCGCGGGACCTGGGCGGCTCGTGTCAATTAGATGGCGTGACGTGCTGCGCTTGGCTGGCGACTATTGGGATCCAAGTGACCCGTACGCTGATAACGCCGCCCGAAAACGCTTTGATCGCGCCATCGTACGGATCGACAGAATTGGCTACCGAGCAGCAAACCTCCAAGCCGAGGCACCGGCCGGCGATTCTGTCGAGGTCATGGACGTGACGGTTGGCACTCGAACCCGCCCGGCGTCGTTGGTGGTGCGCGCATCGGCTCGCTTCGTCGAGGCCGCCCGCAAGGCACACCTGCGCGACGGTGGCGGATTTGAACCGCTCCCCTTGGTCGACTACGTCGGGATGTCCAACGTGGACCATCCGGCACAATAGGACTCCGCCAATAAGGAGGCGAGTTCGACGTGAACGACTCCTCCAGGTCCATCGCCTCAGTTGCGCTGGCCGACCGCGACCTTTGTCGCCACAGCGTGTCTGGGGCGCCGGATTCGGCCCATGACTTCCGCTGCGGGACGGCTGTCGACCCACACCGTCCTGGCCTCCCCTTCGGGCACGGCCTGGAGCTTTCAGGGGAGACGCTCGCCCGCCTGGGTGGAGAACGCCTGCCGTAGTCGAACGTGATTGGCGCTCGTTCGTAAGATGGCAAGCGCGTCGCGTTGGCCTCCGCGCTCGTGGTTCTCGATCTCAACGGCATTCGAATCACCGACCCGGAAGGGACGCTCTATCCGCTCATGATGGCGGTGGCGCGTGGCGAGAAGGGCAAGTGCGAGATCACTTACACACTCCGCGAGTTGTCGGAGCCGCGGAACACGTCGAGGGAAGCACCATGAGGTCGCTATCTGACTGAATGTCCGACTATGTATGCGCACCTGCAGTGAGCGGATTCACCCAGCGGACACCCGCGAAGCGACTGAAGTCCGCTCTGGCCGCAGCTTCTCGATCACGGCATCACCCTCCAGCTCGTCGACCAGCTTGTTGAACAATGCGATGTCGATGCCGGGCCGCAGAGACGTTCTGTGAGGTCGGACGCGGAACACCCCCTGACTTGCCGCCGCGGTCGAAGGCGCCAAACCCTTGCGAATCGCTTCGTTGACGACCTGCTTGAACGGCTTTCGCTGCCGGTGCACCTCTTCCGTGAGCAACCGGGCAACATCAGGGTCGAGCGTCAGGGTGGTTCTCATTCAAGCATCATGATGCTCCGGCCTTCCGACGTCAACGTCGCGAAATCGGCGTAATATATCGAGCAACGCACCATGAATTCCGAGCAGGGCGAGGCGGCACGGTTCCTGGATCTGGCCTGCCTGACCTATGGCGACGATTCGAAGGCCAGAATCGATCGAGCCAGGCGGATGCTGGCCGAACGGCCGTCGCTGGCGGCGGCCGACGCGTATACCGCCGCCGCCACGGCCAGCGTGGCGGCACTGCGACGGCTCCTGGGCGAGGACGCACGCCGTGCATCCGCGACCGGGGGGCCGCGCAGGTGGCCGCCGCTGCTCTACCTCTGCTACTCGCGCGTGACCGAGCAGCTTCCCGAAGCGGACGCCATCGGCAGCGCCCGACTGCTGCTTGAGCACGGCGCCGACCCCAACGCCCACTTCATGTGGGGGCGAACGTACCGGTTCACGGCCCTCACCGGCGCGATGGGCGAAGGCGAGGGCGGCGTCGTCAGCCAGCCGCCGCATCCACATGCCAAGGCGCTGGCCGAGTTGCTGCTCGACGCGGGGGCGGATCCCAACGACGCCCAGGGGCTCTACAACACGATGTTCCGGCCTGACAACCGCTGGCTGCACCTGCTCCTGGACCGCGGGCTCACCGCCCGTGACAGGATCAACTGGAAGACAAGGAACAGGGTCGGAACGCTCGACTTCCTGCTCGGTCACGCGGCGCCCAGGGGCTTCGCCGACCGGGTCGAGCTGTTGCTCCGGCACGGCGCCGATCCGCGCGGCCGCAGCTACTACGACGGGCGCACCCACTACGAGAACGCGCTGTTGCACGGCTTCGGCGAGGTCGCCGCGATGCTGCAGCGCGCCGGGGCAGCACCGGCGGAGCTGAGCCCGGAAGACCGCTTTCGGGCGGCCTGCATGAGCGGCGACGAGGCTGCCGCGCGCGCCGCGCTTGCGGCGGCGCCACAGAGCCTGAGCGACCACGAGCCGCTGCACAGGGCCGCCTCACTGGGCAACGTGGCCGCCGTACGGTGCCTGCTGCGCCTGGGCGTGGATCCGAACGCCACGGCGCAGGACGGCACGACCGCATTGCACCACGCCGGATGGAACGATCGGCGGGAGGTGGCCGAGGTGCTGGTAGCCCACGGAGCGCGTCCGCTGCGCGACGCCAACCACGGGTCGACGCCGGCGGGGTGGGCCAACCATGCCGGCCATGCCGCCATGCGGGACTACCTGCTCGACCACTGCACGGACGGCCTCGACCTGGTCTCCTTCGGCAGGGTCGCGGCGCTACGCCGCTACCTGTCGGAGCATCCGGACTTTGCGACCAGCGTCACGCCGGGCGGAGGCTCGCCCCTCCATCACCTCCGCGACGACATCGACGATCTCGAACCGGTGGTGGACGCACTCCTGGAGGCCGGCGCCGACCTCGATGCCCGCGACTCCCGGAAGGAGACCGCATACGAGAGCGCCGTGCGACGTGGGGACCCTGCCGTCGCGGCCCTGCTGTCCCGGTAAGGACGTCTGCTCAGTACCGACGCACGCCCGAGATGCGGATCTCTCCGATCTGGCCGAAGAAGTTGCCCCAGCCCAGGTAATTGAACCCGCCCCCGTACTTGGCGTAGCCCGTCAGGCGGGTGAACACGCTGAACTGGCAGTCGTGCTCGCGGTCGTTGACCAGCCGGCGGCCGTCGGCGCTCCGCATCCGCCAGATCGGCGTGCCGTCCAGGAACAGCTCGTGCTCATCCTCGGCGTAGCCGTACTGCCATGCCACGTGGTGCCACTCCGTGTCGCTGATGCCGACTTCATCCCGGTCGGCCACGATGCCGCGGGGGCGCATCCACGGATGCAGGTTCTTCCAGCAGTGGTCGCGGCTCTGAAAGTGGACCCCCGGCGCCATGCCGGCATCGGGCGAGTTGAGGTCGGACAGGTACAGCTCCCAGACGCCGTGCTCCCGGCTGTCGTAGGTCCCGCAGATGTGGCCGTAGTCGAACCGCTTCAGGGGAACGTCGCCGAACCCCTGCCAGGGGCCACCGCGGCGCACCCACGCTTCCACCGTCCACTCCCGGGGGCACGTCTTCAGGTCCAGCTCCGGAACCGACTCGTACGCGGCTCTGGCCTTCGGATAGGAACCCCACTCCGCGCCGATGTTGGCGTACCCGTGCTCGCCGTGTCCGGTCTCCTGCGGAAACCTCCCTTCGCGGCCCGGCCAGCGCAACCTGCGGTCGCCGCCGATGTTCGTATACGTCAGCGTCATCGTCCGGTCTCCGCGGACCCGATCCTGGAACAGCCGGCCGTCGGGACCCTGCCAGTCATAGAGCACCACCGCATGCTCGTCGGCGCCCATCACCCGGAGGTTCTCCGGAAGCACCCTGAGGAGCAGCTCGCGCCGATCGCTCAATCCGTTGGCGTCCGTCACCCGGACCGTGAGCCGGCAGCGCCCCGCCTCGACCGGAGTTCCCGACAAGCATCCGGCCTTGCCGTCGAGGCTCACGCCCGTGGGCAGTGCGCCCGACACCACGTCCCACGCCAGCGGTTCGGCCATGTGCTCGGTGTTCAGCGCGGCCTGATAGGCCGAACCGGCGTAGGCGGGTGGCAGCGATTCGGTGACCAGCCGGCCGCGCCGCACCGTGAGCGTGAACGCATGGTCGTCGGTCGCTCCGTCTTCGTCCCGCGCTCCGATGGTCACCTGACGGGACTCCGCCGCTTCCTCGGGCGTCCCTCGAATCACAGCGGCGCCGGCGTCGAACGCCAGACCCGCCGGCAGACCACCCTCCGTCATGGCCCAGGAGACCCGGCCCGCAGCCGCCTCCGCGCCCAGCCGAACCTCGTAGGGGATACTCAACGCCGCATCGGGCAGTTGCTGGCGGATGATGGTCAGCCGCTCCGTCACGGGATAGCGCATGACCTTCGAGATGCGGAGCTCGTCGATCTCGCCGTCCATGTTGCCCATTTCCGGGCCCGAGGTGACGACCGGATCCCGCGAATGGTGAACGCCGCCCACGCAGAAGGGAATGTCGCACCGCTCGGCATCGCTGACGATGATGCGGTGTGAGACCTGATCGGGCGCCGGGAGCTGCACCTGTCGGATGAGCTTGCCGTCCACCAGCAGCCAGTTCATCTGATCGCGGTAGCGGAACTGCCACGCCACGTGGTGCCAGCCGGTGTCGCCGAACCGTCCCCGGTCCTCATCCAGCCAGCCGAACGAGGTCGTAGGTCCGAGGGCACTGCTGGTGTCGTGGTTCGGATCCCTGCCCACCCAGCCCATGTAACGCACTCCCGGAATGAGTCCGTCCTCGCGGGTGCCTGGGGTGACACCGTTGCGGAGCCAGAAACTCCACCCGCCACGCATCCCGCGGGGAAGGCTGAAGCCTTCCTCGTCCGTGCCGCAGATGAACGCGTACGTGTACCCACCCTCCTTGGAGTCGCTGCCGTCCCTCTTGCTCCACTGGCCCCTGTCCTTGCCGCCGGGGCCGGTGTATCGGACCCACGCTTCGATCGTCCATGCCTCCGTGCAGGTCTGCAGCCTCAGCTTGTCGTTGTTCGCGGGACCCACCCGGAGTTGGCCGTCGCTGCGCTCGAACCGCGCCGTGGACCCGAAGCCCGGACGGCTGCCCCACAGCGCCCGCCCGGAGGACCGCAGCGTCAGCTCGGGATCGCCGCAGGCGTCGTGCGCCTCGTTCCCCGAACCTTCGTCGAAGTGATAGAGCGCCACCGTGTGCCCGTCCGGCTCGAACGGCCTGGTCCAGTCGGAACTCATGTCCGCGCCTCCGCCTGAGCTCGATATCGCCGCACGCTGGATATGCGGATCTCGCCGATCTGGCGGATGCGGAGCGCCGACGGCCGCCGGC
>JAPOQV010000220.1 GCA_026710565.1 Spirochaetaceae bacterium | reverse complement strand
CGAGTTCCGCCCGGCTCCCGCCCGCGTGACCGACGCCCCCCGGGGTGGGGGGTCCCGGCCCGCCGCCATCGGCGGGCTGCCGGAGGAATACCGCGAAGCCGGCGGGATCGAGCGCTTCGCCGCTGAGCTGGGCCCGGTCGCCGAGCGCCTGGGCGCGTCCGGCATCGACTTCTCCTACCACAACCACAGTCACGAGCTGGTGCGCGCGGGTGGCCGCACGTGGCTGGCCGAGCTGTACGACGGCGTGCCGGCGGAGGCGCTGAAGGCGGAGCTGGACGTCTACTGGCTGGTGGCGGGCGGCGGCGACCCCGTGCAGTGGATCGAGGACCTGAGCGGCCGGCAGAGCGTCATCCACTTCAAGGACATGGCGGTACTGCCCGACCGCACGCAGCGCTTCGCCGAGGTGGGCGAAGGCAATCTCAATTGGCCGAAGATCGTGGCCGCGTGCCGGGCCGCCGGGATCGAATGGGCGTTGGTGGAACAGGACGACTGCTACGGACAGGACCCGTTCTCGTGCCTTGCGACCAGCTACCGCAACCTGAGCGCGATGGGGCTGAGGTAGCGTCGGGATTCACCGGATACGGACAGTTCTCCGCGTTCCGAACCGACTCACGTCCCGGCACGCGGTTCCTTGTGGCGCGGCGGGGCCACCGCGGCGGCGTGCACGAGCTCCCAGCCGTGGAACACCACCGCCAGACCGGTGAAGAGCACTGTCGGATACTGCCGTGCCAGCCGCTCGTCGGCCACGTAGCGCTGCACCTGCGCCTCCGCCTGCTGTGCCGCCCCCGCCACGCGCGTCTCGCTCGCGGCCTCACCGCGTTTCAGGTACTTCAACTCGATCACGTAGCCGTGGCGCATGCCGGTGTAGCGCTGCAGGTGCGGCTCCAGGCAGAGGTCCGCGTAGCCGCCGCCCAGCTCCCGCTCGGTGTGGAACACGAAGTGCTCGGTCGCGCTCAGGTAGGCGGCCAGGAACCCCTGGATCACCTTCTCACCGTCGATGTAGTCGCGGATCGAGCTCTGGCCGGCGATCGCGGCGCTCAGGAACTCCAGCACCGGCCTCCAGGCGCCCCGGTACGCCATCTCGTGCCCCAGCCGTTCGAAGGTGAACAGATCCACCGAGAACACGCCCACGTCGCGGTAGCCGTCGCGCAGGTAGCCGTACATCAGCCGCCGCACCGTCTGGTTGGGGATCGCCAGCCGCGGCACGTCGTCGCGCAGCTCGCGGATGCTCAGCAGCCCGAAGTAGTGCAGCAGCGACACGAAGTTCGCCCGCTGCGTCAGCTCCTCCAGCGGAAACCCGCTGCGCAGCTCGCTGTCTACCCATCCCGCACCGAGCAGGTGGCGCAGCAGGTCGAAATTGCCGTTGAGCCGGCGGTTGACGGTCAGCAGATGGCGCAGCTTGCCGTAGTCGATGCGTACGTTGGCGTCGATCAGCTCGTCCGGCGGCCCTCCTTCCGCGATCGACCACTTCACGTAGTAGAGCACCATGTCGGTGTTGTACACGTCCTGCTGCGCCCGCTTGGCAAAGCGGTAGCCGTCATACCACTCGCTCATCACGGACAGCGCTTCGTCCACGTCCTGGTCGAGCACGCCGTGGTCGCGGTAGGTCTGCAGCACGGCGCGAACCTCCGCCGCGGTGAAGCCGAGCAGGTCGTTGAAGGGGCGGCGCAGGGTGATGTTGGTGCCGATGTTGAAGCCGCTGGTGACGTCGTCCATGGTGATCGGTGACACGCCGGTGATGAACAGCCGCTCGATGCCGCCACCGTGCCCGGCGCCGGCCTTGAGGGTGGAGAAGAAGCTGCGGTAGAAGCCGCCGCCGTGGGTGAACGACTCGTACGCTTCCGCGCCGCGGTAGGCCAGGATGGTGTTGGCGAAGTTGTCGTACTCGTCGATCAGCACGTACAGCGGGATGCCGTGGTCGCCGACGTATTCGAACAGCTCGTTCAGCCTCCCGTCGATGGCGTCAGGGGCCAGGATGCGCTCGATCGCCGCGTCCGGAAACAGGTTCCGATTCCGTTCCAGCGTGGAGCGGAGCTTGGTGAGGCAGTAGGTCTCGAACCGTTCGGGGAGCGTTTCCAGGGTATCGTCGAACGCGGAGAAGTCGAAGCGCAGGATCACGTAGCGGTGGCGGTTGGGTGTCGGGTGCCGGGCGATGTCGGTGCCGCCGAAGATCGCCTCGAAGCGCTCGGCGCGGGTGCGGTCGTAGTAGCTCTCCAGCAACGACACCCAGCACGACTTGCCGAAGCGGCGCGGGCGGAACAGGAAGGCGTAGCGCTCCTGCTCCAGATCGTGCAGGAAGCGCGTCTTGTCGACGTACAGAGTGCGCTCGCGGCGCATCGACTCGAAGTCGGCCCATCCATACGGTATCTGTGGGTATGCGGTGCTCAGTTCCGTGCCCTCCTACCGGCGGTAGTAGCGCGCGACCGTCTCCTCCACCTTGGTCTTGGCCTCGATCAGCGCGGGGCGGCCGGTCCGGTTGACCTCGGCTGCCCGCCGGATCGCCGGGCCGAGCTGGTCCGGGGTCGTGACCACCTCCGCGTGGGCGCCCAGCCCCTCGGCGATCTTGGCGTAGTCGCCGCCCAGGGCGTTGGTGCCGTAGTGCTTGCTGGAGTAGGGCATGTAGGAGTCGTAGTGGGTCATGACGCCGTTGTTGAGCACCACGGTCATGATGCCGATGCCGGCGCGCGCCGCCGTCTCGATGTCCAGCCCGGCCATCCCGAAGGCCGCGTCGCCCATGACGTTGACCACCTGCCGCTCGGGCGCGGCCAGCTTGGCGCCCAAGGCCAGGCCGAGCCCGTAGCCGAGCTGCGTGGACTTCCCCCAGCCGATGTAGGAGTGGGGCGTGTCGGCCGGCCAGAACGGCACGAACTGCTCGCGCGGGTAGCCGGAGTCGTGGGTGACGATGGCGTTGCGCGGATCGATCGCGCGGGTGAGCTCGGTGAGCACGCGGTAGGGGCTGATCGGCACCTCGTCGGAGTGCAGGTGCGGCGTCCATTCCTGCATGAACTCCGCTCGGACCGCTGCCACGTCTGCGGCGACGCCGTCGCGCCCGGTGAGACCGTCCGGCCCCGCCTGGCGGCGCACTTCCTCGATCAACTGCCGGAGCACCAGCCGGGCGTCGCCGATCGCGCCGTAGTCGATCGCGTGCTCCTTGTTGAGGTCCTCGATGGCGTTGGTGACCTGGGCGAGGGGCACGCCCGCCGGAAGCGGCGCGTTGAACGTCGTGGTGGTGAACCCGGCGCCGACCCCCAGCACGAAGTCGGCCTGCTCCAGGAAGCGGTGGGCCATGAGCGTGGCGGAGTTGGCGCCGGTGCCCAGGGAGAGCGGATGGCTCTCCGGAAAGGCGCTCTTGCCGGCCAGCGTGGTCAGCACCGGGATGCGGGTCAGCTCCGCGAACTCGATCAGCTCCCGGTACGCCTCCGCGTAATGGACGCCCTGGCCGACGTACAGGACCGGCGCCTGCGCCTTCAGAAGGGCCGTCACCAAGTCGCGTACGTCGTCCGGATCGGCGGTGGAGCGGTTCACCTTGACCGGCCGGTAGTCGAGGTCTTCGCCATACTCGGCGGTACCCAGGTCGGAGGGGATTTCGACCAGCACCGGCGCCGGCCGGCCGTGCTTGAGGCGGGTGAACGCCGTGCGGAAGCAGCCGGGGACCTGGGCCGGATCGGCCAGGTAGCCGCACCACTTGGTGATGCCGCCGTAGTTGTCGACCGCGTCGAAGCCGGGGTGGGCGCGCATCCGGTTCCGCTCGGCGCCGCCGGGAAGCACCAGCAGCGGAACGTTGTCCGCGAAGCCCTGCGCGACGCCGCCGAAGGCGTTCTCGGCGCCGGGGCCGCGCTGCATGGTGAACACGCCGATCCGGCGGCCGTTCATGACGCGGCTGTAGCCGTCGGCCATGTTCACGCCGGCCCGCTCCTGGCGCGTGATGATCGGCCGGATGCCTTCCCTGGCGGCTGCCTCGATGAGGTTCTGCATCGGAAAGGCGGCCATCCACTCCACGCCCTCGGCCTTGAGGATCTTCGCTATCGCGGCATCGCAGTCCATGCGCTCATGCTAACCGGTCAGCCGGCCGCTGTCCGTCGCTGCAGGCGGCACTCAGGTACGTCAGGGACACATGGCCAGCGGCGCGAAGCCCACGCCGGCGCGGGAGCCGGCCGCGGTGGTGGTGATCGGCAGCTATTTCGTGGCGCTGGTGATCGAGGTGGAGCGCTCTCCTGCCGTCGGCGAGACAATGAACGGCGGCGGCTACTTCGAGACTCTCCGTTCAGGGGATGGTGAGCTCGGCAGAGTGGAGCACCCCCTGTCCGCTCTCGGGATCGGCGACCTGGACGTAGGTGGCCACGAAGCCTCCGGGCTCGTTGTCGATCGGGGCAAGCGTCGGGCAGGTGGCGAGCTGCGCAGGGTCAGGCGTGAGCAGGCGGGGCCGGTCCCAGCGCAGTCCGTCCTGGGAGGTGGCGACCGACAGTCTTGCGCGGTCGCGGCCGTCCGCGCGGCGGCTGTGATGATTCCAGGCAACCAGCAGGCCGGCGCCGGAAAGCGCGGTCAGAGCGAAGGGCGCCTCCGGAGCGACCAGGGTGGTGACTTCCGTCGGCGTGGACCACGTCGAGCCGTCATCGGCCGATTCGCTGCGGTAGATGCGATGGGTGGAGGTGGCGGCCAACAGGAGCAGCTTGCCGTGGCCGACCTCTGCCACCGCGGGGAAGCGGAGACCTGCGCCCGGGCCTGGCAGCAGCGGTCCGAGCCGCTGCCAGGTGGCTCCCTCGTCGGCCGAGGTCAGCAACCCCGCCTCCGAGCCGAGGGTGAACGGCAGCAGCAGGGCGTCCCGCGCCTGCGCCAACCGACCGTTGGCGAGCCGCAGGGTGGGACTCAGGCCCGAGACCATCCGCGGCGGAGACCAGCCGGCGGCGATGCCGGCGCGCGCCGGATCGGGACATGCCGCCACCGCCACAGTGGCAGCGTCCGCGGGCAGCAGCGCCTGATAGACCAGGAGGATCGCCCCGGAGGGCAGGCGCAGCAGGCTCGGTGCAGCGGCGCCGATGGCGCCGCGCGGCAGAGGCAGAGCCTCGGGCCGGGACCAGCGGCGTCCATCGCTCACCGAGATCGACAGCGGCGGCCGGTCGGCGGCGATCGCAGCCAGCAGCCTTCCGCCGGGAAGCGACACCGCATCGCCGGACCGGTCCGTCTGCGCGATCGGTTCCGGCGAGGCCGCCTGCACGGCCGTCACGGGCCGCCTGGCCGGCCGCTCGGTCGAAGCCGAGGCCGGCACCGCGTATTTGCGATCCTCGGGCAGCAGGGAGAAGAAGCCGCCGCTCCGCTCCACGCGGGCCGCTCCGTTGTGGGCGGCACCGGCGAACCGCACGGCGTGCAGGCGCAGCTCCTTGCCCGGGTCGGTCGACTGGTGAGGGTCTTCCTCGAAACGGAGCTGATCGCCGGGACGGAAGCCCCGGATCAGGAGATCGTCGCCGTCGTGCTCCTTGAAGCTCCGGAACGCGAGCAGCCGCGGCTCGGAACCGCGTTCGCCGCCGAAGTCGATGACGTGCGGGCCAAGGCCGAGCGTTCGGCTGGTGGCCACGTCCAGGTCGAAACCCGGCTCCCAGCGGTCGGTGCGCAGCGCCAGCGTGCCGGTCTGCGACACCATCAGCTTCAGGTCACAGGCGACCGCACGGACGTGTGGGGTGGCGACGATCAGCGTGCCGCCGGGGTGCGCGCCGAAGCGCGGAGCGGCGACCTCGACCCGCAGCGGAGCCGCCAGGTGCAGGGTGCCGTCCGCGACCTGCAGGGCGACCGGCTTGCCCTGGAAACGGTCCGCGCCGGTCAGGACCAGCGTGCCGGGGCCGCCCAGCGCCACCGCTGCGCTCGGGTTGCCCAGATCCACTTCGACGCGGGCTACCGCTACGCGCGCGTCGACGCTCACGACTCCGGCCACCGGGCGGTCGAAGCACGCCCGGTCGTCCGGGAGCGGCGGGCGGCCGGCGTCCCAGCATCTTCCGTCCCGCCAGCGCCCGCCCCGGGGAGCTGTCCAGCGCACGGCAGGCGGGGTCTGCCGTGCGGGCGTCACTCCTCGGCCAGATAGGTGAAGGAGTAGAGGTCGGCGTCGCGCAGGAAGAAGCGCAGCGCCCGCCAGCCGCCGTCCCCTTGGGCCATGGGCACCCGCGGGTCTCCACCCCAGGTCACCACGTGGTGCACGGAGTCGCCCGTGATCGGGTCGCAGGCATCGCGGCTGCACGGTTCGATCACCTCGTCGCGGCGGTCGGCCACCTCCACCCGGATCGAGCCCCCGGGGCGGCAGCGGGCGTTGATCGCCAGCCGGCGGCCGGGGCTCTGCACCGGCTGCGTGGCGACGATCCCCTCGCGGACCGCGTTGGCCGACAGCGAGGCGAAACCGTGGCGGCGCAGTGTCACCAGGCCCAGCCCGCCGGAGGTGCCGGCGGGATTGCGCGCCTCGTCGTGGTCCAGCTCCTCGTTCGGTCCGGCCAGGAACCAGTCGTGGTGGTAGTTGAAGCCGCCCTGGTAGAACCAGTGCTCGTCGCCCACGTCGATCGGCTGGCTGAACAGCGACGTCATCCAGGCGTCCCAATGGCCGGGGCCGCGCGGCGCCAGGAATGGCTGCCGCTTGGCGGCCGGGCGCCAGCGCAGGCCGTCGCGGCTCTGCAGGAGCTGCACCTCCATCGTGTTGTCCACCCTGCGGAACAGTCCCACCGTGCCCAGGTGCTGGTGGCCGATGCGGAACTGCGACAGGCCGTAGTACCCCTCGTCCAGACCGTCCTCGTCCTCGTTCGGCACCGCTATCAGCAGCGGCTCGCTCCAGTGGATGAAGTCGTGGCTGCGGCTCTGCCACACGCGCCGCTTGTTCTGGGACAGGGGATCGTGCGGCCGATGCGGAAACAGAAAGCCGTGCGCGCGATAGGGATGGCGCAGGTTCGCCGAGCCCGGCAGTCCGCCGATGTGGGCGCGGATGTTGACCACGAACTCGCGCGAGTGCTCGTCGTACCAGAGGATGTTGACGTCGCCGGGGTTGCCGCCACGGCTGCCAAAGGTGGGCCGCTCCGGGTAGAGGGTCCAGTGGATGCCGTCCGGCGAGTGCACGGCGCTGGTCACGCGATTGCGGACCTCG
>JAPOQV010000219.1 GCA_026710565.1 Spirochaetaceae bacterium | reverse complement strand
GTACGCGGCGTCGTTGAGTCTGTCGCTGATCACCCCGGGGCCAACCAGCGCGAGCGCCCGGTCGTGCGCCCGCAGGACCGCGGCGTGCACCCGGCGCTGCTCGGCGTCGGGCTCGCCGACTACCCAGGCGCGGGTGAGGTCGCTGCGATACCCGCCCACCCTGGCGCCGCAGTCGATGCACACCCGGTCGCCGGCGGCGAGCCGCCGGTCGGTCGGCTGCGCGTGCGGGAGCGCGCTGTGGGGGCCTGCGGCCACGATGGTCGGGAAGGCCGGCTCCTCCGAGCCGCGACGCCGCATCTGCAGCTCCAGCTCCAGCGCGATGTCGCGCTCGGTCGCGCCGGCCCGTGCCAGGCATGCGGCCGCCTCCAGCGCGGCGTCGACGATGCCGGCGGCGGACTCGATGTGGGCGATCTCTTCAGGCCCCTTGCACCGGCGCCGCTCCTCCACCAAGCCTTCGGCCGGCACGAAGCAGGCGCTTCCGGCATCCCGGAGCCTGCCCAGCATGCCGGCGGTGACGCCCTCAGGCTCGTACCCCACATGGGAGAAGCCTCGCGAACGGCAGGACTCGACGATCTTCTCGGCAAGCCTGCCCCCCGGGGGGAGGATCTCCGTCTCCCAGTCCGGACACTCGGCGGAAACCTGTTCCTGGTAGCGGCCGTCGGTGATCAGCACGCACTGTCCGCGGGAGATCAGCAGCGCAGCCGAGCTGCCGGAGAAGCCGCTCAGGTAGCGGACGCCGGTCCGCGGCAACCCTTCGCCGTGCAGGCACAGCAGCGCGTCGACGCCGGCATCGTCGAGGTCCGCGGCGACCGCGTCGGCTCGCTCGCGCACCTCAACTGCTGCGGAGGTCGGCGATCACCGAGCGGATGATGGAGATTTCGTCGCGGTTCGGCGGCACGCGGCTGCGGAGGAACTGCCGGCCGTTGACGAACAACGTAGGCGTGCCGGTCAGCCCGGCTCGGTCCGCCTCGGCAATGTCGGCTTCGATCTTCGCGCGCACGGTGCGGTCGTCCAGGGCGGTGCGCGCGAGCTCGGGATCGCTCAGGCCCACCTGCCGCGCATAGTCGACCAGCCGGTTCGGCCCGTACCGCTGGAAGTTCGCGAACAGCGTTTCGTTGTATTCCCAGAACTTTCCTTCCTGGTACGCGACATAGGCCGCTGCCGCGGCGGCGCAGGAGCTGCTGCGGCGGTCGCGCGGCATGGACCGGTTGCAGGTGCCGTCGAGCGGATAGAACTTGTACACCAGCCGCACGTCGGCGAACGCGTTGGCCACCTCGACGATCTTGGGGTCGAACTCGTGACAGTACGGGCAGTTGTAGTCGGCGAACACCACCAGGGTGATGGGCGCGTTCGGATCGCCGAGCTGCGGGCTGTCGTCCGCCTGGAACTCGAAGCTCCTGAACCTCAGATACCGGTCGGCAAGCCGCTGCGAGTCTCGCGCTTCGAATATCTGCTGTTCCAGGAGCTGCCGTTCCGCGCCCGAGGACAGGCCCCAGGTGGCGGCCACCGCCACGACGATGCCGACGCCCCCGGCCATGACCCCGGGCCCGATCGCGGGGCCGGCCAGCGACTTCACCGCCCGCTTCAGGCGCTCGGCGCCGCCGGCCAGACCGAACACCAGGGTTCCGGCCAGCGCCAGGTTCACGAGCTGCAGCGCCGTGCAGTACAGGCAGAGCGCCCTGATGACGAAGAAGGAAATCACGGCCAGCGCCACCGACACCGCCGTTGCGGCCAGCGCCAGGACGGCCGAGCCGCCGATCAGCCCCTGGCGGACGCGGGTGCTGAAGTGCGCGGCCACGAGCGCCGCCAGCACCGCGGCGTGCATCCCCAGCCCGAAAGCGGAGATCGGCACGCGGCCGACGGCCGCGAACGCCGATGAGCTGATCCGGTCGCAGTCCACGTAGGAGCTGATGGCGCAGCCGGTAGCCGCGCCCACGACGGTGTGCTGGAAATAGTTGCGGGTCAGGATGAAGCCGAGCACGACGCCGGCAAGCGCCAGGGCGATGGCGACATACGGGATGGCGCTGTTGCGGAACAACTCGGCCGGCGCTGCCGGCTGCTGGACGGTCTTGGCTGCGGCCGTCGGGGCGTTCTTTGCCACGTTCTACTCCTCTGCTGCGGTTCCCGAGGCATGCCGTCACCGGAGGGGCCGACGACGGACTCTCACCTGCAAATATCGTCCGCTCGGACGGTCGGTACAACCCCCGCTCCCCACACCTCGTTGGCGGGCGCGTGACCCGACCCGGGTGCGATGGACATAAATACGGAAATGCCGTATTTATGGCTCATGAAGACCACGATCGACGTTCGTGACGACGTGCTACGTCGAGCCAAGGCCAGGGCCGCGCTCCGGGGCGAGCCTCTCAGTCGCTTCATCGAGGTCTCGCTGGAGCGTGCCCTGAGAGAGGAAGAGCCGGACTCTTCGTCATGGGCGGATTGGGCGCTGAGGCTTCCGCGTGTCTCTTCAAGATCCATCGTAGAACTGAACGAAGCGTTGCGGGGCCCCGACTTCCGGCCGATCGATCCGGAGATGTGGCGATGATCCTGGACACGAATGCGTTGTCCTCGCTTGCGGAAAAGGACACGCGCCTGCTCGCCAGGCTACGCAGCGCGCGTCGAGTGGTCGTGACGATGATCAGCCTGGGAGAGTTCACCTACGGCATCAGGCAATCGCGTTCGGCGTCGGAGCTGGAAGTCTGGCTGCAGCGGTTTCTCAGCCGAGCCGAGGTTCTGACGCTCGATCTGCGGACGATCGACCACTACGCCGCCGTGCGTACGGAGTTGCGGATGGCCGGCACGCCGATCCCCGCCAACGATTGCTGGATCGCCGCGCTGGCTCGCCAACATCGCCTTCCGATCGTAAGCCTGGACGAGCACTTCGACGTGGTCGACCAGGTTCGCCGCATCCCCTGGTAGTCGCAGGATGGCGCGACCGGCGGTGCGGCTCAGTCCCTGGGCAGCACCACCGGGTGGAAGAACTGCCTTCGCGCGGGCGAGAGCCCGGCATAGAACTCCGGCGGATAGGAGGTGGGCTCCGGGCTCGCCGCCATCCATGGATGCTCGTAGGCGTAGTAGAGGATGACCCGCTCGCCGTCGGCGCGCCGAGAGGGGCCGCGCGTGTGCCAGAGGGCGTTGTGGAACATCACGCAGGATCCCTGCGGGCAGCAGAGCTGCACCGAACCCGGCAGCGACTCGAACCCCTGCAGGTCGCGCTCGTCCGGCGGCACCCGCGCGCGGTGCGAGCCCGGCACCACGGTCAGGTTGCCCTGGTCCGGGGTGCTCATGTCCGAAAGGAAGTAGGCGATCTTGAGCTGCAGCAGCGGGATGTAGGGGCCGAGTCCGCGGTAGCCGTTGTCGGCGCCGTCGATGTGCCAGCCGGCGGGGTGGCCGCTTGCGCCGTGCTCCCAGAACGCGTCGGAGGCGTGAAAGTGCGGCTTCTCGTTGAACAGTCCGGTGACGTAGGGCATCACCCCCGGCAGGTCCATCATGTCCAGGAACAGCCCGTCCTCGGCCAGCAGGTAGAAGATGCGCGTGCCGTTCTCCAGGTCCTGGTTGACGCGGAACACCTGCTCGCCGGCGCGCGCCAGGTCGCGGCGGCGTTCGACGGCCGCTTCCAGCGCGCTACGCAGCCGGCGGACGTGATCGGCGTCGAGCACGCCCTCGAGCAGCAGGTACCCGTTGGTGTCGAAGAAGAACCGCTCGGACGCGGTCGGCCGCTCGGAGACGGTCGGCGGCTCGGCCGTCGTCATGCCGGCGGTACGGAACGCTGCACGGCGCTCTTCGAGTCGGTGTGGCGGAAACCGCGCACCATCAGCCCGCGCTGATCGTCCGCGCGGGTCGCCTCGACCGCCTGCTTCTCCACCTCGGCACGTACCTCGGTGCGGGTGGCGCGCACGATCGTGTAGTCCTCGGGATCGCGGTAGCGGATGATGAACACCGGCCGCGGCTCGTCGCCGTAGTTGGGCTTGGAGCCGTGCACGGTCTTGACGTTGAAGATGATCGAGTCTCCGGCCGACCCCTCGATCGGGACCGCCTTCTCCCACGGCCACTCGTGCTCGTCCAGCCCCAGGTGGGAGAAGGTGTCGACGTGCCGGAGCTGTCCCAGCCGGTGGCTGCCCGGCACCACGTGCAGGGCGCCGTTGCGCAGGTCGGTGTCGATCGTGTAGCTGAGGATCGCCACCGGCCCGCGGTAGCGGTGCTCGAAGTAGGCGGAGTCCTGGTGGAGGTGCTTGGGGTGGCCGCCGACCGGTTCCTTGACCAGCGACTGTCCCTGGCCGAACAGCTCGATGTCAGGGCCGATGATCGACTCCACCACGTCGAGGGACGTGGGATCGAGCGCGGCGGCCAGGAACGCGGCGCTGGTGGTGTAGTCGATGCCGACCACCATGATCTGCTTGTCGCGGTCGTAGTGCTCGGGCGCCGGCAGGAACAGGCTTCCGTTCGGCACCACCCACCCCTCGGGCACCTGCCACGAGCGGTCCAGGTCCGCTATCGCGTCGTCGACCGTGGCCATGATGTCGCGGTACATGGCGCCGGCGTGCGCGCGCATCAGGCCGCGCACCACCAAGCAGCCGTGCTCCTCGAAGATGGCGGCGGCGCGCTTCAGGTCGAGGTCGTCGACGGACACTTCGAGGTCCGCGACCGCGACGGCGGGAGCGGCCGGCGTCATGGGTGCTGTTCCGCGGGCCGGGCGCCGGCGGGGCCGAAGCGCTGGGCGGCGCGTGCCCGCGCCTTGGCAGCCTCTACCTCACGGTCGCGGGGCGGCGTCGTGGTCACCAGCGCGTCGAGCAGCCGCCGCGTGGCGAGCGCGACCTCGTCGACCGCGCGCTCGAAGGAGCCGGCGTTGGCCCGCGACGGCCTGGTGGTGCCGCTGATCTTGCGCACGTACTGCAGCGCCGCCGCGTGCATCTCCTCGGCGGTGGCCGGCGGTGCGAAGTTGTGGAGCGGGCGAATGCTGCGGCACATGGGCGTAACGTTAGCGCAGTGCGTCGTTCGTTGCGACGCGTGACGACCGCGAAGCATGATCGCGCCATGACGAACGGAGAGATCGTCGACCGGTACGAGCAGGACGGCTACATCGTGATCCCCGCGGTGATCGATCGGGAGCTGGTGGCGGAGGTGCAGGGCCACGTCGAGTGGCTGGAGCGCCGGCACCCCGACGTACGGCCCGAGCAGTTCCACCACCGCCTGATCGTGGACGACCCGTTCTGGATCCGCCTGTGCACGGATGCCCGGCTGATCGACGTGATCGAGCCGTTCCTGGGACCGGACATCGCCCTGTTCGCCGCCCACTACATCGGCAAGCCGCCGCGCAGCGGGCAACCCGTTCTCTGGCACCAGGACGGCAACTACTGGCCGCTCGAGCCCATGGAGGTCATCACCATCTGGCTGGCCGGGGACGACTCGACGCCCGAGAACGGCTGCATGCGCGTGCTTCCCGGCTCGCACCGCGGCAGACGGTTACACGAGCACCGGCGCAGCGAGGATGCGCCGAACGTCCTGAGCTCGACACTGGACGGGAACGTGGACGAAGCGGACGCGGTCGACGTGGTCGTGCCGGCCGGCGGCGTCTCCCTGCACGACCCGTACATCATCCACGGCTCGGAAGCCAACCGCTCCGACCGGCGGCGCATCGGCCTGACCCTGCGCTACATTCCCACCACCACGCGCATCCTGCGCGAGGACCATCCCGCGTACCTGTGCCGTGGCAGCGCCGTTCAGGGGATCAACACCTACCCTCCCTGGCCCCGCTTCCGCCCCGGCGACCACTACCCCTTCCGCGGCTGCGACCAGCCGCCCTGGGCTTGAGGAGGCTGAGAGTGGCTCGCTGGACCGGTGAAGGTCCCAACCAGGAGTACCTCAAAGACATCCTGGCCGCCGCCAACGCCTGGCGGAAACGGTGCCTGCTGGAAGACGGCTCCATGTTCCTGGACGACGAGGAACTCTGGTCGCGGGAAAACATCCAGGAGCTGAGAGAGGCATGCCCATCCGACTCCAGGACCGGCGGCCGCGGCCGAGACGGGTCATGGTCGCTCCTGAAGCAACAGATGGAAGCCGAGCGGGCTGAGATTGTTCGCCTTGCAGCGGAGGCAGTCTGGCTGACCGATTTGTACCCGACGACAAGGCATGCCGAGCCATCGTCTTGGAAACGCAGCCGCTTCGAGATACTCTGGGAGTCAGCAAGTCCGCCGCCACCGGAGAGCAAACATCTCAGCGACCGGACGCTGCGAGGCGTCAGCGACGTCCCGCAGGCACACTGGGTCGTCCACTTCCCGTTGCAGTTTGTCCTGGATACGTGCGAGCGCTGGAAGGCGGAACAGCAGCGGGTCGGGCTCGCGAATGATCCGTGGCAATTCGTCCGCTGGCTGGACCGAGGCGGGAGCACTTATCACTCCTCACCGATGCGGAATGAGCTGCTCTACCTGCTCTTTCCCGATGACATGGAACCGATCGCATCTCCGACGGAGAAGCACAGAATCGTCACGTCGCTCGGACATCGACTGCCGAATCCGGTAGCCGAGAGAGGCGGATCGCCGAATGACCGAGCGATCTATGACATTCGCAACATCCTCGAAAGGGAGCACGGGAGGTTCGACTTCTTCGATGAGAACATCCAGCCACTGTGGAACTCTGGCGCACAGAACGGAAACACATCTCCCGGCACCACATCGCTTCAGCCTCTGAATCTCATCCTCTACGGACCGCCCGGGACGGGAAAAACCTATATCACTGCACGCCGCTGCGTCGAGATCTGCGATGGAACGAGTGAGCCGGACTCGGAGCGAATTCGCGATCGTTACCGGGAGCTCGTCAAGGCCGAGCAAGTCGAGTTCATCACGTTCCACGAGTCCTACGGGTACGAAGAGTTCGTCGAAGGCCTGCGACCCGAAACAGGGACCGGCGCGGGTTTCCGGCTGGAGCCTACCGAAGGTGTGCTCAAGCGGATCGCCGAACGCGCCCGAAAGAGCGGGAAGCCCCACGTCCTGGTCATCGACGAAATCAACCGTGCCAACGTCTCGAAGGTGATGGGTGAGCTCATCACGCTCCTGGAGGAAGACAAGCGTGAAGGTGCCGCGAACGAAGTTGCGGTGACGCTGCCCCACTCTCGCGAGCCATTCACCTTGCCGGCGAACCTCCACATCCTCGGCACCATGAACACCGCCGACCGCTCGATCGCCCTCCTCGACACGGCGCTGCGCCGTCGTTTCCAGTTCGAGGAGTTGGCGCCCGACCCCGAACTGCTGGAGGACGCACGCAAGGCGACCGGTGTCGACCTCCCGAGCGTACTCAGCGCCGTGAACGAACGCCTGGAGTGGCTCCTCGACCGCGATCACCTCATCGGCCACGCCTGGTTCATGACCGCGCGCACCAAGGCAGACGTGGACGACGCCATGCGCCGCAAGATCATCCCGCTTCTGGCCGAGTATTTCTACGAGGACTGGAGGAAGGTCCAGGCCGTACTTGGTGGCGGCGATGACTTCGTGGAGCGGCATCGGCTGAGTCTCCCTCCGGGTCTCGACGACGAAACCGACGAGCAGCGCCACCGCTGGACCGTTCGTGACAGCTTCCCGGAGGGAGCGTACGACCGCCTCATCAAGCCACAAGCCTCGGAGCAGGAGTGACCCGGAAGACCATCCGGGAGTGGGAGGACCTGCCGGTGGGCGCCGATGACGCTGAGAAGCGCGACGCCGGACGGCTACAGCGGATCGCGGAACGCGCGGCCCGACGACTCGGATTGGACACGAACGCAGTTCTGGCTCGAACCCCGAGCGGGCTCAAGGCGGGTCAGGTAGTCGGCGTTCTGGTCACGCCCGGATCGACCCTGGAGATCCTGCCGAAGATCGACGGCAACGACGGCGCGGTCCGGGCGGCGCTCGTGCGTATGCTTGCCGTGACGTTGAGACTGCGCGTGGCCACAGGCGAGATCACGGCTCTGGAAACGCAGCGGCACGACCTGCTGGAGTTGCTCATCCGCCTGTTCGCCGTCCGGCTGGTCGCCGCCGTTCGACGCGGTCTGCCACGTCACTACCGGCAACGTGGCGAGGATCTGAAGCTGATGCGCGGCAGGCTCAATGTCACACGTCAACTGACGCGACTCGCAATCCGCTCCGATCTTCTCGCTTGCCGTTTCGATGAATTGTCCGTGGATACCCCCCTGAACCGCGTCCTGAAGGCGGCGGTCGCGATGCTGGCCGGGATCACGCGCTCGGCTGCCACCGCGCGCCTGCTTGCCGAACTCGCGGCTCGGTTGGAGTTCGTGGGCGACACACCTGACCCTCTGCGCGAACCGGTTCGGCTCGACCGTACGAACACGGCATATCACGAGCTGTATCGCCTTGCCCGGCTGTTCCTCGCAAGGGACTGGCAAAGCACCGCAGGCGGTGCGGCGCCGGGTTTCGCCCTGGTGTTCGCCATGAACGAGCTCTTCGAGGAGTACATCGGACGGAGCGTGCGACGCGCCGTCGCACCGTGGCGGGTTCACCTCCAGCACTCGAGGCATTGGGCGATCGATACCCCGAACGGGCCGCTGTTCCGGCTCAAGCCGGACATCGTGGTCCAGACTCCGGATGGCCCGATGGTGCTCGACACGAAGTGGAAGCGACTGGACCCGCGCGAGGAAACGCTGAACGTCGAATCGCCCGACATCTATCAGATGCAGGCCTACGCGCATGCCTACGACGCCGCACGGCTTGTTCTGGTGTATCCGTGGCATCAGGAGTTCTTCGATAGGCAAGGAATTGCACGTCGCTGGAGGATCTCCGGAACCGAACGCATCCTGGGCGTTGCGACCGTCGACATCGGTTGCCCAGAAGGAGTCGTCGAAGCGCTGCAACAGATAGTCGGCGTTCCGTCGTACGTGATCCAGCCGTAGCGCTGTCGACAGCGGGCGTCTCGCTCTCTTGAGGACGGCCGTCACAATCCTGGGGCGGGAGTCGGGCGCTCCGACTCACCAACGTTCAAGACGACGGGGCTTCAGGATCCCGTGTGGTGCAAGGCTGCGTCCGAAGAAAATCGAGAAATCCTGGCTCAGGGTCTTGACGGCAGTGTGCTCCTGCGAGGTGGCACGCCAGCGCACGCTGTGGCCTCTTCCGGCCTCCCGGAAGCTCGCACAGCCTTTCGGCCGCGCCGCACTCCCTTCAGCGCGCGCTGCGCGCCGATCAGATGCCAGTCCCGGACCGGGCATGAAGGTCTATCTGAAAATCATGTCTATATTTACTCCATGGATACCGCCACTCTTGACGCCCCCGTCCGCCCCGTCATCACCTCCACCGTCGGCGCGCTCTCCGACCGCGAGCTGCTGCGTCAGACCAGCACCCTGGTCCGCCACGAACGCCACCTGCTCGGCACCGTCATCGACCACTTGGCCGAGATCGAGGCACGCCGGCTGTTCCTGCAGCGTGGCTGCTCCAGCCTGTTCGACTACGCGGTGCGCGAGCTCCGTTACAGCGACGCTGCCGCCGGGCGGCGC
>JAPOQV010000218.1 GCA_026710565.1 Spirochaetaceae bacterium | reverse complement strand
GGGGGGACGGGCCAGGGCCGCGCGGCGGGCCGCCCCCCGCCCCCCGGGGCGGCCCGCGCCCGCGCGCGCGCAGCCGTTCCAGGTCGGCGGCGTCGAAGAACAGGCCCAGTTGCGGCTCGGCCGCAGCCCCGCCGGCGCCGTCGGGCAGCAGCAGGTCGTGCCAGTCTTCGGGATACGGCAGGACGCGGGAGCGGCGCGCCTCGCGCGCGGCGCTGTCGGCAACGCCGAGCCAGAACAGGTCGGCCACGCCCGGCAGCTCGCCGGGATCGCCGAGCTCGATCTCCAGGGCCGAGACATGGCGCCCGCCGATCGGGCCCTCCAGCTCCTGGCCTGCGTCGATGCCGGCGGCCCGATCCACGATCACGCGCGGCGCTCCGTCGACGGTCGCCCGCAAGGTGATCGAGGTCGACCGCATCGACTGGACGCAGAGCACCAGCCGGTCGTAGCCGGCCACGTCGATGTCCACCTCGCGGCGCATCGCCATGGCCAGCGGGCGGCCGCCCGGCCACCGGCACTGCCACGTGTGGAAGGTTTCCGTGATCTCGCCGGAATCGGTGCCGGCGATCGTCCAGTCGCCCAGGCGGTGCCGCCGCGGATCGAACATGCGGACCAGGATCGCCTCGCCCTCGCCGTGCGGTATCGGAAACAGCCTTTGACTCACGGGCTTCTCCCGCTTCCCGGTTCTGCGGCCGGCAGCGTCAGCAAACCGGATCCTTCCACGCGGCCTGCCGGCGCCTCCAGCCGGGAGCCGCCCAGCGCCGCCGCGGCCGCGACCGCGCCGCCGGCATCGAGGATGGCCGCGAGCAGCGCGCCGTCGGTCGCACAACCCCAGGCGCCCAGCCCGCCGCCGCCGCATGCCACGCGCAGGGTGCGGCTGCCGGCTGCTGGCGATTCGACGGCCAGCTCCGGCGTATCCAGCCGGCTCGCCGGCGGCGGCAGGTCGGCGCCCGGTGGTGCGGTCTGCACCACTGACAGCAGGCGGTGGCTCCGGCCGGCCGTGGTTGTGAACGCGGCACGGTACGCTGGCACGTGCTCTGCGCCGTCCGTCCGATGCACGGCGTCCTGAGCGGCGCTCAGCGTGCATCCCTGGTGCCGGTTCAGCGCGAACGTCGTGACCCGCACGGACGCGCCGGACGCACTGCGCGCGGAGCAGCTCCGGCCGTCCACGCGCCACGGCGCCAGGCTGTGCCAGCTCAGCACCGCCGGCTCCCCCGCGCCGAAGGCGGCCGTGTCGTCGACGATCAGCAGGCCCGGCCGGATCAACAGCAGCCGCCGCAGCGCCTGCTCCACGCCGCTCGCCCAGGCGCTGGCGGCTTCGCTCTCGGCCGCGGCGAACACGCCGGCATCCGCGGCCAGCAGAAGCCTCGCACCGGCGCCGGCGCGCCCCTCGTCCTGGCTCCGGCAGGCCGGCGTCAGCGTGTTGTAGGCGGCGGTGCGCGCGGTGTGCTCGTAGCGCGAGTCGAGATAGGCGACGTGATGGCGGTGGAGCAGCAGCGGCTCTCCCCAGCCGCTCAGCTCGATGGCGTTCTTGCGCTTCCAGGTGTGGCCGCGCGGGTCCCACAGGCCGCTCTCCAGCTTGACCTCCGGTTGCGCGGCCTCGGCGTTGCGCAGGAATGCCCAGCCGCCGTCCCGGTATGCCGACATGGTGGGCCGCGGCGGCGGCAGCGCCCCGGTACGCTCCGCCGGAGCCCAGACCGCGTCCAGGCCCAACACCCCGAACTCCGCCCAGTTGCGCTTCCCGAAGATGTCGGCGAGCGCCGAGGACGGCACGCACTGGTCGCGGAAGCTCCGGTCACCCAGCACCCCCGCGGCGAATGCCGCAGCCACCGGGGTGATGGTCTGATCGATATCGCGGGAGAACCGCAGGCAGCGGCCGACCCGTTCGAACACCAGCTCCCGCGTCGGGACACCCAGGCAGCGCGCCGCCGCGTGGTAGCTGGCGAACGTCGATCCCAGCGTGCCGAGTCCGTAGGTGTTGCCCTCCACGTAGGTGCCGTCGGCCCGGGTCTGGTCCATCATGCCGGCGGACAGCCGGTCGACATAGTCGGCCACGGCCGCTCGGGTCGCGGCGTCGCGCACGTCGCCGGCGGTCGCCAGGGTGCCCAGGATCGCGCCCTTCATGAAGCGCACCCCCTGGTTCATGGAGACCAGCCGGTGGCCCCGCGCCACGTACGGCTCGATGAACGGCAGCCCCTTGTCCCGGATCGCGGCCCGGATCAGTGCCCGCCCCGCAGGCGTGAGCGCATGCCAGGCGAGGTCCAGCAGGTACGACGCCTTGATGGTCGCCACGTTCGGAGCGAAGGCGTTGTGCCGCCACGCCGAGCCGGGAAACCGGTCGGTGAACCCCTCCGACCAATGCTCCATGTGTGCCATGGCCACCGCGTACCGGGCGGCCTTGCGCAGGTAGTCGACACTGCCGGTCAGCAGCCCCTCGATGGCGAGCGCCATGCCGTCGTCGGCCATGTCCACCCGTTCGCCGGCGTCGCGGCCGAAGCGGTCCGGAGAATACAGCCAGTGCTGGCGGATGGTGGCCGCCGGATTCAGCGCGGACATGGCGGCGGCGCGGGACGCGTCCTCGCCCGCCACAGCGGCGTATGCAGCCGTCGCGCGGATCTGCCGCATCCGTTCGAGGTCGGCCGCGTCGAACAGCAGGCCCAGCCCCGGCTCGCAGACCGTGAGCGCTCCGGCGGCGATCATCCCGGCGAACGGATCCGCCGGCGCCTCCCAGGCCGGTTCGTCTCCGCCGACCAGCAGCCAGCGGAACCACGCCTCGTGACTCCCGCCGCCCGCCCCGCGCAGCACGATCCGCACCCGTTCCAGCCGCTCGCCCCGCAGCGGCCCCGCGTACTCGTGCTTGCGGTTGCGGCCGGGCTGATCCTCCACCACCGCCTGTTCGCAGCCATCCACGGTCGCATACATGCCGAGACGGGTCTCGGTGTCCAGGCGCACCGCCAGGCTGAGCCGCGAGTAGCCTCGAACCGACAGCGCGTACGAGCGGGTCAGCTCGACGCTGTCCGTACCCGCCCAGCAGAGCTCGTTGCCGTGGCCGTGGTGGCTGCGCCAATACGCACCGCCCGGCGGCGGCCAACGGCGATCGGCGCAGAAGGTCCCGTCCCAGAACACCTCGATCACCGCCTCGCTGCGATTCACGGGTACCGGGGAAGCCGGCCATGCGGCACTCGCCTTGTCCACGATCACTCCAGACCGATGGAGCCGTCTCCCTGGACGATGATCGGCCGGTCGTACGGGCGCGGGGGGAACTCGGCTGCCGCCTGCTCGTCCAGCTCGATGCCGATGCCGGGCGCATCCGGAAGCTCCAGGAAGCCGTCGCGGATCACCGGCAGCGGCGCAAGGATGCTGCGCGCCACCTCGTCGTAGGGGAAGCAGTTGCACTCCTGGATCAGGAAGTTGGGGATGGCCGCGTCGACGTGGGCGTTCACCAGCAGCGACACCGGGCTGCACGCCTGGTGCGGCGCGACCGTGATGTGGGCGGCCTCCGCCATGGCGGCCAGTTTGAAGGTCTCCAGGATGCCGCCGTTGGCGGTCGGCTCCGGCTGGATGATGTGCACGGCGCGCAGCTCGATCAGGTCGCGCATGTTCGACCGCGTCACCGCCCGTTCGCCGGCGGCGATCGGGATCGTGGTCTTGTCCTTGGCCTCCAGCAGCGACCGCGGGCTCTCCGACAGCGCCGGCTCCTCCAGGAAGTAGATGCCGAGCGGCGCGAGCTCCCCGGCCAGCTTGACCGCCTCCACCGGGCTGAAGCTGCGGCCGTGGTAGTCCAGGCAGATGTCCACGTCCGGCCCGACCCGATCCCGCACGGCGCGCACGCGGGCGACGGAGCCGCGGATCACCTCCGTCTCTCCCATCGCGCCGTAGTCCGGCGGCTGCGGGCTGAACTTGAGCGCCCCGAACCCGCGCGCCACCACCGCGGCCGCGGCGACCGCCGGATCGGGATCGTCCCCCTTCAGCCCGGAGTACAGCCGGATCCGGTCGCGGGTCGGCCCGCCCAGCAGGCGGAACACCGGTGCGCCAAGCCGCTTGCCGGCGATGTCCCAGAGGGCGTGCTCGATGGCGCTCAGCGCCGACAGCTCCGCGGTGCCGAGCGGATAGCGCAGGCCGCGGTAGATGCGCTGCCAGTTGCGGGTGACGGCCGTGGGATCCTCGCCGATCAGCGACCGGGCGAACTTGCCCACCGACGCCGCGATCGGCTCATCCAGGCTGTGGAACCCCTCGCCCAGGCCGCGCATCCCGGCGTCGGTCTCCACCACCACGAACACGTAGTTGCTGCGCACCATGACGTCGGCGCCCTTGCCCACGGTCACCGTGCGGATCCGCTCTATACGCATGGCCGCTCTCCTCTCGTTCGCATCGCACGGTGCTCCCCGGGCATCAACGGATCAGGGCGAGCGCCTGTTCCATGGGCATCTCCGTGAACGACTGCTCGGGAATGGAACCGCCATCGACCACCCGCTGCCAGTGACTGCGGACGGCGGTGCCGTCGTCCGGCAGCGACTCGATCACCGTGCGGGCCCACTCGGCCGGCTCGTCGCGGGTGCAGGCGACCGCCAGCGTGGGATGCTCCGCCGATCCGGTCACCGAGTACGCGTAGCACCGCCGGATGGTGCGCCGCGCGCTGGCCACTTGCACGGGTGCGAACCCGGCGGAGCCGGGTGGCCCGGCGGGAACCACAAGCACGGTGATCGCCCGGTCCAGGATGGCGTCGAGCGTCCGGCCCGCGTCCTCCGGTACCGTCACGTCCTTGTGCCCGGGCCACACGTCGAACATCGAGTACGAAGCGGTCGGCGTTCGGCGTTGGAACGTGAAGTAGTCGGGATAGGCGAAGAACTCGCTGCCCGACTCCCGATAGCGGTCGTAGAACGCGGTGGTGTGTGCCAGCAGCAGCAGGCCGGCGCCCAGCCCGTCGAGGCCGCCGGGAGCGAACACGCCCACGCGATCGGTGGCGCTGAGGTCGCGGAAGAAGCGGTCGTGAGGGACCTCCTCCCGCTGGAGCGTGATCCTGAAGTCCGATCCCCGGAGAAAACTGCTGTGCATGACCGCTGTTCGCGCACCCATTCAGAGCCCACGGGCCGCATCCCGTCAAGCTCTCGTACCGGGCATGGATTCCGGCATGGTAGGTTGCCGCCGTGGAGCGGCCCACGCAGCTCAGGGAGACCGTCATCCGCCGCATGACGCGCCTCGCTCACGCCCATGGCGCGGTGAACCTGGCGCAGGGGTTCACCGATGAAACGCCTCACTACGACATGGTGTGGAGCGGCGTCGCGGCGCTGCTCGGCGGAACGGGTGAGGGGGCGCGCCGGCTCGAGTCGTTGACCGTGCGGGAGCTCCTGCACGCGCATGGGGGCGCGGACGCCGGCTCGCTCGATCGCCCCGTGAAGGAGCTGTTCGAGCAGATGCGCGGCTCCCGCGACGAGCTCAACCAGTACTCCTTTCCGTTCGGGCTCCCGGAGCTCCGGCACGCGATCGCCGACTACACGCAGGCGTGCCGCGGCTACCGTCCGGACCCCGAGGAGCAGATCACGGTGGTGCTCGGGGCAAGCGAGGGCATGGCCGCCGCCTTCCGCTCCCTGCTCGGCCCGGGCGACGGCGTGGTGGTGATGCAGCCGTACCACGAGCTGTATCCGTCGCAGGCGGCGATCTTCGGACTCGTGCCCCGCTTCGTGACCCTGCGAGAGGACCGGCGCGCCGGTACGTGGCGGCTGGACCGCGACGAGCTACGGGCCGCCCTGTCCCACCCGTCGGTCAAGGCGATGGGCGTGAACACCCCCCAGAACCCGACCGGCAAGGTGCTGGACACCGAGGAGCTGGAACTCATCGCGGAGCTCTGCCGGACACACGACCGGTTCGCGATCACCGACGAGATCTACGAGCACATTACGTTCGACGGCCATCGCCACCGCTCCTTGGTGCGCTATGAAGGGATGGCGGAGCGCACGCTGGTGGTGAACGCGATCTCGAAGACCGGCCGCGCGACCGGGTGGCGTGTCGGCTGGGTCATCACGCCGCCGGATCGCACGCCGGCGTTGCGCGCGGTCCACGACAACCTCGTCGTGCAGGCGCCGACGCCGCTGCAAAAGGGGGCGGCGTCGCTCCTGCGCCAGCCGGTGTCGTTCTTCGCCGGTATCGCGGAAGGCTATCGCGAGAAGCGGGACCTGCTGGTCGCCGGCCTGCGCGAACTCGGCTTTTCGGCGACCCCGCCGGAGGGCGCGTACTACCTGTTCGCCGACTACCGCGGTGTGCCGGCGCTCGCAGGGTTGTCGCCGATGCAGGCAGCGATGTTTCTCATCGAGCACGCCGGCGTGGCGACGGTGCCGGGCGACAACTTCTACTCCACCGGGCGGGAGGGGGAGCGCTACCTGCGCTTTGCCTTCTGCCGCGCCCTCGAGACGCTCCAGGAAGCCATCGAACGGATTCGTTCCGGGCCTCGATAACGGGTGGCCATGGCCGAGACATCCTTAGCCCAACACCCAGGCACGCCGTTCTCGATCTCGAACATGGCATACACATCCGATCGCGTTCTCGGAAACCCGGAGTGGTCCTGCTCAGCGCAGATCTTGCCCATCCGGCCCCAGACTCTCCCTCTGGCCAGCACAAAGCGAATCGCTTGGTGTCATAGAAGGCCTTTGCTATCGTGCCGGAATAGACCGGCTCGAGGAGGGTAATCGTTAGGACACCATCGATATCAGTCTTCGCTTTCCCGCTGATCAGAACCGACCGGAGCGGGTGCATTCTTCTGCCCGTCTTGGGTGATTCATGCAGAATCGCGAATATGGTACGGTTATGATGAGACAATGATAGTCGGCTGTAACATGCCTTCATGTACCAATGTGTCGTGAAGGATCAACGTAATGCCACTTCACCACGCGGGGAATCTTGTTGTATTCCCGGATGTAGCGCATCAGTTTGCTCTTCAAGTCAGCGACCGAGCTGAACACTCCGCGGGCGATCACGTCCCGCGAGATCTTCGCAAACCACAGCTCAACTTGGTTCAGCCACGATGAGTAGGTCGGCGTGAAATGCATCCTCACCGTCGGATGTTCGCGCAGAAACTCCTGGACTCGCTTGGTCTTTTGCGCCGACAGGTTGTCGGCGATCACGTGGATCTCCCGACCGGCCGGCTGGTGCGCCACGATCTCGCGCAGAAACGCCACGAACTGCTCCGAGGTGTGGCGCGCCGCGGTCTTGCCGATCACCTCGCCGGTCTTCGTGTTGAACGCCGCGAACAGCGCCAGCGTGCCGTGTCGGTAGTACTCGAACCCATGCCGTTCGGCCCGTCCCGGCGACAGCGGCAGCACCGGATCGTTGCGATCGAGCGCCTGAATGGCCGTCTTCTCATCCACGCAGAACACCGCTGCGTGCGCAGGCGGGTTCAGGTACAGCCCGATGATGTCGGCCGCCTTCTGCTCGAAGTCCGGATCGTTGGAGCTCATGTAGCGC
>JAPOQV010000217.1 GCA_026710565.1 Spirochaetaceae bacterium | reverse complement strand
TCGATCTCGGCCAAGTGGTCGATGACGGTGCCGAGCAGGTGGCGTTCGTGGCGGACCAGGGTGCTGGTCTGACGCAGCAACTCGCGGTCGGAGAGCGCGCCGACGGTGGAGGTGATGGCGGCGCGGGCGGCGGCGTGAAGAGTGGCGTTATCCATGGAGCAAATATAACCATGATTTCAAGATAGACCTTTTTGACCGGTCCGCGACGGGCAGTTGACTCGCGCCCAGCGGGCGCTGAAGGGGGTGCCGGGCGGCCGAACGGGCGCACGAGCTTCCGGGAGGCCGGCAGGGAGCGCAGCGTGCGCTGGCGTGGCACCTCGCAGGCGCACATTGCCGTCAAGACCCTGCGGCACGATTTCTCGACTTTTTTCGCGCGTTCGCTGCCGAACCGGTCTCGGAATCAGGAACGCGTCGACCTCGATGACGCCGACCGACCCCGACGACCGGTGCACCGGGCAACCGCGCCGGCTGTAACTGTTACTACGACGGTCCGGTCGCCTCGGCGGCGAACAGCTCCGGGAACTCCAGGAATCCGAAGGTCTCGAAGCGGGCAAGCTGCCGGCGGTCGAGCCGGAACGGGCCTGCCACAGCCGGCGCTAGCTCCAGCGCGCCATCTCGGCTCGGAGCCCGGCGTCGATGCCGTCGCGCAGGCAGCGCAGCGCGTTGTCCACCTGTGCGGTGCTGCGCGCGCCGAACAGCGTGCTGCCCACCGACGGGTTCGACACCGTCCACGCCCCGGCCAGGTACGCCATGGACTCGCCGAGCTCGGCGGCCTTCGCGCGCAGCCGCTCCACCACCCGGAAGTTGCGGTCCGAGAAGTAGACGTCGCAGTGGGCGGGAGCGACGTCGAAGCGGGTCCCGGCGGGCAACCTGCCGCGATCGCCGGTGTACTTGCCGGTCAGGAAGCCGGCGCCCAGCGGACTGAAGGCCAGGAAGGTCACCTGGTGCCGGTCGCACACGGGCATCGAGCTCTGCTCCTCTTCCGGCCGCGCAAGGTTGTAGATGTTCTCGACGATCTCGATCCGCGCCCAGCCGTTGCGCCGGCTGATCTCCAGCGCCTGCGCAAGCTGCTCGCCGGTGAAGTTGCTGCACCCGATCGCCTGCGCCCGGCCGGACGCGACCACCTCGTGCAGCGCGTGCAGCGTCTCGTCGAGCGGCACCGCCTCGTCCCAGTGATGGACCATGTACACCGCCACCCGGTCGAGCTGCAGGCGCTCCAGGCTCTGGGCGATGACCTGCTCGAGGTTCGCCGGACTGTTGCCCGACCCCACCTTGGTCATGACCACCACCTGATCCTGGACGCCGCGGTCGGCGATCCACGTGCCCAGGATGCGCTCGGACGGGACGAACGCCTCCGATCCGCCGCCGCCGTACCCTTCCGCCGAGTCGATGCACGTCACCCCGCGCTCGAACGCATGGTCCAGGACCGCGCGGGCGGTCTCCTCGTCGATCTCTCTGCCGAACGTGCCCGAGCCGAGTCCGATCCGGCCGATGCGCAGTGCGGTGCGCCCCACCGGGACCTGGTCGATCGTGCCCACCCCCCGACCCTACCACGCGGGTCGAGCCGAGGGGCCCGAACGGCCGACGGAACGACGGTTCGGGGCGCTACGCTCCGCCGGGCGTCGACCGCCCGTCCTCAGTACCGCAGGTTGAGGTCGATGCTGACGGTGTGCTCGGGGCGGGCGGCGCCGCGCTGGCGGCGCTCGCCTGCAAACTCGGCGCCGAGGTGCGGGCGGGACGCCTCCAGGCGGGTGCCGATGCGCACGCGGCTGGCCCCTTCACCGAGGCCGGCCTCGGCGAACGGCGTGAGCAGCCCGTCCCCTCCGGGCAGGGTTGCGCCGTAGCCGATGCGCGCGTCCAGCGCCGCCGCCTCGGCGCCCGCCGCCGCGGCCGGCCGCGGCAGCGCCTCCGCCCACAGGGCGTCCGCAGCGCCCGCGGCCACGCCGATGCGCGGCGCGACGGCCAGCGACAGCCCGCTGCCGTCCGGCTGCGGGCTCAGCCGCGCGGTCAGGGTCACGCCCCGCTCGCGCGCCTCCTCGGCCGTGTGCACGGCCAGCATCCGCCCGCGCGCCTCGACGTGCAGCAGCCCCGTGCTGAGGCGCAGGCCGCCGGCCAGCTCCAGCCCCGTCCCGGTCAGCCCGTCGCCGCCGTCCTGGCGGCCGGCCACTTCGGCGAACGGCACCAGCGCCGCGCTGTCGCCGAGCGCCAGTCGCGGCGCCACCTCCAGCCCCAGCCGCCCGCGCCAGCCGTCGGCCAGCATCCGGTCGATCGCTTGATTCCCGTCCGCCGTCCACAGCCGCGCGTAGCCGCCGTCGGCGCGCGCGGTCAGGTCAAGCCACGACTCCGACACGATCCGTCCGCGCAGGCCCACGGAGCCCATCACCATCCACAGGTCGCTGCTCTCCTTCGCCGCCTCCCCGCCGGGGTAGTGCCGTGCTTCGCCGAGCCCGGCGCCGCCCAGCGCCTGCACCTCGAACCGGTCAAGGAACGAGACCGACGCGTACGGGTAGATCGCCGTCAGGGTCGTCTGCAGCTCGCCGCGCTCGGCGGGCGTGGCGCCTTCGGTCAGGGCGTACTCGGCCGTGGTGCCCATGCGCGAGATCGCCAGGCCGCCGAGCCACGCGCCCAGGCGCACGTCGGCGCCCAGCCAGCCGCCGAGCGTGCTGCCCTCGTAGCTCGCATCGGGAGCGACCCTGCCCGCGAAGTCGCCAAGGCCGCCGCGCCCCCACACCGCCCAGCGCACCGCCCCGTCCGTGCCCGCGCCGAGCGGCACGTCGAAGGCGCTCACGCGCAGCACCTCGGAGAGCTCCACCGCCTGGCGCTGCGCGGAGCGCGGCTGCACGAGGACCCCGCCGGCAGCCGCCGGCGCCAGGTCGGGCCCGGCCGCCGCCACGGCGCCCGGCGCCGGAGCCGCACGCGCGAAGCGCGCGCCGACCTGGTCGAGCGTGCTGGCCAGCGTCCGCGTCGCCACCGTCGCCAGCGCGTGTTGCAGGACCTGCGTGCGCTCGGCGTCCGCGGCGGCGGCGCGCGCGGAGGTCGTGCCCGCGGCCGATTCGGACCAGGGCCCCGCGTCGTCGTCCCCCACGGCCCGCACCTGCACCCGGTAGGCGGTGCCCGCCGCCAGTCCGGCGATCGTCGCGCTGGTCGCCGTACCCACGTGGTCGTGGCCGCCGCTCTCGTCCGCCTCGATCCAGTCCTCCTCGCTCGCCGGGTCCGCGGCGCCCGCGACGTAGCGCACGTCGTAGTCCGTGATGGGGCCCACCAAGCTCTCCGACGGCGCGTTCCAGCTCACCGTGAGGCTGGCGGCGGTCGCGCCCGTCACCCTCACGCCGGCCGGCGCGCCCGGGTTGGTCACCGTGATGGTGACCGTGATCGTGGCGTCGATGGTCGGCGTGGCCTCCGGGTTGCCCGCGGCGTCCTCGCCGTCGGTCACCTGCACCATGACCGTGTAGCTCGCCTGCGCCGCCGGGTTCAGTCTGACCCCCGTCTTCACCTGGATCACGCCGTCCTCGTCGATGGTGAACGATTCGTTGTCGCCGCCGGCCGCCAGCGAGTAGGTCAGCTCGTCGGCGTCGTCATCCGCCGCCGCCACCCGGCCCACCACGGCGCTGTCAGGGTGGTTCCGGGCGATGGAGAAGCTCGCGGCGGCGTCGTCGACGAACCGCGGCACGGTGGCTGCCAGCGACGCCGCGGCCGTGCTCCCTTCGCCGGACGCCGACCACGGGCCGGCCCCGTCGCCGACCGCCCGTACCTGCACCCGGTAGGCGGTGCCCGGGTCGAGCCCCGGGATCTCCGTGGTCCTGGCCGTGCCCACGTGGTCGTGGCCGCCTCTGTCGCCCACCCCGATCCAGTCCGCCACGCTCGCCGGGTCCGCCGTGCCCGCGGCGTAGCGGACGTCGTAGTCCGTGATCGCCTGCGCCCCGCGGTCGGACGGCGCGTTCCAGCTCACCGTGAGGGTGGTGGCGGTCGCCCCCGTCACCGTCACGCCGGTCGGCGCGCCCGGCGGCTCGGCCACGTCGGTCACGGTGATGGTGACCGTGATCATGTCGTCGATCGTCGCCGTGCTCTCCTGGTTGCCGCCGCTGTCCTCGCCGTCGGTCACCCGAGCCGTGACCGTGTAGCTGGCCTTTGTCTCGTGGTCCAGCGTGATGCCGGGCGCCACCGCGATGGAGCCCGCGGCGTCGATGGTGAACGAGTCGTTGTCGCCGCCGCTGGCCAGCGAGAAGGTCAGGTCGTCGGCGTCGTCATCCGCCGCCGCCACCGTGCCCACCACCGCGCCGTCGGCGTGGTTCTCCGCGATGGACAGGCTCGCGGTGGCACCGTCGACGAACTGCGGCAGGGTCGGCGTCTGTGACGGCAGGGCCGTCTTCCCGTCGGCGGACGCCGACCACGGGCCGGCCCCGTCGCCTACTGCCCGCACCTGCACCCGGTAGGCGGTGTCCGCCAGGAGCCCGGCGATCGTCGCGTGCGTCCCCGTGCCCTTGTGGTCGTGGCCGCCGCTCTCGCCCGCCTCGATCCAGTCCGCCTCGCTCCCCGGATCCGTGGCGCCCGCGAAGTAGCGCACGTCGTAGTCGGTGACCGGCGGCGCCCCGCCGCCGGACGGCGCGGTCCAGAACACCCTGAAGCTGCCGGGCGTAGGTGACCCGGTCCCCACGGCGGTCGGCTCGCCCGGCGGTTCCTTCACGTTGGTCACCGTGATGGCGACCGGGATCGTGTCGTCGATGGTCGCCGTGCTCTCCTGGTTGCCGCCGCTGTCCTCGCCGTCGGTCACCTGCGCCGTTACCGTGTAGCTGGCCTTCGTCTCGTAGTCCAGCGTGATGCCGGACGCGACCGTGATGGAGCCCGCGGCGTCGATGCTGAACGAGCCGTGGTCGTCGCCGTCGCTGGTCAGCGAGTAGGTCAGGCTGTCGCCATCCCCGTCGCTCGCCGCCACCGTGCCCACCGTGGCGCCGCTCGGGTTGTTCTCGTCGATGGAGAAGCTCGCGGTCAGCTCGCTGAAGCTCGGAGCGGTCGTGGATAACGGGGTCTCTGTCTGCGAGACCCAGATAGTGAACGTGTCGATCGCCGCATCGGCGTCGGTGGTGCTGCTGTCGGCGTCGTGGGCCTTGTAGGTGACGGACCAGGACCCGGTCTGGCTCTGCGTTCCCGAAATCGTGCGCGTGAACGGATCGAAGCTGAGCCCCGGCGGCAGCCCGCTCACGGAGTAGGCGTAGCCGGACCCCGGGTGGTCGCCGCCGGTCGCTTCGGACAGCACCTGGGAGACTGCCTCCCCACTTTCGACGAGCAGAATGTTCCGGGTGCTGGCAAAGCTCGGTCTCGTCGATCCAGCCGTAGAGGAGATCAAGATCTTGAACTTCTGGATCGCCGCATCGGCGTCGTCGAGGTTGGCGTCGGCGTCCTCGGCCCGGTAGGTGACGGTGTAGAACCCGTCCGTGGTCGGCGTTCCCGACAGCGTGCCCGTGTCCCCGTCTACCTCGAGCCCCGGCGGCAACCCGGTCGCGGAATAGGCGTAGCCGAACACCGAGGTATCGCCGTGGCCGAGGTCGCCGCCGGTCGCTGTGGGCAGCGCCTCGGAAACGGTCGCCCCGTTGGTGAAGTGCTCGAAGCCGCTCAGGGTGCTGGCGAAGCTCGGCTTCTTCGTTCCGGCGAAATTCCCCACGTTGAACATCACGAACAGGCTCGCGGTCGCGCCACTCGGGTCCGAGGCCGTTACGTTGACACGCACGGCTGTAACTGAAGAGCCCGAGGCCTGGGCTCGGAAGCTGAGAGTCTGCTGACTGGCGGTGTCACTGAATACGGGCATGCCGCTATAGATGGAGACGTTGCTCGGAAGATCCTGGACGCTGAGCGTGAAGGTCAAGGCGTCGCCGTCTGGATCGCGGAACATGGGCGCCAAGGGGGTTGCCCACGCGCAGCGTTTGTAACTTGCTGACTGGACCACGATCCCGGCGGGTGCATTAACGGTATCCTGCGCGCCGTGGTCGGTCCGTGCCACGCACTTGTCGGCACCTGTTTTGGTTAGATCAATCTTCATCACTTGCGGCGCATTGTTCGCCGTGGCCGCCAGCGGGGCCAGCAGCAGGCCAAGCACCAGCGCGGCGCCCGCCGCGCGCCGCCCAGCCGATCGTCCCGCGCCGGCACGCTTCATCAGGCAGGCAGGCCTCATTCCCGTCTCGCCCATCCCACGTGGGAACCGCAACCGCAGACCGACTCGACTACGGCGCGACCGCAAACAGTTGATGGCCCTCATGCGGCCGGAATTTATCAGGAACGCGGGAGCCTGTCAATAAACAACACGTATCAATGACGATTTTATTCATTCCATAACGTATTCATTTGGGAGATAATGCGGACGTGACGAATACGAGCGCAGTTGATGGAGTAGCTCCGTTCAGGTGAACACTCATGACAGTGTGCTGACAGTCTCTTCCAAACGTTCTGTGGGCTGGAGGGCAGGTACTCCCTCCGTATTGCCGTTGAAGGACCGCCGGGACGATGGTGTATCCTCGCCGGACCGATGGCTTCGAGGGTTGCAGTGCTCACCGCGGCGGGCAGCGGCATGGGCGCCGACGCGGCGCGGTATCTTGCCGGAGAGGGGTATTCGGTAGCCATCCTCTCGTCCTCCGGGAAGGGTGAAGCGCTGGCGGAGGAGCTGGGCGGCGTCGGCGTCACGGGGTCGAACCGCTCCGAGTCGGATCTCCGGCGTCTCGTCGACGCGGCGGCCGAGTGCTGGGGGCGGATCGACGTGCTGGTGAACTCCGCCGGCCACGGGCCGCGCGGTCCGGTAGCGGAGTTGAGCGACGAAGACTGGCGCCAGGGGATGGAGGTGTACTTTCTCGCTGCCGTGCGCGCTTCCAGGCTTGCGGTGCCGCTCATGGCGCGCGGAGGCGGGGGATCGATCGTCAACATCTCCTCGTTCGCGGCCGTCGAGCCGGAGGCCGAGTTTCCGACCTCCGCGGTGTTCCGCGCCGGGCTCGCGGCGTACGCCAGGCTGTTCGCCGAACAGCATGCGAAGGACAACATACGGATGAACAACGTCCTGCCCGGCTTCATCGACAGCCTGCCGGAGACCGCCGCGCGCCGTCAGCGCATTCCCCTCGGACGCTACGGCCGCGTCCGCGAAGTGTCCGCCCTGATCGCGTTTCTGGCATCGGACGAGGCCGCGTACGTTACTGGACAGAACATTCGGGTGGACGGCGGAATAACCCGGTCGCTGTAGGCGGGAAACCGCTGCTGGAGGTCAGGATGGCATTCGAGAAGGTGGTGGCGGGCGGATCCGTGATCGACGGCACCGGTGCGGCGGCGTACCGGGCTGACGTGGCGGTCGCGGAAGGGCGAATCGAGGCGGTCGGCGACCTGGCGGCAGCCGAGCGTGGCGAGACGATCGACGCCACCGGCCGGGTGGTCTGCCCGGGCTTCATCGACATGCATGCCCACTCGGACGTCTCCATGCTCGACGACCCGGGCGGCGAGTCCAAGGCGTACCAGGGCGTGACCACCGAGGTGGTCGGAAACTGCGGGTTCTCGGCGTTTCCGGCAGGTCTGCTGACCCCGGACCAGCTTCAGGAACTCGCCCCGGTGCAGGTCGTCGAGGGAAGCGCCGTGCGGTACGCGTGGAGGGACTTCGCCGGCTGGGCGGAGGCGCTCGAAGGCAGCGGCGTCAGCCTGAACGTGGTGGCGCAGATCGGCCACAGCACCCTCCGGCAGGCGGCGAAGGCCACCGAGACCCGGCCGGCGAACGACGATGAGCTGGCGTTGATGAAGCGGCTGGTGGCCGAGGCGGTGGAGCAGGGGGCGGTCGCGCTCACCACCCAGCTCACCGGTCCGCCGGCCTCGGCGGCGCCGGCCGGCGAGATCGCGGCGCTCGCGGCGGAAGCGCATCGGCTCCCCGGCGCCTTCTACGCCACGCACGCCCGGCTCCACTCGGGCAATCACTTCAACGCCGTGGACGAGGCGATCGAGATCGGCGAGCTCACCGGCATTCCCGTGCAGTACTCCCACATCGCGCTGATCGACAGCCGGCACCACGGCGATGGCGGCGAGATGGTGCGGCGCATGGAGGCTGCGCGGGAGCGGGGCGTGGACGTGCGCTACGACGTCTATCCCTATACCGCCGGGGCGTGCGGAATCACCGGGGTGCTGCCCCTCTGGGCACAGGAGGACGGACCGGCGGCGATGCAGCGGCGGCTGGCCGATCCCGACATCTGCGCCCGCATGGCGGAGGAGATCGCGCGCGGGTTCTGGGGGGGCGTGCCGCTGCCGTGGGACAAGTACGTGATCACCAAGGCGAACAGGGACTCGACCCGCTGGATGGTGGGCAAGGTGTGGACGGAGATCGCCGCCCGGCGCGGCGAGTCGCCGGTGGAGGCGATCCTGTCGGTGGCCCGCGAGGACCCCTGGCTCGAGGGCGTGGTGCACATCCGCTCGGAGGACGACGTGCGCTACTTCCTCGGCCATCCGCTGGCGATGATCGGCTCCGACGGCAGGGCGCTGTCGCCAGACGGCGTGTGGGGATCCGGCTCGCCGCATCCGCGCGTCTACGGCTGCTACCCGCGGGTGCTCGGCCGCTACGTGCGCGAGCTCGGAGTGCTCACGCTGGAGGACGCCGTGCACAAGATGACCGGCGCGGCGGCCGACCGGCTGCAGATGGCAAGCCGCGGGCGGATCGCCGCGGGAAAGGCGGCCGACCTGGTCGTGTTCGACCCGGACACCGTCATCGACAACGCCACCTGGGAGGACCCGCACCGGTACCCGGACGGCATCGGCCACGTGCTGGTGAACGGCGAGTCGGTGATCCGTGACGGCGTCCACACCCAGGCGCGCCCGGGGCGCGTTCTGCGTAGAGGGGCCGAGTAGCCGATTCGCGGAGTAGTCGAGGATGGCCACGGAGTTGCACCTGCGCCGTTACGGCGCCGCGCCGGATGCCCGCGCCAACAGCATCGAGTCGTTTCGCCGGCTTGCGGCCGACGCGTGCGGGCGCGAGGACGTGACCGTGCTGCTCGGCGGCGGTGCCTACCTGCTGGGCGACGCGCTCGGCATGGCCGGGTTCGAGCGCTTCATGCACTCGGCGCTGCCCGGCATGAACTGGGCCGACCCGCCCGATTACGCCCCCTATCCGTTCGGGACGGCGATGTGCTTCGACTCCTGCCGGAACCTCACCGTCGACGGCGAGGGGGCCGTCCTGGTGATGCGCGGCTTCACCCGTCCGGCGCGCTTCGCCAACTGCACCGGGGTCCTGACGGTGCGCAACCTGACGATCGACTGGGATCGCCCCTTCTACTCGATCGGCGAGATCGTGGCGGCGCGGCCGCGGGCCACCGGCGAGGAGGGCGGTTACCTCGACGTTCGCGTGCTCGACGAGTTCCCGGTGTCCGGTGGCGAGCCCGTGCACATCTTCCAGGAGTACGAACCCGGAACCCTGCGGCCCATGCGGCGCGAGTTCATGGGGCTGGAGTCAAGCGAGCTCATCGCTCCGCAGACCCTGCGCCTCAACATGAAGCGCCGATTCCAGGTTGAGCCCGGCAACGCGGCCTGCCTGCGGCATCCCCACTACTGCTTCAACAACCTGGACTTCGCCCACAACGAACAGATCGTCCTCGCCGACGTGACCGTGCATGCCTCGGGCGGCTTCGGCTTCGGCGGCAGCCACAACCACGACGTCACCGCCACGCGCGTGCGCATCGTCCCGAGGCCGGGAACCAGGCGGATGATGTCCAGCAACCACGACGGCATGAGCTTCGGCGCCGGCCGCGGCACCGTCACCTACCGGAGCTGCGCGTTCGAGGGGATGGGCGACGACTGCGCCGGCGCCTCGGGCGACTCCGGGCGCCACGCCTACGTGCGGGAGGTGCTCGACGCGCACACGCTCGTCGCGTACTTCAGGAACTACCACCACGTGCAGGTGTCGGGGAACTCCCACTGCCCGCTGCCCGGCGAGGACCTGCTGTTCACGGACCTAGAGGGGATGGACCTCGACTACTGGAACGGGACGGTGCGGGCTGCCTCCCTCGATCCGGGCACCGGAACGATGAGGATCACGTTCCACGAGCGCATCCCCGACGCGGTGGCGCCGAACCACGTCTTCAACAACACCAGCTACTCCTACCGGCTGCGCTACGACGGGTGCCATTTCGGTCCCAATCGAAGCCGGGGCGCCATCACGTCGACCAGCGACGTGCTGATCGAGAACTGCCGATTCGACCGGTCCGGGGGCACCGCCACCTATGTCTCCACGGAGCTGTACTGGGAGGTGAGCCGGGGCAGGCACGACATCACGATCCGCAACAACACCTACCACGACTGCGGCAAGGCGGCCGGCAACATGGGGAGCCACGCCATCGCGGTCGACGCCACGGGCTTCGGCCTGTACGGCCACCAGGACGACTACGGTCCGGCGGGCTTCCACCGCAACATCCTGATCGAGGGCAACACCATCGCCGGCGACGGCGTGGCCGTCAGCCTCTGCTCCGCGGAGGACGTGGTGGTGCGCAACAACCGGATCGAGGGGAGCAACCCGGCCATCACCCTGCACAACTGCCGCAACGTCCGCATCGAGGGAAATGCCCTGCCGTCGGGAGCGGGCGCCGGCGCCTCCGAGGCGGTGAAGATCGGCAGCGGCTGCGACCGGAGATCCATCACCATCCGCTGACGAATCGCCCCCGCCGGAGGCTTGCCTGCCGGTGCGGGAGTGACGATCTTGTTGACCCGTGTTCTACGTTGCCCGGAAGAGGACTCGAACCTCCACAGCCTTGCGGCCACTAGACCCTGAACCTAGCGTGTCTACCAATTTCACCATCCGGGCCGGGACGGCAGGGTAGGAAGTGAACCACCTCGATGTCAACGGTGCGCAGGCCGTCGCGGCGACTCGACGCCGAACGCCGGCATGCGGTAGCCTCCGTGGCTCGACGGCGCCGAGCCCGGCTCTGCCGGACGGCACGTCGGCCAAATCCAGATACAGCAGTCGCAGGGATATACCTCGCAAGGGGGCAGCATGATCGGGATCGGGCTCGATTTTGGCACTACCAACAGCACGCTCGCCGTCTGGGAGGCGGACCGCATCACCTACATCGATCTGGACCCGGCGGCGGCCAACTCCAAGATCATGCCTTCGGCGCTGTATCTGGACCGCTCCATGGGGCGCTCGGTGGGTACCGCGGCGATCGACCGCTACCTCGGCGACAACCGGGGGCGGATCGTCCGCCTGAAGCGGGTCAAGGTGGGGCAGATCGCCATGACCTTCAGCACGACCGACTCGCAGCGCGCCGGCCACGGGCGCGGCGACACCACGCGCGTCCACCAGGTGTCGGGCTATGACGACACCGAGCTGCCCGGACGGCTGTTCCGGGGGCTGAAGAGCTTCCTGGGGGTGGCCGAGCAGAGCCGCTTCAAGGTGTTTCACCGCAGTTTCCACATCGTGGCGCTGATCACGCTGATCCTGGCCGAGATCCGCGCGATCCTGGAGCGCTCCGGGTACGACGTCGGCCGCGGCATCCACATCGGCCGCCCGGTGCGCTACGTGGGCGGCAACGGCGCCAACGATGTCGCCGTGAAGCGGATGACCACCGCCTGCCAGAACGCCGGCTTCGATGATGTCGTGTTCTACCCGGAACCGGTTGCGGCGGGCTTGAGCTACCTGCGGACGGCGTCCGCGCAGCCCGAGCACCTGCTCACGTTCGACTTCGGCGGAGGCACCCTCGACCTGTGTCTGCTGTCCACGCGCAGCGGCGGATTCGAGGTGGTGGCCACCCGCGGGCTGCCGATCGGCGGCAATCACATCGACCAGCAGATCATGCGCGATGTCATCTTTCCGGAGCTGGGCGAGGGGTGCGCGGTGAAGAGCTCCTCGTCCCGTCCGGAGCCTGACTCGGAATTCCCGTTCTACCGCTACCAGGACTACCTGCTGAACTGGCAGACCTCCTACATGTCGAACCGCCCGGAGCTCATGGAGAGCATCTTCGCCGGCATCCAGTCCGGTCCCGATGCGCGCCGGAGGCTGACCCGGCTGTGGAAGTTGATCCGCGGCAACGCCGTGTACTCCCTGCTGAGCGCGACCGAGGCGGCCAAGGCCGAGCTGTCGGAGCGGGAGGCGACGGAGATCCGACTGGACGAGATCGATCTTCGCCTGCCGTTCGATCGCGCCCGCCTGGAGCGGGTGCTGGAGCCGACCATGGATCGGATCGACGCGACTGCCCGCGCGCTGCTCGACGACGCCGGCATCAATGCCGACGACGTGGATCAGGTCGTCTGCACGGGGGGTTCCTCGCAGCTCGTCCCGGTGCAGCGCTGGCTGGCCGGGATCTTTCCCGGCCGGGTGGAGGACTTCGACTACTACCGGAGCATCGCCGGCGGGCTTGCGATCGCGAACGCGGTCGAACGGGAGTTGGCGGCCGTTTGATCGGATACTAGATCTCGCGGTCGGGCGCGGGCTCGTCGGCTTCCTCTGCGGCCGCTTCGGCGGCGGCTTCCGCCCGCAGGAGATCGGCCACGCTGCGGTGCCCGCCGAGGTCCAGTTCCTCGAAATCGGTGCGCGCGCGGACGGCACTCAGGATCGCCTCGAACGACTCGAACTCGTCGGAGAGCTCCACGAGCTGGTCCTGGTCGGCCCGGTACAGGAAGATGCTGCGCCTCCGCGCCGTGGTGGCCAGTCCGGCGCGGGTGAGCTCCGTCCAGCGCACGACGGCCTGCTCCTCGCCCATGAAGTCCAGCTCGATCCGGTCGTCGAACAGGGTCAGCCGGTTGCGGGACTGCTTCAGCAGGTAGCGGAGCACGCGGTAGCCGATCAGGCCGGCCGGCGCGACGCCGATCAGGACCGGCCAGGCCTCGGCAAGCAGGGCGATCGCCACCAGGACAACGATCAAGGAGGGAGGCAGCAGCAACGGCACCAGGGCGCGTGGATTGGAGCGAAGGGTTATGCGCGACTGGAGCAGCGCGGCTTCGTTCGCGGACACGGCGCCTATCTTAGGGGCGTGACGGGCCCCGAGGAAAGATCAGGCCGGCGCCGGGGTGGGTGCCGCTCCGCTATGATAGTGCTATAGTTGGAGTAGCGCTGCCGCGGCGCGGCGCTGCCAAACCCCTCCGCAAGGACATTCGATGAGACGCTTCTTCTCCGTATCGCTCATTCTGGCCCTAGCCGTGCTTCCGGCCGCACTGGGCTTTGCCGACGAGACCGCTGCCGGGCAGGCGCTTGAAGAGGGCCCCGACATGATGTGGGTCACCTGGATCGGTTCCGTGGCCGCCCTGGGTTTCTCGCTGATCCTGGCGCTCGCCGTGCTGCGCAAGGAGCCCGGCAACGAACGCATGAAGGAACTCAGCCGCGCCGTGCAGGAGGGGGCGATCGCCTACCTGAAGCAACAGTACAAGGTGGTGGCGATCTTCTTCGTGGCGCTGTTCGCGATCCTGGGGCTCATCTCCTGGGGCCTGCGCCTGCTGTCGGGCTTCGTGCCGTTCGCGTTCATCACCGGCGGCTTCTTCTCGGCGCTGGCCGGCTACATCGGCATGACCGTGGCGACCCGCGCCAACGCGCGCACCGCCTGGGGCGCCCGCGAGAGCCTCAACGCCGGGCTGCGCGTGGCCTTCTCCTCGGGAACGGTGATGGGCATGACCGTCGTCGGCCTGGGGTTGCTGGACATCTCGATCTGGTGGTGGCTGCTGCGCGCGGTGTTCGACGTCTCCCCGGAGGAGATCCCGCCGATCATGATCACCTTCGGCATGGGCGCATCGGCGATGGCGCTGTTCGCCCGCCTGGGCGGCGGCATCTTCACCAAGGCCGCCGACGTCGGCGCCGACCTGGTCGGCAAGGTGGAGGCCGGCATCCCGGAGGACGATCCGCGCAACCCGGCGTCGATCGCTGACAACGTCGGCGACAACGTCGGCGACGTTGCCGGTATGGGCGCCGACCTGTACGAGTCGTACGTCGGCTCGATCATCGCCACCATGGCGCTGGGAGCGGTCGCCTCGCTCAGCCTGGACTCGATCTCGGCGCTGCAGGCGATCCAGGTGCCGGTGTCGATCGCGACCATCGGCGTGCTGTGCTCGATCCTCGGCACCTTCGTGGTGCGCGCCAAGGGCGACGCCAGCCAGGCGGTGCTGCTCGGCGCATTGCGGCGCGGCACCTACGGGTCGACCGCGCTGATCGCGATCGGCTCTCTCCTGCTGGTGATCTTCACGCTCGGCAGCGAGTTCCTGGGGATCTGGGCCGCCATGATCGTCGGGCTGATCGCCGGCAACGTCATCGGCTACTTCACCGAGTACTACACCTCCGATCACTACAAGCCCACGCAGCTCCTGTCCAACGAGGCGCTCACCGGCCCGGCGACCACCATCATCGGCGGCGTCGGCCTGGGCATGCTCTCCACGCTGATCCCGGTGCTCACCGTGGTCGGGGCGACCCTCGCGGCCTTCTTTCTGTCCGGCGGCGCCGCGCACCCCGGCCTGGGGCTGTACGGGATCGGGCTGTCCGCGGTCGGCATGCTGTCGACGCTGGGCATCACCCTGGCCACCGACGCCTACGGGCCGGTGGCGGACAACGCCGGCGGCATCGCCGAGATGGCCAAGATGGAGCCTCACGTGCGCGAGCGCACCGACGCGCTCGACTCGCTGGGCAACACCACGGCCGCCACCGGCAAGGGCTTCGCGATCGGGTCCGCCGCGCTCACCGCCCTGGCGCTGCTGGCCGAGTACGGCAACAAGATCAAAGAGGCGTTCGAGCAGCTCACGATCTCGCCGCTGTTCGAGGAGTTCTACTCCGGCTTGGTGGAGATCGTGCGCGGGGCCGACGGCCACGTCACCGACGTGGTCATGAACATCAACCTGCTGGACCCGAAGATCCTGATCGGGCTGTTCATCGGCGCCATGTTGCCGTTCGTGTTCTCGTCCCTGTCGATGCGGGCGGTAGGGCGCGCCGCCGGCGACATGGTCAAGGAGGTGCGCCGGCAGTTCCGGGAGAAGCCGGGCCTGCTGGAGGGCACGGAGCGTCCGGACTACGCGGGGTGCGTGGCCATCTCCACCCAGGGCGCGCAGCGCGAGATGGTGGTGCCGTCGCTGCTGGCGGTCGTGGCGCCGGTGCTGACCGGCATCATCTTCGGGCCGTTCACGGTGATCGCGCTGCTCGCCGGCGCGCTGACCTCCGGGTTCGTGCTGGCCATCATGATGGCCAACGCCGGCGGCGCCTGGGACAACGCCAAGAAGTTCATCGAGGGCGGGGCGCACGGCGGCAAGGGTTCCGAGGCGCACAAGGCAGCGGTCGTCGGCGACACGGTCGGCGACCCGTTCAAGGACACCTCGGGGCCGTCGATCAACATCCTGCTGAAGCTGATGTCGATGGTCTCCATCGTGTTCGTGACCACCGTGATCGCGCTCAACGACCTGTTCATCCGGATCTTCTCGTAGCGAACTCCGCGCTCAATCCATGCGGTAGCCGCGACCGCGAACGGTGACGATCAGCCGCCCGGCCGCAGGCCGGGCGGCGTCCGCCGTCGCGGCACCGGCGTCCGCCGGTGCCGCGACGGCCGCAAGGTGGCGCCGCAACGCGGTGACGTGCATGTCCACGGCGCGGCTGCGCCGGACCGGCGGGTGACCCCAGATCGCGTAGAACAGGGCGTCGCGGGTCACCGTGGAGCCGCGGGTGGCAAGGAGGATGCGCAGGACCTCCGCTTCCTGCGCGCCCACGGAG
>JAPOQV010000216.1 GCA_026710565.1 Spirochaetaceae bacterium | reverse complement strand
TCAGGGCTGCACCGAGGCGCCGGCCGGCGACCTTGTAGCCGCCATTCCCGTCCGCGATCTCCGCCCAGGCCGCGAAACTCTCGAGGATGTCGTCGATCTGCGTGGCCCAGACATCCTCGCGCACGGGGCGTCCCAGCTCGCGGAGCGCCCGCTCGCCGAGTTGCTCCACGCGCAGGGCTGCCGCCTGCTTGGCCTCGTTGCAGAGAGCGAGAACCGCCGCGCGTTCGGAGAGCGTCACCTCCGCGCGCAGGATGTTCGCGATGTTGGCGGTCTCGCGCGGGGCGTGTTGTGGCTTCAGTTCCTCGTCGGGATCGTCGGGACACGGGAAGATCAGGCACCCTGGATGTCGTTCGTGGAGCTTCCGCGCGGCGGCGCGTGCAGCCTCCGACAGCAGCCACGAGCCGCACCAGAGGTCGCGCGTGCGGTGCGCGTCGGCGATGAGGCTCTGCACCGGTCCGAGCGACAGCGTGACGAGGAAGCGCGGCATCAGCGTTCTCCCTGCGCGCGGCCGGTCTGCGTCGGGTGTTCGAAGTAGTGCAGGAACGCGGTCAGGGCGTCGGCGCCTCGGCCCTGCATGGGACGGACCAGCTCCGCCAGTTCCGTTCGCTTCCCGGACTCTTCGGGCCAGGCCGATCCGACATGCTCTGAACCGAAGGCAACCGGCACGCTCACGCTGTCCGCCCAGCCGGGCAACAGCAATGCGAGCGGCCGATACCGCGCGCCGTCGAAGTATGGTCGCAGGATCAGCGGGCTGGCCATGCGGTCGCCCCTGTCGGGTCCCAGAACGGCTTCCGGGGCTGGGTCTCCCCGGTCCTTGAAGTCAAACACGATCGGAAGTCCGAACGCGGCGCGGGGGGACAGTCCGTCGACCGGGTGTTCGGGTTGATGGCCGGTAGCATGCTGATCCCGGTGGCGCCGGATCGCGTCCGGTTCCGGCCAGCGGCTGCGGCCCGGCCGGTTGCCGCGACCCGGGTTGCGGCCCAGGTTCCGTCCCTGCCGAAAGTCGTTCAACTCGTTGACGGCCTTTCGCCAGGCGTCGATGGCGTTCCGGCTGGGACCGCGAGGCATCATCCGACCGCCCCGCGGTTCCACCTCCTCACGCGACACCGGCGGGAGGGCGACGGTACCACCGGTCGCCTCGACCGCCCCAAGGCCTCGGCGCGTGCGCGCCCCAACCCCGCCGAAGCTCGCCCACCAGCGCAGCGCCTCGATGACCTGCCCGCGCTGGTCGGCCGTTGCTTCCGCGAACCGAAGCGTCACCGTGAACGCGTAGCCGGCGTTCAGGAGACTGGCTTTGTCGCCACGCTCAAGAATCAGTGCGTAGCTGGGGAAGTCGGGCGATCGAGCGTCGACCATCTGCCCCGATCCGATCGGTTCGGCGTCGACGTGCAGAGCCACCCGACTGGCGCGCGATCCGGCACTGGCGATGCCGCCCCACAGATCGGACTCGTCGGTGAACAGGTCCTTCGGCGTCCGCCCGGCGCGGTTCAGTAGACGCCACCAGAACCGCAATTGCCCGCGGATCGCGCTCGGGCGGATCGGCATGGCGCAGTCCACCTTGCCAGGCTCCACGCCCCCGCCGTACATGGGCGTCATCAGCTTGCACTTCACGATCACCCGCGCCGAGGCAGCCGAGGGTTGTACGCCATCCCAGGCCGCGAGAGCGTCATCGGGGCGGACCTCCGGGTTCGGTCTTCTCATCTCGACGAGTCTCCGTTGACGGCCTGATCGACGCGACCGTGAGTCAGCGTGCAGTCTGCAACCGCAACCGCCGCCGTGGCCCTGCTCGTGAGCGGTCGCTTGGTTGGTCGGCGAGTCAACGCTCGTTCTCCAGCAGGCGCTGAAACGACTTCTCCAGTTGCGACCGCAGGCGGTCCGGACTCTGAAGAACCTGCCGGGAACGCCGACTGCCGGGCGGACTGCCGTGCGCCAGGGCGTTGCGGACATCCCGGAGCAGCAGGAACGCCGACTTCTTCCATTCCGGGTGCTCGCCGGCGCGCATCTCCTCGTAGGGGAAGCGCACGCGCGGCAGGCCCCCGTGGGGGGCGGGGGGGGGGGGGGGGGGGACGGTGCTTCCCCCCCCGCTCCCC
>JAPOQV010000215.1 GCA_026710565.1 Spirochaetaceae bacterium | reverse complement strand
TGCTCGTCCCGCGAGCGGTCGCGGTAGATGGTGCCGCCCTTGCAGCCCAGATCGTACATCAGCTCGTACAGCTCGCGGGTCTGCGCCACGGTGTAGTCGGCCGGCACGTTGCAGGTCTTGGAGATGGAGGAGTCCACCCACCGCTGGATGGTCGCCATGACGCGCACGTGCTGCTCCGGGGTCAGCTCCATCGCCGTGACGAAGTGGCCGGGCAGCGGCTGCCCGGGATGGTCGCGTTCCCACTCGGCCGCCACCGCGGCGCGTTCCTCGTGGATGCCCAGCCGGCCCTTGCGGAAGAAGCTCCACGAGAAATAGGGCTCGATGCCGGTGCTGGTGTCGACCATGGTGCCGGTCGTGCCGGTGGGAGCCTGCGTGAGCAGCGTGACGTTGCGCGCGCCGCAGGTACGGATGGAGGCGCGGACCTCCTCCGGCATCGACCGCATGAATCCCGAGTCCAGGTAGCCGTCCGCTTCGAAGGCCGGAAAGCTGCCCTTCTCGGCGGCGAGCTCGGCGGTGGCGTGGTAGGCCTCCACGGCGATGGTGCGATAGAGCCGGTCCAGGAATGACAGGCTCTCCTCGCTGCCGTAGCGCAGGCCGAGCCGGATCAGCAGCTCCGCCAGACCCATCGTGCCCAGCCCGATGCGGCGCTCGCGGCGCTGCCGGTCCTCGTTCTCGGCGAAGAAGTACGGGGTCGCGTCGACCACGTCGTCCAGGAAGCGCACCGCGTAGCGCACGGCGGTCGCCAGCTCGTCCCAGGCCACCCCCTCTTCGCCGACCCCGCCGTCGCGCGCGAAGCGGCCCAGGTTGATCGCACCCAGGTTGCAGACCGACCACTCCGGCAGCGGCTGCTCCCCGCACGGGTTGGTGCAGACCAGCGGCGCGTAGTAGCCGGAGTTGCTCATCGCGTTGGCCCGGTCCCTGAACCACAGCCCCGGTTCCGCGCTGGCCCACGCTGATTCGATCAGCGCCTCCCAGACGTGCCGTGCGCGGACCGTGCGATGAACGATGGTGCGCTTGCCGCGCGCCTTCCAGGCGTCGAGGTCGCCGTTCCACACCTCCTCGTATTCGGGGTCGTCGATGTCGGGAAAGGCGAGTTGCCACTCGCCGTCCGCGCGCACCGCTTCCATGAACGCGTCGGTGATGCCGACGCTGATGTTGGCGTTGGTGATCTTGCCCATCTCGCGCTTGGCGCCGATGAACTCCAGGATGTCGGGGTGCCAGACGTCGCAGATCAGCATCAGGGCGCCGCGCCGGCTGCCGCCCTGCTCGATCAGTCCGGTGACGAAGCTGTACAGCGCGCCCCAGGAGACCGCTCCGCTGGAGCGGCCGTTGACGCCGCGCACGTAGGCATGGCGCGGGCGCAGGCTGGAGATGTTGATGCCCACGCCGCCGCCGCGGGACATGATCTCCATCATCTGCGACAGCGTGTCGACGATGCCGTGGCGGGAATCGCGCGGCGACGGGACGACGTAGCAGTTGTAGAAGGTGAGCTGCTGGTCCGTGCCCGCGGCAGTGAGGATGCGGCCGCCGGGCACGAAGCGCCAGTCGGACAGCAGCCAGCGGAAGCGCTGCTCCCAGGCCGCCCGCTGCGCGTCCGGCTCCACGGCGGCGATGCCGCGCGCCACGCGCGCCACCATCTGCTCGGGCGACGTCTCCAGCGGCTTGTCCACGGCGTCCGGCGAGCACGTCAGCTCGGTGCCGTCGCGAAGGCGGACCGCCATGTCGTCGTCGGTGACCGTGCGTACCGTGCCCACCTCGCGCTGGCCGGTGGCGGTGTCGGTGCAGACCACCACCAGGTCGCCGGCGGCGAGCGTCGCCTTGCTCGCGTCCTTCAGCGCGTAGCGGTCCAGGAAGATCTTCTCGCCCAGCTCGGAGAGCTCCCGGCCCGCGGTGGGGGTAAGCGGCGGTTGTCCGCCGTCCAAGTCGTCAGCCATTTCGCTCAGTTCAAACGGAGGCTGGTTCCTCCGTGCGTCCCTCCATCCGGTCGATCTCGGTCCGGAACGCCCCGGTGTCGGTGAAGCGCCCGTACACGGACGCGAAGCGGACGTAGGCGACCTCGTCCAGGTTCCGGAGCTGCTCGGCCAACAGCTCCCCGATCATCCGCGAGCTGACCTGCGGGCCCGCTGCGCGCAGCCGCGCCTCCAGGTCGTCGACGACGCGGGTCAGCCGCGCCGCGGACACCGGCCGCTTGGCGCACGCCTTCTGCAGCCCGGCCATCACCTTGTCGCGCTCGAACGCTTCGCGGTTGCCGTTCGCCTTGACCACCGTCGGCGCACTCCGTTCCACGTGCTCGTAGGTGGTGAACCGGTGGGCGCATGCGCGGCAACTCCGCCGCCGCCGGATCGCGCGCCCGTCGTCGAGCGGGCGGGATTCGATGACGCGGCTGTCGTGCGAGTCACACGCCGGGCAGTGCATCCGGGGTCTCCTTCCCTCCTGCGGACATATATAGTGCTATCGGCCAGAATGGAGCGCTACATGAGGCGGTGTCAACACCCCCCTGTCACACCGCTAAGATGCCGCCGTGATACATCTGGCAACCATGACCAGCGTCTGCCCGGACTGGACGCTCGACGAGATCGTGTCGGCGATGAAGCGCCACGGCTACCGCGGGCTGGAGCCGCGCGTGGAGTGGGATCACGCCGCTGGAATAGAGGCTTCGATGACGCCGGCCGAGCGGCGGGCCGCACGCGACCGGCTGGCCGGCGAGGGGGTGGGGGTCTGCCGTCTGGGCCCCGGCGGGGAAAAGGCGGCGGCCCACGCCGGCGCGCGCGCGCGGGCG
>JAPOQV010000214.1 GCA_026710565.1 Spirochaetaceae bacterium | reverse complement strand
CTTATTGGGACGGCGCGATCCTTGCCGCAGCCCGGACCCTCGGCTGCGACGTGATCTATTCTGAAGACCTCAGTTCGGAACAGGACTACGACGGCCTCCGGGTCATAAACCCGTTCACGGACCAGTAGTCTCCACAGTGCCCACCGACACCTCCGAACGCGGCCTCGAACGCCTCATCTGCACAGCCCTAGCCGGCCATCCCTGCGACCCACCTTTAGGTCCCACCGTAGGCGAGCCACCTGCCCGCTACGCCGGAGTCGGTTGGGCCGGCGGCAACTTCCACGACTACGACCGCGAATACTGCGTCGATCTCGCTCAGCTCTCTGCCTTCCTGCGCGCCACCCAGCCCGAAGCAGCAGAATCCCTCGACTTGTCCGAAGCCAGCCCCACGCGCCGCCGATTCCTAGCCCGGCTCCAAGGCGAAATCAGCAAACGCGGCACCATCGACGTGCTGCGCCACGGCATCAAGCACGAAGCGCACAACCTAGACCTATTCTACGGCACGCCTTCGGCCGACAACCCAGAAGCACAGGAGCGCTTCAAACAAAACCGCTTCACAGTCACCCGCCAACTTCGCTACAGCCGCGACGAAACCCAACGCGCCCTCGACATCGGCCTGTTCATCAACGGCCTGCCAGTCTTCACCTTCGAGCTGAAGAACAGTCTCACCAAACAGACGGTGGCCGACGCCGTCCAGCAGTATCAGCGCGACCGCAACCCGCGCGAGAAACTGTTCGAGTTCGGCCGCTGTGTCGCCCACTTCGCACTCGACGAAAACGAGATCCGCTTCTGCACCCACCTCAGCGGCAAGTCTTCCTGGTTCCTCCCCTTCAACCGAGGCTGGAACGACGGCGCTGGCAACCCACCCAATCCCAACGGACTGGCTATCGACTACCTCTGGCGGGAAGTGCTCCCCCGCGAGAGCCTGACCAACATCCTAGAAAACTACGCCCAAGTGGTAGAGTCAAAGGACGAGAAAACAGGCAAGAAAAAGCAGACCCAAATCTGGCCGCGCTACCATCAACTCGACGTAGTGCGCCGCCTGCTAACCGACGCACGCACCCACGGCGTGGGTCGTCGCTACCTAATCCAACACTCGGCCGGCAGCGGCAAAAGCAACTCCATCGCCTGGCTGGCCCACCAACTAATCGGCCTAGAGAAAGACAGCGCTCCAGTCTTCGACTCAATCATCGTCGTCACCGACCGCCTCATCCTCGACCGCCAGATCCGCGACACGATCAAGCAGTATTCCCAAGTGTCGGCGACGGTGGGACACGCCGACCGCTCGGGCGACCTGCGCCGATTCATCGAGAGCGGCAAGAAAATCATCATCTCGACGATCCAGAAATTCCCCTTCATCCTTGAGGAGATCGGCGACGAGCAGCGCGGACGGCGCTTCGCCATCATCATCGACGAAGCCCACTCCAGCCAAGGCGGCGGCACCGGTGCCGCCATGGCGCAGGCGCTCTCCGAAGCAGGTGCAGAAGAGGAAGAAGAAACCTTCGAG
>JAPOQV010000213.1 GCA_026710565.1 Spirochaetaceae bacterium | reverse complement strand
TTGGCGTCCGCGTCGAAGGAGTGGCACTTGCCGTCGGGACTGATCACTCCAAGCGCATTGAAGCCGGCGCTTTGCCGGGACGATCCCAGGTAGTTGGCCGTCGCAACGACAGCCCGCTCGCAATCGCCGGTGCGCAGGGCGTTCAGCGCATCGTGCAGCGCGGTCAGGCTCGCCGAGCAGGCCGTGCAGCACGTCAGCGACGGACCCATCAAGTTGAAGTGGTAGGAGATGCGGTTGGCGAGCATGGCCAGGCTGATGCTGGGGACGGTGAACTCGTTGGCGCCGAGCGGCGCCCGCCAGTTGGAGTGGGACGGCACCTGCGCGCCGACGAACACGCCGGTGCGGCTGTTGCGCAGCGCGTGCAGGTCCCAACCTGCGCGCTCGCAGGTCTCCCAGGTGCAGGTCAGCAGCATGCGCACGTGCGGATCGGCGGTCAGCATCTCGTTGTGCGACATGCCGAACAGGTTTCGGTCGAACAGCATTTCGCGCCCGTCGCGGATCAGCCCCTCGTACGGACTGGCCAGCCGGCCGGGCCCCGAGAACGTGCCGATCGGCCGGAAGCCGCGCTCGTAGCGGTCGACGATCGGCTCGCGCACGATCTCGCGCTCACTGAGCAGGCGCCAGAAGTCGTCGTCGGAGACGATGCCGCCGGGCATCCGGTGGCTGTAGCCGACGATCGCGACGGCGTCTTCCATGCTCTTCGTCGTCATCTCCGTTTCGTCAGAGCGCCGGTTTCGGGCTCCGGTACCTGTCGTTCTAGAAATATGCAGGATCGTCCCCGGACGTGCAAAGGTTGCTCGGATAGCCGGGTGTGGGAGCGTTCGTCGGAGCCGAGTGACTGCCGCCTCGGGGATGTATTATTAATGTATTGGTATGAATGCAGTCCACATAACCAGGGTTCCGCCGCAAACCATCAGCGCATTGAAGCGGCTGGCGCGCAGCCATCACCGGTCCCTGCAGGGCGAACTGCGCGTCATTCTGGAACGGGCGGCCAGGATGGCGCCGCCCGCGGGCACCGCGGACGAGCTCAAGCTGGTGACGGCGAAGACCGGCTACACGGGTTCGTGGCGCCGCGAAGAGTCCTATGGCGCCGATGGTCGGTGAGGTCCTGTTCGTCGATACCAACGTGCTGCTGTCGGCGACCGACGAATCGCGCCCCCACCACCGGGACGCGTGTCGTCTGATCGTCGAGTCCGGCGCGCGGGGACGGCACCTGGCAGCGAGTGGGCAGATTCTGCGCGAGTACCTGGTGGTGGCGACGCGGCCCGAGGAGGTGAACGGTCTCGGTCTGGCGGTCGCGGACGCGATCGCGAATCTGCATCAGTTCCTCCGCCACCTCCACTCGTACGACGAGACCGAGGCGGTGGCCGAGCGCCTGCGCGATCTCGCCATCGACCATGGGCTGCGCGGCAAGCGGATCCACGACGCCAACGTCGTGGCGACGATGGTGACTCACGGCATCCGCACTCTGGTTACCGAGAACGCCGACGACTTCTCAACCTTCGGCGAGATCGAGACGGTGAGGATCGCCGACCTCGCAGCCGGATCATAGCCCTCAGGGCGGATCGGCCGTCTGCGATCGAGGGCTAGCCAGCGGGTCGAGGCCGCCTTCGCGGGCGTCGGCTCAAGGCCCCTTCCTCGGGGATTCGTCACGAGAGAACACGATAGAGCACGGTACAACACGAAAAGATCACTTAGATACATCCTCCGCGTACGACATCTTGACAATAATCCCGTTTCCGATGTCATGGTGTCGTCCATGATGACCGGTTGCAGAGTCCTGACAGGAGTTGCCTGCGCGTTGGCGCTTGCCCTGGCCATCGGCGGTTGCCAGCAGACGACGGGGTTCACTCACGATCGCTATGCAGACGACTTGGCGGGCCATTGGAGCGCCGCGTATGACGACGACGATGGCAACCGGGTGACCGTTACCTACGACCTGTACCAGGACGACCGGAGATTCCGCCGCGAAACGACCGTTACCCGCGGCACCGGGCAGTCGTCGATGCTGCGGGTGGCCGCGGTCACGCAGCCGCTCGTGTTGAGCCGTACCGTGGTACTCGGCACGTGGACGGTTGCGCCCGGAGGCGGCGATGCTGGCGGCGGAGGCACGATACAGGTGAAGGTGGCGGTGACCGGTTGCGAGGGCACCGACTGCGGCTCGGAGGTGGACGTCGGAGCTACGCTGGACGTCGATTTCGCGGTCGAGGATGACGGGGCTATCGCTCTGGAAGTGGCTCCCGGGACGACGGCGACAAGACAGCAGACGTCGCCGGAGCCGATCGACGCGCCGGTCGACCCGCCGCCGGTCGATGACCCGCCACCCGCCGATGACCCGCCGCCGGCCGACACGCCGCCTCCGGAGGACAAGGAGCTGGTACGGGAGGTAGGTGCCGGCGACCGGATCGAGATTTCCGCCGACCAGGCGTTCGACAATGCCGGGACGAACCCGACCATCACCGGTGTGAAAGCAGATGGATCAGACCGGCGTCTGTTGGCCGAAACCAGCGCCGATTCCGGGCTCGGCTACGTGACGATCAAGACTTCCACCGAGCTGAACGCCTTGTCGCTGCCGCCTCCCAACCCGTTTGCGGTCGCGATTCTCGTGACGATGGCCAACGACGAGGGTCACACGGCGCAAGGCCGAATATATCTTAGGGTGACGTACGACAGGGACTCCGATACGACGCCCGAGTTGAAGGCCTGTTCGCCTGTCACTGACCCGCCGGGCGATGGCGACCAGGGACCGAAGAAGATAGACTTCATTCAGGACCATTGGGAAGCAGCTCCTGGCACGAAGATCGATATTTCCGCCGATGACGTGTGGGAAAGTGCGGGGACGAACCCGAGAATCACCTGTGCGAGCATCCTGGAACTCGATCAACTGCTCTTGGACTTGTCCAATACCGGCCTTCTTGCCGATGGCCGCTATTCCGTGAAGTTCAAGACTGTCGCGGAGCTGACCGCCTTGGGTTCTCCCCCCCCGTTCAACCTCCCGATCGCGTTCAGAATGACCAACGACGAGGGCCAGTCGGCCAGCAACGCTGTCGTGTTTCTTGTGACCGAGGACTAGGAGCTAAGCAAGGGACCGAGTGAGCTGGCTCGAGGGCGCCGTCGTTTAGACTCTCGGCCGGCGCTTACGCGGGCTTGGCGGCAGCCGCCGTGCGGCGGCGGGCGTAGAGCTCGCGCATGATCTCGGCGCGGCGCTTGGCGTCGAGCCGATAGTGCAGGTAGCACCAGATGCCGGCGGCGGAGAACACCAGCAGCACGGGACCATAGAAGATTCCCAGGTGGACGACGGCCTCGGCCGGCACGTCCGCCACCGTGACGCCGGCCCCGCGCGGCCAGTTGATCACGTCAAGGCCGACTCCGGCGACGATTTGGGCGAGCGCCGCCGACGCCTTGACGGCGAAGGTGATCACCCCGAACAGGACGCCTTCGCGGCGGTGGCCGGTGTCCAGCTCGTGCGCGTCGGTGACGTCGGTCATCATCGCGAAGTAGGCGACCAGCGCGAAGGCGCTGAATGCGCCCTGGATGACCTCCGTCACGATCAGCGCCCACACCAGCGCGGACGTGCCGTTCGCAGGAAACAGGTCGACCAGGCGCAGCAGGACCGGCAGGACCTGGAACGATACGGCCCCCGCCGTGCCGAGCAGCAGCGTGAACCGCTTGCTCGTGCGGAACAGGACGGCACGGAGCGCGACGATGCCGGCGAGGAGTCCCACCAGCGTCGCAAGCTGGACGACGACCATCTGTCCGCTGCGGAGCGCCCAGAAGTACTCCAGGAGATAGAGGCTCAGCGTCCTGTGCACCCCTGCCGAGAGGAACAGCGCCGTCGTTCCGGCGGCGAGCCACACGAACGGCTTGTTGCGCGCGCTCTCGCGGACGTCGCGGACGAGCTGCGCCACGAACCCCCGCTGGCGAGGCGGTGCGGCGTTCACGTGCCGGATCTCCGACCGCGTTCCGGTGGCCGCCACCAGTATCGCCACCGTCATCGCCACGCCGAGCGCGACCGCGAAGCTCGGGTAGTTCTCCGCAAGGAGCCGGCCGCCGCGCGCGTCGGAAAAGAACCAGCCGAAGCCGACCACGATCGCGAAGGTCGTTCCCAGATAGGAAAAGAGCTGGCGCAGCAGGATGAGCCTGGTGCGCTCCTCCGAGCTCTCCGTGATCTCCGTGCCCAGGGCCAGGTGCGGAACGTTGTAGAGCGTCAGGGCGAACCGCGTGAGCACGGCAAAGGCGGTCAGCCAGAGGAACAGGCCGATCTCGCCCAGTGCGGACGGCGGCGCGAACAGCCCGATGAAGCTCAGCCCCACCGGCAGCGCCGCCGCGAACATGAAGGGATGGCGCCGTCCCAGCTTCGACCGGCAATGATCGGACCACGTACCGATCAGCGGGTCCGTGAACCCGTCGACCAGCAGGGCGATGAACAGCGCAGCGCCGGCAAGCGTGCCCGGCAGACCCAGCACCTGATTGTAGTAGAACAGCACGAACAGCGAGGTCGCATTGCGCTTCATGCCCTCGGCGGACTCGCCGATGCCGTACGCGATCCTGGTGAAGAACGGCACCCGCCGATCCTTGGCGACGGTGCTCATGCGCTTACCCGGCCCGAACCCTGGGCCACGTCACGTACTCGGAGACGCTACTCGGAGCGCGAACGCTACTCGGAGCGCGAACCCTTGCACGTCGCCAGCTTCTGCTTGGGGCCGTCGATCGTGCCGCTGATGGTGTTGCCGTCGACCGTGAAGGTGCAGGTCAAAGTGCGCTTGCCGGAGAACATGGGAATGGATACTTCCGACTTCCACCGCACGGCGTTGCCCTTGCGCCTGCCGTTGTCGAACTCGAGGGTCATCCGTTCGCCGATCAGCGCGCCGGCCACCGTCTCGCCTTCCGTCGAAAGGTCCAGCGTCGCGGCTCTCTGCCTGCCGCGGACGGTCTCGATCTCCAGGTCCCAGCGCCCGTCTATATCGCTCATGCCCAGTCTTCCTCGTGTCGTTGTCGCTCCGGCCGCGCATGTTGACCGAACATTCTTCGAGGCGCAACGTCACGCGTCGCCGCCGTGGGATATGGTCGGTGCCGTGACGGCGGTCACCGGGGCTACGGGGTTCGTCGGCCACGCCTGCGCCGCCGCGCTCGTCGACGCCGGCGAGGAGCTGATCTGCACGGTGCGGGCGCGCAGCGACACGCGCGCGCTGCGCGCGGTGGGTTCGAGGGTGGCGCTGGCGCAGGCCCCTCTGCATGACGGTCCCGGCCTTGCGGCGGCGTTCGCCGGCTGCCGGGCCGTCGTCCACTGCGCGGCGCGTGCCAGCGACTGGGGCCGCCGCGCCGACTTCGAGCGCGACAACGTCGCCGGCGCGGTCAACGTCGTGGAGGCCGCGGCGCGCGCCGGTGCCGGTCACGTCGTGCACCTGTCGACCGCCAACGCCGGCGGCTACGGCCGCCGTGACCTGGACGAGGACAGCCGCGGCGCGCGGGCGTCCTCGCCCTACTCACGGTCCAAGCGCGCCGCCGAGCGCGCCGCCGGCCTGCACGCCGCCCGCCGCGGCGTGCGATTGACGATCCTGCGGCCCAGCGCCGTGTACGGACCCGGCGACCGCCGCTGGACGCTGCCGATGCTGCAGCGGATCGACGCCGGAACGTGGCCGTTGGTCGGCCACGGGCTCGCCCTGATGACGCCGCTGTACGTCGGCAACTTGGCCCAGGCGGCGGTGCTGGCGCTGGAGCGCGGCGTCCAGGGGACCTTCATACTCACCGACGATGTCACCATGAGCTGGAGGCAGTTCACCGGCCGCTGCGCCCGCGCGCTGGGGGTCAGCCCGCGGGCGCGCAGCGTGCCGTACGCGCTGGCGCGGCCGGTCGCGGAGGCGGTCGAGGTGTTCGGGCGCCTGGCGCGGCTGCGCCGGCCGCCCCCGATCACCCGTTATCGCGTGATCCGCGCGGCGAAGGATTTCCACTACCGGTGCGACCGGGCCAAGGGCATCCTGGGATATCGCCCGGACCGCGACGTGGATGCACATCTGCGCGCCTGCGTGGACTGGTACCGCAGGACGCGACCGGCATGATGGGGCGGTTTGCAGGCGCCGGAGGAGACGACCGGGCGCTGAGGCAGCGTGTGCTACCATGAAATCAGCGGGAGGTGGCGCTTTTCGCGAGAAGACGACTGACCGCTTGCCGACTACCGGGGAGCAGAATCGTGCCGCATGAGTTGGTGACGAACGCATGAGATCCTTGACGATCCAGTACGGCGATGACGTGCTGACGGAGCTGGGGCTGTCGCCGGAGCAGTTCTGCGAAGAGGCAAGAGTGATCATCGCCGCAAAGCTCTACGAGATGGGACGACTCTCCACGGGATCGGCTGCGGCGTTTGCCGAGATTCCGAAGCCGTTGTTCCTGTCGAAATTGGCGGACTACGGCGTAGACACATTCGTGATGTCACGGGAGGAACTACGCGCAGACGTGGTCAATGCCCGACGTCGTATGTGACACGTCGCCGCTTCAGTACCTGCATTACGGTTTCGGCTGAGCATGGAGACCCGGCGGGCCGTGCTCGACGAGGCGGGCGAAGGAAGCTGAGCGTTTGCGGTAGGCTACCCGTGTGCGGCTGATCCCGGAGGGGCTCCTGGAGCGGGCGGCGGCGCGCTGGCGTTCAGACCGGTTCGCCGACGCGCGCGAGGGCCGGCGCCGGCGGCCCGGCGCCCTGCTCGCCGTCGACCTGGAGCCGCCCGACGAGCCGGCCGGGCTCTATCACAACTACTTCTGTCCCGATCATGCGGTCGAGTTGTGTTTCGATCCGCACACGCCGCGCGCGCACGCCTGTCCGGTCGACGGGCGCGTGTGGCGCGGGTCGCCGTACGACGAGGCATGGCGCTTCGGCGCCAACCACCTGCTCGCGCACGGCGCGCTGCAGGCCGCGCTGCTGTGGCGGCTGGACGGCGATGCGCGCGCCGCCGACCGGGCAGCCGCGGTGCTCACCGGGTATGCGCGGCGCTACCCCGGGTACCCGCTTGGGACGCACACGTCGCGCGGCGGCGGCCGTGGCAAGGCCACCTACCAGTCGCTGGACGAGGCGAACATCCTCGTGCCGCTGGCGCGTGCCTACGACCTGCTGCGCGAGCGGCTGCCGCCGCGCGACCGGGACCTGATCGAGGGCGGCCTGCTGCGCGCGGCGGCCGGCCACATCCGCGCTCAGCGGTTTCACGAAGTCCACAACATCGAGTGCTGGCACCACGCGGCGCTGGCCGCGGTCGGCATGGCCGTGGGCGATGACGACCTGGTGGACGAGGCGATCGACGGCGCCTTCGGGTTCCGGCGGCTGCTGGGCGACGGGCTCGCGGACGGCCTGTGGTGGGAGTGCTCGTCGAGCTACCACTTCTACGCCGCGCACGCGCTGACCACGCTGGCGGCGGTCGTGGCATCGGCGCGCCCGGAGAGCGCGAGGGCCCCGGAGCTGCGCAGCATGTACGCCGCGCCGCTGGCGATCCGGATGCCGGACGGGCGGCTGCCGGCCACCAACGACTGCTGGTTCTTCTCGTCGCTGCGCGGCGACCTCTGCCACGGGGTGCCGCCGGCGCGCGCGCTGTACGAGGTGGCGGCCGGCTGGTTCGGCGACTCCGCCTTCCATGCGGTGTTGGCGGAGAATTACCGCAGCCAGCCGCGCGACTCGATGGAGGCGCTGCTGTACGGCCCGGAGGAGGTGGAGCCTGCCGGCGAGGACGGGACCGGGAGCGTCAGCCTGCCGGCCATCGGCCTGACGGTGCTGCGGGGGCGGCGCGATCCCGGTTCGCCCGGCGCGCCGGTAGCGCTGCTCAAGCACGGCCCGACGGGCGGCGGCCACGGCCACCCGGACAAACTGGCCCTCTCCCTCTACGCGGCTGGCGAGGCGGTGTCGCCTGACCTGGGCTCGCCCGGCTACGGGGTGCCGCTGCACCGTTCCTGGTATCGGCAGTCGTTCAGCCACAACACGGCGATCCTCGACCGCCGGTCGCAGCCACCGGCGCGCGCGGAGCGTGCCGGGTTCGAGCATTCGCCCGGCGGCCCGGACCAGGTGCTGGCGCGGGTGCGGTTCGCGGGTGGCAGCGGCGACGCCGAGGCGGACGCCGTCTACGCCGGGACCGCCATGTTCCGCGCCGTGGCGTCGACCGGGCGGTACGTCCTGGATCTGTTCACCGTCCGCTCTCCGGCCGTGCACGTGGTGCAGTGGCTGTTCCGGGTGCGCGGCACCTTGGCCTGGGTGCGCGGGACCGCGGGCATGGGTGCGGGCGCCGACCTGCCGCACGTGACGGTCCGGGTGGGCGGCACGGTTGGGGGCGCGGCTTCGGCGCTCTGGCACACCGCCGCCGGCTGGGTGGCCCTGCACCTCCCGCACGAGGCCGGCGGATCGGTCGAGATCGCGGATGCCCCGTTCAACCCGGCCTCGGAGCGCACCGACCTGCTGGTGCGCACCCGCCGGGCGCGGGCCGTCGACTTCGTCACCGTGATCGAGGCCGGCCGCGCCGGCGAGGAGCCCAGCCACGTGGAGCTGGAGCCGGACACCGCCACGCTGGTGATCCGCCGCGCCGGGGCCGAGCGCCGCTGGCGGCTCGCGGACGCCGACGGCGCCGGCTGGCGAGCCGGGTAGGGGATGAGCATGCGCGCGTACTTCTTCTGGGAGGCGGGCAACGACCTGCGGTTCGGTACCCGCTCCAATCAGTACGGCGCGCTGCTGGCGCGGTCGCTGCGCCGCCACGACATCCACCTGGAACCCGGCGACTATGCCTTCGGCGCCGACTGGCTGGAGCGGTCGCGGCCGGAGTACTCGGTGCTGCACCTGAACTGGCTGGACCGGTTCTACACCCAGGGCGCGCCGGAAGGGGCGCTGGGCGAGTACGCGCGCTTCGCGGAGACGCTGATCCGCGCCAAGCGGATCGGCTACCGCGTCGTCTGGACCCTGCACAACCTGTTCCCGCACGAGCGTCCGCATCCCGAGCTGGACCGGCTGGTCAACCTGCTGGTGGCGCGCGAGGCGGACGTGGTGATCGCCCACTGCCGTTACGGCGCGGAGCAGCTCACCCGGCGCTACGGGGTCCGCACCGTGCACGTGGTCCCGCATGGCCACTACATGGACATCTTCCCGGACCAGGTCGAGCGCCCGCAGGCGCGCACCCGGCTCGGCATCGGCGAGGACCGGTTCGTGTACGTGTTCTTCGGCAACATGCGCGGCTACAAGGGGCTGGAGGAACTGATCGCCGCCTTCCGGCAGATCGCGCGGCCGCGGGACCTGCTGATGCTGATGATGAAGACGAACGCGCGCGCCCCGGGGCTGCTGGAGCGGCTGACCGCGGCCGGCGGGGGGGACCCGTCGCTCCTGTTCGAGACATCCGCCTTCTTCGCGGAGGAGGACTTCCAGTACTACCTCAACGCCGCCGACGTGGCCGTGCTGCCGTTCCGGGAGGTGATGACCTCCGGCAGCGCCATCCAGGCGCTCGGCTTCGGGTTGCCGCTGGTGGTGCCGCGCCGCGGCTGCATGGCCGACCTGATCGACGGCAGCATGGGCGTGCTCTACGAACCGGACGATCCCGGCGCGCTGCCGGAGGCGATGCGGCGCGTGCGCGACATGGCCCTGCAGGCGGCCGGCCGCGCCGCCCGGGCGCAGGCGCGGCGGTTCGACTGGGACCTGATCGGCGACCGGATCGCCTCCCTCTACCGGGGCTCGGGCGACGGACCATGACGCAACCCGGCTCGGCCGGGCCGGTCCTCCTCCCGTACTTCGCGGCCGGCGCCGGGCACGTGTCGGCCGCCCGCGCGGTGGCGGCGGCGCTGGAAGAGCGGGGACGCGGCGCGGAGCTCGTCGATGCGGCGCAGCTCGGCGGACCGCGCACGGAGCGCTTCTTCGTCTCCTCCTGGGACTGGATCCTGCGTCATCGGCGCGCCGGCCAGCTTGCCTTCGCCGGCGGTGCGGCGCTGCCGGCGCTGACCCGGATGGTCAACCGCTCCGCGGTGTCGCAGGCGGTCCCGCGGGCGCGGGATCTGCTCGACAGCCGCCGGCCGTCGGCGGTGCTGGCCACCCACTGGGGCACGGCCCACATCTTCGCCCACGCCCGCCGGTACGCCCGGCACCGGCCGCCGCTGCTCTACGTGTTCACGGAGCTGGGCGGGGCCCATGGCCTGCTGGCCTGCCACGCCGATCGCTACTTCGCGATGGGCGACGCGGCGGCGGCCGCCGTGCGCGAGTCGGGGGTGGCGCCGGCGCGCATCGAACGGGTGGCGCCGATCACGCACGGACGCTTCCTTGCCCCGCCGGACCGCGCCGAGGCACGGCGGCGCCTGCGCCTGGACCAGCGCCGGCCGGTGGTCTTCTACGGCCTGGGCGGCGCCGGCATCGGCGACGCCGAGGGGTTCGTGCACGCCTGCACGCGCGCGGTGCCGGACGCGGTGGTGCTGGTGGCCACCGGGCGCAACGCGGCTCTCAGGGATCGGCTCGCGGCGCGCTTCACCGGCCGCCGGGTCGTTCCGCTGCCGTTCCGGGACGATGTGGAGGTACTGCTGGCGGCCGCGGACCTGGCCGCCGGCAAGTGCGGGACCCTGTTCACGCTGGAGGTGACCGCATCCCGCCGGCCGTTCCTGATCACCCAGGTCGGCGCGCCGAACGAGCGGCACAGCCGCACCTTCATCGTCCGCAACGGCTACGGCTGGTACGCGCCGTCGGCCCGCGCGTTCGCGGCGGCGCTGCGGCGCACGCTAATCGACGGCGGGCTGGAGGCGGCCCGGCGGGCACTGGCCCGCGCGCCGCGCCCGACCGGTGCCGGCCAGGTC
>JAPOQV010000212.1 GCA_026710565.1 Spirochaetaceae bacterium | reverse complement strand
GGGGGGCGCCCCGCCGCGCCTACGCCAACCAGTTCGCGATCCTCGGCCTGAACAACCGGACGATCCCGTTCCTGCGGAACATCCCGTACGGCACGATCGACACGACCCTCACCGAGGCCGAATCCTACGGCGGCTCGCTCCAGGCCGCCAACCGCGACCGGATCTTCGGCCTGAACAACGCCTTCGTGGTCGGCGGCAGCGTCGACGCCTCCACCTTCGCGTTCAAATCGTCCAGCCAGCTGGGCGTCATCAACCCGAACCTGTCGATCACCGTCGACCCGAACAACCCGTACTACGGCACGATCCCGGGCCTCGGCACGCCGGACATCCGCACCCTCGGGGCGATCGGCCTCGCGCCGAGCAACGTCAGCGGCTCGACCCTGTATCTCGTCCTCTACGCCACCGACACACTGGACGTGACCGACCGGCTGTCGCTGACCGGCGGCTTCCGGCTCAACTACGCGCGCATCCAGACCCGGGACCAGACCGGCTTCGCGCCGGACGTGACCGGCGCCCACGAGTACACCAAGGTCAACCCGCTCGCGGGCCTGACCTACCAGTTCGACCCGGCGCTCAACCTCTACGGCGGCTACTCGGAGTCGAACCGCGCCCCGACCCCGCTGGAACTGTCCTGCTCCAGCCCGACCCAGCCGTGCCTGCTGCCGAACTCGCTGGTGGCGGACCCGCCGCTCAAGCAGGTCACCGGCCGGACCTACGAGGCCGGCTTCCGCGGCGTGATCCCGGCCTTCCTGTCGGGCGGCGCCCTCACCTACAAGGCCGGCGTCTACCGCACCGACCTGTCCAACGACCTCTACCAGGTCGCCGTCGCCGGCAACGCCGCCCGCGCCTACTACATCAACGTGCCCGCGACCCGGCGCCAGGGCATCGAGGTCGGCGCCGAGTACGCGGTCACGCCCGACCTGCTGGTCTACGCCAACTACGCCCTGGTCGACGCGACCTTCCAGTTCAACGCGACCCTCTCGTCGCCCAACAACCCGCTGGCGAGCACCGGCGCGGCCGGCGGCGCCGCGGGCGGCGACGTGATCCCGAACGGCGGCATCCGCGTCCGGCCGGGCGACAAGATCCCGCTGATCCCCGATCACCAGATCAAGGCGGGCTTCGAGTACAGCATCACCCCGAACTGGCGCTTCGGCCTCAACGTCTCGGCCTTCTCGTCGTCCTACTACCGGGGCGACGAGTCGAACCTCAACCGCAAGCTGCCGGCCTACTACGTGATGAACCTGACGACGAAGTATCAGGTCAGCAAGAACCTGGAGATCTTCGGGCTGATCACCAACCTGACCAACAACCGCTACGCCACGTTCGGCACCTTCGCGGAGACGGGCGCGGTCGCCGGCAACCTGTCGATCAACGACCCGCGGACCACGACCCTGGCGCAGCCGCTCTCGATCTACGCCGGCCTGACCTACCGGTTCGGGGCGGATCCGGTCCCGATGGCGCCGGAGCCGATCATCCGGAAGTACTGAGCCCGTCCGAGGGGGGAACGACGGAGCGAGGGGCTGCGGGATCCGCGGCCCCTCTTCCGTTTGAGGCATCGCGTCTTCGCGCCCGGACGATGAGCCCGGACTTTCAAACCCAGATGAGTGCGGCGGCCGACCCGATCTGTATCCCTGATCGGCCATCGGCGAGGCTTGCGGGCGCTCCCGTCCCGGTCATTCCGATCCCGGAGACACCCATGCCGCGCTACTTCATCGACACCGTCGACCACGTCGCCGTCCGGGACGACGAGGGCACGGTCCTCCCGGACCGGGCCGCCCTGCGGGACCTGCTGCGCCGGACCCTGACGGCGCTCCTGCACGACGAGGGCGAGGAGACCGGGGTGAACGCCTTCCCCGCCCGCGCCTACGACGAGGACGGTCGCCTCGTGATGCGGGCCCGGGCCAGCTTCCACGTCGTGGACCCGTAGGGGACGCCCGGCAGGACGTCCCCGCGCCCCGGTCAGGCCGCGTCCGGCATGCGGTCGAGGAGCTTGTCGAGGGTGATCGGGTAGTCGCGCACGCGGATGCCGGTGGCGTTGTAGATCGCGTTCGCGACCGCGGCGCCGACCCCCGAGATGCCGAGCTCACCCACGCCCTTGGCCTTCATGGGTGAGGACATCGGGTCGACCTCGTCGAGGAAGATCACCTCCTGGTGTGGGATGTCGGCGTGGACCGGCACCTCGTAGCCGGCGAGGTCGTGGTTGGCGAAGAAGCCGCGCTTGGTGTCGACGGGGAGCTCCTCCATCAGGGCCGCGCCGCGGTCGCGAACGCGATCTACAACGCCACCGGCATCCGCGTGCGCGACTACCCG
>JAPOQV010000211.1 GCA_026710565.1 Spirochaetaceae bacterium | reverse complement strand
CAGCCGCTCCTGCGCATCCAGAACCGCGTCCGCCGTTACCGGCCAGGAGCGGTCACGGCCGCCGGCGCTCTCGAAGCACGCCTCCCGGCACAGGGCGTTCACCAGCCACGGCTGCCCGGCGCTACGCGCCTCGATCGACGCCAGCGCATCCGCGGTGAACGCCTGTCCGGTCTGCTCGGTGTGCTGGGCGGTCAGGTCGCCGATCTCTTGCGCGCTGAAGTCTCCCAGCCGCAGCGACTTGGACTTGATGTTGAAGGCGCTCCCGCCGAGCACCATGCGGTCCTCGTCGGTCGAATAGATGCGGTAGTCGCGCACGTCGCGCACGCCGCACAGGACGATGCTGTGCGGGAAGCCTTCCGGGCGCTGGTCGTAGCCTGCCCGCAGTTGCCGCAGCACCGACAGCAGCGTGTCGCCTATCAGGGCGTCGATCTCGTCGATCAGCAGCACCAGCGGGCGCGGGTCGGCCATGCTCCAGCGAGCCAGCGCCTGGCGCAGCGCCTGGCCCGCACCGACGCGCGCCAACAGGTCCGGCCACAGCCGTTCAAGCGTGTCGTCACTCAGCGTTACGCTCGCCCGAAACGCGAGCTCGGCGAGCACCGTGCGCACTCCTTCGGCCACGTTCTCGCGCATCGCCTGGCCGGCCTCGACGTTGGCGTATACGCAGCGGTAGTCTCGGGCACCGTCGCCGTTCAGCAGCTCGCGCAGCGCCAGCAGCGCAGAGGTCTTGCCGGTCTGGCGCGGCGCGTGCAGCACGAAGTACTTCTTGTCGCGGATCAGATCGAGCACTTCGGCGAGGTCGATCCGCTCAAGCGGCGGGATGTGGTAGTGGTCAGCGGCTACCACCGGCCCTGCCGTGTTGAACGTGCGCATGGCCGCCATTGTCGTGACGTACGACCCTACTGTCACGTTCCGCGGACCGGAGAAGAGTCGAGCGTGCCCCAGCCGATCATCGGTCGTCGCGTTCGGTGGCGTTTCTCAGGCGGTCGATGTCCTGGACGACCGCGTACCGCAGGCGGAGTTCGCGGGCGAACGCCGCGTAGTTGCGGATCTCCTCGGCGATGCCCCACGGCTCGCACGCGCGCCGGTGGCGCTCGCAGAAGAGCCGTTTCTCCTGTACCAGGGGGATGGACTTCCAGACTTCGGGAGAGGTGATGGGGGGCAGCCGGTCCTTGAAGTAGTACTCGGCCGACCGGTACTGCAGCTTCAGCGTCGGCAGGATGAGCAGGAACAGCCCGGCGTAGGCGGCGATGAAGGCCGCCCGGTCGAACCGGAACGACATCGTGATCGCCCGGCCGGCCCTCTCGCGCCCCGATGACCGTCGCCTCCGGCTCCGCTCATTGGCCCTTCCCCACCTCTCGAGAAGTCTGCCGAACTGGCCGCTCACGCGGCCAATTCCGGCAGACTTCTCGAACATCGGCACCAGCAGGTTCACCAGCGGGACCGTGAGGATCTTGTCGTAGTACGGCGGCAGCTCCAGCAGGCGCAGCCCGAGGTAGCAGCACCAGATGGCCGCGCCCCAGGTGAGCCCGAACAGGAGCTTGCCGGCGGGCGTCCGGGGCGAGGTCGCGGGATCCGTGGCCAGGAGGTTCAGGCCCAGGAAGACGCTGATGTGGAAGATGTTGAACAGCGGCCACGCGCCCAGCAGCAGGGTGCCGCCGTAGTGGATGAGCGCGAGCGCCAGCACCGCGCCGAAGGTGACCAGGGTGGTGGCGAAGAAGATCTGCAACAGGATGCCGCACACGAACATCAGCTCGAAGAAGCTCGGCGGCAGCTCGAAGGCCAGGATGTGGTTGATCCCGGTCGTCGCCGTGGTCGTGTTCGTCGTCATCAGGAACACGCCGGCCGCGGCCAGCGCGATCGCCGACGGGTTGAAGATGTGCGAGGAGCGGCCGTCCCGGCGCCAGCGCACGAACTCGCGGGAGGCGAGGGCGCCGACGATCAGCAGGAGCTGGCCGAAGGAGTACTCGGGCTCGAACCACAGGAAGAGGTTGATGCTGCCCACCACCGGCAGGGGGCCGAAGCCGGCCCGCCACTTCCTGCCCCGCGACCACTGCAGGAGCATCTCCAGCGCGTAGAAGACCACGACCTGGACCGCGATGAGCGGCAGGTGCTCCCGGACCGCCGGGTAGTAGAGCCCCAGGTACAGGTAGTGGCAGCCCTGCACGCCGGCCTGGAAGTAGTGGGGAAGCCTGATGTGGCGTTCGACCCCCAGAATCAGCCCACCGCGCCTCGCCCGGAGGAACACGACCGCCTGCCAGCAGCCCAGGCATACGCACGCGGGGACGAGCGCGGCCACGACGCCGCGTTCGCCCGACAGCGCGGCCCAGGTCACGGCGCCGGCCAGCAGGACGTCGACCAGCACCGTCCAGCGGACCGGGGAAGACCTCAGAACAGATCGCGACATGGCAGGTCAATGAAAAAGGCCGCCGGACCGGCATCTGCCGGCCGACGGCCCTTGACGTCCAACGCGTGTGTCGCGCGCTGGAGGATCTACTTCAGCCGCGCGTAGGCGGCGTTGTAGATGTCCTCGAGCTGCTTGACTCCGATGCGCTCCAACTGAGCCGTGAAGTCGCCCCACTCGCTCATCGCCCTGCTGCCGCGGATGAAGGTGGCAGCGCCCTCCAGGGCGGCGGCGTCGGCGTCGGCCTTGATCTGCTTGATCTGGTCGAGCTCGTCCTCGGTGAAGGTGAGCACCGGCTCCGGCGGGCGCACCGAGTCGTTGCTGATGTAGAAGTCGGCCACCTCGTCGGTGAAGATCTTCTCCGCCGCGCTGCCTGCCTTGCTCGGGTTGAGCTCCCACAGGGAGTGCACGACGTTGTAGCGGAAGAAGTGGAAGCCCTGCTCCCACATCCACTCCGTGCGCTGGCCCTCCGGGAAATGCGCGTAGTAGCCGTAGCCCAGGTCGTCGAGCTCGCTGGTCACGCCGACCTCGCCGAAGTAGATGTAGTAGACGCCCTCGTCGCTGTAGAGCCAGTCGATCAGTTGGACCGCGTTCTCGGCGACCTCGGTGTTGGCGCCCAGCGTCCACCTGGCCGCGTCCAGCACGCGCGGATTCTGGATCGTCGACCAGTAGCGCGTGCCGTTGAACTCCGGCGCCAGGATCGGGATCCACCAGGTGTTGGGGTCCGCGCGGTCGGTGCCCTGCCATGAGATCTGGCTGTACGGGCCGGTCGTGAAGTAGGCCTTGCCCTGCGACATGATCTCCCGCCACGGATCCTCGCCCATGGACATGAAGTCGGGATGCATGAGTCCGTCGGCCCAGGCCTGCCGCAGGATCTCGATCATGCCGCGGTAGTTGTCCTCCATCTCGCCGTAGGTCCACTGGTCGGTCTCCGGATTGAGGTAGACGGAATGGTTGGTGCCGAACATCACGTGGTAGCCGTCGCGAAGCCCGCGGCGGGCGACCCCGGGATGGTTCTCCGGCCACCAGGCCCTTGACTGGCCCAGCACCTCCAGCAGGTCCTGCATGGCCTGGATGTCCGCCCGCGGGTCGACGCCCAACTCGTGCACGGCCGGCGAGATCGACGGCGCGCGGCGGAGCTGCGTGTAGTTGTACACCGACGTGGTCGCGTACTGGTGCCCGTCGGGGGCGGTCATGGCGGAGTCGTACTCCGGGTACTTCTCCCGCCACGTGCTCAGGTTGGGCATCATGTCGAACAGCGTGTCGATCGGGAACAGCGCGCCCTTGGTGCCGAAGTCCATAGCTTCGAGCCGAGTGAAACCGCCCCACATGGTGTCGGGCAGGTCGCCGCTCGCCACCAGGGTCTTGAGCTTCTGCGCGTCACCGGTGACCAGCTCTATCTCGGCGCCGGCGATCTCGGCGAACTTCGCAACGACCAGGGTCTCCGGCGACCAGTTGGGATTGCGGTCCCAGTAGTTCGCGTAGATCTGCATGGTCGGCGGGCCGCTCGCCATGCCTTCCTCTTCACCGGACCCGAACACCGGCGTCGCGGCGAGGGCCAGGATCGCCGCGGCGGCGATCAGCATGGTTCTTTTCATCACGATCCTCCTTCTGCGCTTCCGCGCAGGTCTGGTACGCCGAGACTCGGCGTTATCGATTGCGGTGTCAACGGTCAGTCCTTAACCGACCCGACCAGGATGCCCTTCACGAAGTACCTCTGCAGGAACGGGTAGGCGACGATGATCGGCCACACCGTGACCACCACGGCCGCGAACTTGAACGACTTGAAGAAGCCGACGCCGACGTAGCCCGGTACGCCCTGGTCCTCCCAGAGTTGCGCCATGCCGCCCCCGCTGTACTTGCCGATCTCGCCTTCGATCAGGATGCGCTGGAGGATGAGGGTGAGCGGGTGCTTGTCGCGGTCGTGCAGGTAGATCAGCGGCAGGAAGAAGTTGTTCCAGCTTCCCACGACCGTGAACAGGCCGATGGTGGCCAGGATCGGCTTGATGAGCGGCAGCACGAGCGAGACGTAGATCTGCAGGTGGTTGGCGCCGTCGATCAACGCGGCCTCCTGCAACTCGCGCGTGACGACGGTGCGGATGTTGGCGCGCATCACCAGGATGTACCAGGCGCCGAAGCTGGGCAGCAGCATGACGATCAGCCGCGTGTCCACCAGTCCGAGCTCGTTGACCAGCAGGAACGTGGGGATGAAGAACCCGGGCAGGAACATGGTCAGCACCACGAACAGGATCAGCGCCTTGCGGAACGGCAGGGTGCGCTGCTCCAGCACGTAGGCCGCCAGGCTGGTGACGCCCAGGGTGATCGTCGCCGTGCCGAGCGCGTAGTAGATGCTGTTCAGATAGCTCCTCAGGATGTTGGTGGCGCCGAGCAGGACGTTGTACGCCTTGGCCTGCAGCGGGCCGACCGGCAGCAGCTTGACCTCGTTGAAGGTGATCGCCTCGAAGTCGCTCACCGACACCGAGATGACGAACACGAACGGGTACACCATGGAGATCATCAGCAGGATGATCGCCGCGTGGTTCGCCACGTCGAACGCGAGCGAGCCGGGCGTCGTCTTGTACCTGATCACCGGGCTCTCGCCTTCATGACCGCCGCCCTCACCACAGGCTGTGCTCGTTGACCAGCCTGCTCAGGTAGTTCGCGCCCATCACCAGCAGCAGCCCGACCACGGAGTTGAGCAGGCCGACCGCGGCCGCGAACGAGTAGTCCAGGCCGATGATGCCGCGGCGGTAGATGTAGGTCGCGAATACGTCCGACGTGCTCATGATCGCCGGGTTCTGCATCAGGAACACCTTGTCGAAGCTGACCTCGATGATGTTCTGCATGCCCAGGATCAACAGGATGGTGATCGTCGGCGCGATGCCCGGCAGCGTCACGTGCCAGGCGCGGCGGACGCGATTGGCGCCGTCAAGGTAGGCGGACTCGTACAGCTCCGGGTTGACCCCGCCGAGCGCGGCCAGGTAGAGGATCGCCCCCCAGCCGATCCCCTGCCAGATGCCGGAGCCGATGTACAGCGGCCGGAACCAGCGCGGATCGCCCTGGAAGTCGATGGGATCGAGGTTGAAGAGGCCGAGGAAGTTGTTGACGTACCCGTCGTAGGCGAACCAGGAGTACATCAGGCCGACCACCACCACGACGGAGATGAAGTGGGGAAGGTAGGTGATGGTCTGCGCGAACCGCTTGAACGGCTCGCTCCTGATCTCGTTCAGCGACAGCGCCAGCAGGATCGGCATGGGAAAGCCGATCACCATCCCCAGGAATCCGAGCAGGAAGGTATTCCTGAGCAGGCGCGGGAAGAACGCTCCGTTGAGAAAGGAGATGAACCACTTCAGCCCGACCCACTCCGACCCGAAGAAGCCGTCGACGATGCTGTAGCGGGTGAACGGGATGGTCACGGCGCCGATCGCCGGGATGTACTTGAAGACCAGGAAGCCCAGGATCGCCGGCGCGATCATCACGTACAGCATCCAGTGGCGGCGTACGCGCGCCCACAGCTCGCGCTTGGGGCCGGAGACGGCGCGCGCAGGGGCGTCCAAGGGCGTGGCCGGCGCCGAACTCGCCACCTGACCCTGGTCGCTCATGGTTCCCCTACCGTCCGGATGTGCTACTACGCGCGCGCCCGCCGGTCAACCGGCGGGGACGCGCGGCGGTATCCTGGACAGCCGATTGGTCGCCGGATGGGAGAACGGAGCGGAGACGTGGACCATGGACACGCCGGCGTGTGCGAGACGTCTTCGTCCGTTGACACATGGTTGTGTAGATGTAGGATCTTGGCATGAGTGAACGAATGTATCGGGCCCAGATACTGCTTCGTCCCGAGCAGCACGGCAGGCTGGTGCTGATGTCCCGGCAAGAGGGAAAGAGCATATCCGAGGTCGCCCGCACGCTCATCGACGAAGCGCTGGTCGCCCATCGGAGTGCGGCCTGGTCGGCGCGGAAGCCGGCTCTGGGTCATCTGCGGGCTCTGAGAGAAGCCATTCGGGACACCAGCGGCAGGATCACCGTCGACCTGGTCGCCGAAGCACGTGAGGAACGCGAGCAGGAGCGCCCGTGACGATGACGGTAGTGGTGGACGCGAACGGGACCCTCGCCCTGGCCCTGCCGCTCCCGTACAGCTCGCACGCAGATCGCCGAGTCGACGAATGGCGCGACGAACGGGCGGTCGTGGCGGCGCCGCGGTTGTGGAGCTATGAAGTGACCAGCGGCCTGCGCCGGGCGTTGTGGCGCAAGCTCATCAGTCAGTCTCAGTTGGAGGAGGCCCTCGATTTGCTCGAGGCTCTCGACCTCGAGTTGATCGACCCCTCGCCTGCACTCAACCGCGGGGCTCTCCTCTGGGCGGGCCGGCTCGGACACAGCAAGGCATATGACGGTCACTACGTGACGCTCGCCGAAGAACTCAAGGCGCAATTCTGGACCGCCGACGAGCGTCTCAGGAACGCGCTCGTCGAACATGGCGTGGCGTGGGCACATTGGATCCGCGCAACCTGACACGCGGAACCCGTGAGCCACGGAACCCGGCACCGACTCCTCGAAGCAGTTCCGTAGCCGCTCTTTCCGCTATGATGGACCGTGAGGAGATTCCGTGGCCTTGATGACGAAGACCTGGACGGTGGCCGAGTACCACCGGCTCGGCGATGAAGGAATCCTCGATGACCAGCCGGTGGAGTTGCTCGATGGCGAGATCGTAGTCATGGCTCCCGAAGGCGAGCCTCACGCATACGGTAGCGACGAGGCGGGAGAATACCTGCTGCGGTTGTTGGGGGAGCGTGCGAAGGTGCGCCAGGCAAAGCCGATCACGCTGGCCGACGTCGACTCCGAGCCGGAACCTGACTTGGCGATCGTCGAGCGATTGGGCCGCGAGTACCGCGACCATCACCCCTATCCGGACAACGTGTTCTGGCTCGTCGAGTACGCGCAGACGAGCCTGAGGAAGGACCTCGAAGCCAAGAAGCGGATTTATTCCGAGGCGGGCATTCCGGAGTACTGGGTGGTGAACCTCCAGGACATGACAGTGCTGGTGTTTCGCGACCCGAGCGCTGGGACCTACCGAACCGAACGGACCCTGAATGCCGGCGTGATTCACCCGCTGGCGTTCCCGGATGTCGCCGTCTCCGTACGCCGACTGCTGTAGCCGGGCCGTCTGTGGCAACCGGATAGCGCGGGACCCCCGGCGCCGAGGCCGACGAGCTCACCCGGTCCTTCCGTGAGTACATTGAGGAGCACTGTGGCGGCGTGCTGGACTGATCGACCAGCGGAAGGTCCCATAGGAAGGTGATGAAGGACTACACCCCGGCCACCTACGGCGACCGCATCGCGGACAACTACGACCGGATGGTGACCGGCGCCGTCCCCGTGGAGGCGCTGGAGCGGCTGGCCGCCGGCGGCCGCGCGCTGGAGCTGGGCATCGGCACCGGCCGGGTAGCCCTGCCCTTGGCCGCGCGGGGCGTCGAGGTGCACGGCATCGAATCGTCTGAAGCGATGGTGGCGAAGCTGCGCGACAAGCCGGGCGGCGACGCCATCCCGGTGACCGTGGGCGACTTCGCGGATTTCCGCGTCGACGGCATGTTCGAGTTGATCTTCGTGGTGTTCAACACCTTCTTCATGCTCACCAGCCAGGAGCAGCAGGTGCAGTGCTACGCGCGCGTCGCCGAGCACCTCGGCGAGGGCGGCGTCTTTCTGATCGAGGCGTTCGTACCCGACCCGACGCGCTTCACGAACGGCCAGAGCGTGGGCATTTCGCACCTGGAGTCCGACGCGGTCCAGCTCGACCTGTCCCGCCACGACGCCGCCGGCCAGCGGGTGACCTGCCAGCATCTCGTGATCGACGCGGCGGGGACCCGGCTGTTCCCGGCGCAGCTCCGCTACGCCTGGCCCTCGGAGCTGGACCTGATGGCGCGACTGGCCGGCCTCCGCCTGCGCGAGCGCTGGGGCGGCTGGTCAGGCTCCCGGTTCACCTCGTCCAGTACCAACCACGTCTCGCTCTACGAGCACGCTCCGGCCGGGAGCGCCTGACGCTCCGGTTCGACCGGCTGTCTGTTCCCTTATACAGTCACGGATATGCGCCCGCATCCCGCATCGACCGCGGCAGTCGTCTTTCCCGCCGCTAACGAGGTGGAATTGCGCGAGGTGCCGCTGTCTCCGCTTGACCCGGGAGACGTGCTGGTCGAGGTGGAGCACACGACGGTCAGCGCCGGCACCGAGTTGCACTGCCTGCACGGGACGATACGGCTGGGCACCGGCACGGTCCGCTTCCCGTTCACACCCGGCTACCAGGCGGCCGGGCGCGTGCGCGCGGTGGGCGATGAGGTCACCGGGTTCGCCGTCGGGGACCGGGTGTTCAGCGCCCGCTGCAAGCAGCCAGAGGGTTGGGAGGGCGGTTGGTGGGCCGGGCACTGCGCCTGGCACGTCGCGGCGGCGGCCGACGTGATTCCCGTGCCCGCAGGGGTCGGCACGCGCAGCGCATCGGCCCTGCTGCTGGCGCAGGTGGGCTACAACGGCGGCGTGCGCCCGCCGGTCACCGCCGGCGACGCGGCGCTGATCATCGGCGACGGCCTGGTCGGGCAGTGGGCGGCGCAGGTGCTGCGCCACCGGGGCGCGCGCGTGCTGCTGGCCGGGCACCGCCGCCGGCGGCTGGAGATCGCTGCCGAGCACAGCGCCGACGAGGTGATCGACACCCATGCCGAGGATCTGGGCGAGGCGGTCCGGAGCCGCGTCCCGGAGGGCCTGCGGATCGCGGCCGAAACCACCGGCAAGACCGATCTCATCCGCGCGGCGGCGGAGTTGCTGGTACGCGACGGCCACCTGGTCGTGCTGGGGTATTATTCGCCGGGCGCCTGCGAGGTGGACATCCACTGGCTGCGGGCGGGGGAGACCACCACCCACTTTCCGAACGGCCAGCGGCGCGACCGGATGGAGCGGACGCTCGCCCTGATCGAGCAGGGTGTGGTGAAGGTGGACGAGCTGGTCACCCATCGCTTCGCGCCCGCGGATGCCCCGGCGGCCTACCGAGTGCTGCAGCAGGATGCGGATACGCTGGGCGTGACGATCGATTGGAGCCGATAAAGAGGAACGACGGATGGAGGTGAACAGCACCGAGATCGGGCGGCTGAACGCCGTCGCCGCCGGCGGCGCACAGGCGTTGCTGCGCGCGCTGGCCGAGCGCCACGGCCGCGCGGTGAAGCTGGCGTCCTCACTGGGCGCGGAGGATCAGGTGCTGAGCCACATGCTGCTCGGCATCGACCCGCACGCATCGATCTTCGTGCTGGACACCGGCCGCCTGCACCAGGAGACCTACGACCTGATGGCGCGCATGATGAGCCGCTACCGCATGCACTACGAGGTGCTGTTTCCGTCGGCCGGAGCGGTGCAGGAGATGGTGGGCGAGGCCGGCCCCAACCTCTTCTACGAGAGCGTGGAGCATCGCCACCGCTGCTGCGGGGTCCGCAAGGTCGAGCCGCTGCGCCGCGCGCTCAGCGGGGCCGCGGCGTGGATCACCGGGCTGCGCCGCGCGCAGAGCCCCGATCGCGCCGGCACCCCGTTCGTGGAATGGGACTCCGCGCACGGCGCGCTCAAGGCCAATCCGCTGGCCGACTGGACGGAAGACCAGGTGTGGGACTACCTGCGCGCCCACGACGTGCCCTACAACGTCCTGCACGACCGCGGCTTCCTGAGCATCGGCTGCGCGCCGTGCACGCGCGCCGTCGAGCCGGGCGAGGATCCGCGCGCCGGGCGCTGGTGGTGGGAGCAGGACGGCGTCAAGGAGTGCGGGCTGCACGTGTCGGCGGGCGCCTCGTGACCGCCGCCCCGATGACGGCACTGCAGCGCCTGGAGTCGCAGAGCGTCTACATCCTGCGCGAGGCGTACCGGGAATTCCCTCGCCTGTGCATGCTCTGGTCGATCGGCAAGGACTCGACCGTGCTGCTGTGGCTGACCCGCAAGGCGTTCTTCGGGGCGGTGCCGTTCCCGCTGGTGCACATCGACACTTCCTTCAAGATCGCGGAGATGATCGCCTACCGCGACCAGCTCGTGCGCGACTGGCGGCTCGACCTGATCTATGGCGAGAACCGCGCCGCGCTGGACGCGAAACAGACCTTCCCGGCCGGTGCCCTGTCGCGCATCGCCTGCTGCAAGGCGCTGAAGACCGACGCGCTGGTCAACACGCTGTCCGGCGCCTGGCCGCGCTACCGGTTCGATCACGGGCAGGACCGCTACGTCCAGGACGCCAACACCGAGCCGTATACCGGGGTGATCGTCGGCGCGCGCGCGGACGAGGAGGGCAGCCGCTCCAAGGAGCGCTACTTCTCGCCCCGCGATCAGCACAGCGACTGGGACATCGGCGACCAGCCGCCGGAGCTGTGGAACCAGTTCAAGACCGACTTCGCGCCCGGCACCCACGTGCGGGTCCACCCCCTGCTGGACTGGACGGAGCTCAACATCTGGGAGTACATCGAGGCGGAACGGATCCCGGTGGTGCCGCTCTACTTCGACCGGGGCGACGGCACGCGCTACCGGTCGCTGGGCTGCTACCCGTGCACGACGCCGGTCGAGTCCACGGCATCGAACGTCGGCGAGATCGTGGAGGAGCTGCGCACCGGCCGGTTCTCGAAGATCGCCGAGCGTGCGGGGCGCGCGCAGGACAAGGAAGGCGACGGCACCCTGGAGACCCTGCGGCGCGAGGGATACATGTGATGGCCGGTCCCGCTTCCGAGCCCGCGACCGCCATCGCCGGGGACACCGCGCCACCGGCCGAGCTGGCGGCGATGAACATCGTCATCGTCGGCCACGTCGACCACGGCAAGAGCACGGTGGTCGGACGCCTGCTGCATGACACGGGCTCCCTCCCGGACGGCAGGATCGAGCAGGTCCGGCGCAACTGCGAGCGCTCGGGCAAGCCGTTCGAGTACGCGTTCCTGATCGACGCGCTCCGCGACGAGCAGGCCCAGGGCATCACCATCGACGCCGCGCGGGTGTTCTTCCGCTCCGAGCGGCGCCGCTACATCATCATCGACGCGCCCGGGCACGTGGAGTTCCTGAAGAACATGATCTCCGGCGCCGCCCGCGCCGAGGCGGCGATCCTGGTGATCGACGCCCGCGAAGGGGTGCGCGAGAACTCCCGCCGCCACGGCTTCATGACCGCGATGCTGGGTATCCGGCAGATCCTGGTGGTGGTCAACAAGATGGACCTGGTGGGCTACGACCAGGCGGTCTTCGAAGCCATACACGAGGAGTACGCGGCATTCCTCGCCGACATCCAGGCCACGCCGCTCGGGTTCGTGCCGGTGAGCGGGCGGCATGGAGACAATCTCGTCGCCCCCTCGCCCCGAACCCGCTGGTACGACGGGGCGCCGTTGCTGGAGCGGATCGACGCCCTGGACTCGGCCGGCCCGGAGACCGAGCACGCGCTGCGGCTGCCCGTGCAGGACGTCTACAAGTTCCCGGTGCGGGGGGACGACGCGCGCATCATCGCCGGCACCATCACCAGCGGGACGGTGGCCGTCGGCGACACGGTGGAGTTCCTGCCGTCGCGCAAGCGGTCTCGGGTGCGCAGCATCGAGGGCTTCAACCTCCCCCGGACGCGCGCGGCGGCGGCCGGCTCCGCCACCGGCATCACCCTGACCGAGGAGCTGTACGTGCGGCCGGGCGAGGTGATGTACCGGGAAGGCGAGGCCCCGCCGCGGGTGGGCACCACCTTCCGCGCCAACCTGTTCTGGCTGGACCGCAACCCGCTGGTGCGCGGCCGGCGCTACCTGCTGAAGCTGGCCAGCACGAGGGTGACCGTGCACGTGAAGGAGATCGTGCAGGTCCTCGACGCCGACACCCTGGAGCGCAGCGCCGCCAAGCAGCACGTCGGGCGGCATGAGGTGGCCGAGTGCGTGCTGGAGACCCACAAGCCGATCGCGTTCGACCTGGGCGTGGACGCCGATCTGGTCGCCACCGGCCGCTTCGTGCTGGTCGACCAGTACGAGATCGCCGGCGGCGGCATCATCACCGAGTACCTGTCCGACCTGAGCGAGTCGCTGCGCGAGCACGTCCGGCGCCGGGACTACGCATGGGTGAACGGCGCCGTCTCAGGCGGCGAGCGCGCCGATCGCTACGGCCAGGAGCCGCGGTTGTTGGTGCTCACCGGCTCGCTGCATCCGCTGCTGGTCCGGGTTGCCCGCGACGTGGAGCGGGAGCTCTTTCACGGCGGCAGCAACGTCTACTACTTCGGGCTCTCCAACCTCGCCGGCGGGCTGGACGCCGACGTCGAGCGGGAGCAGCAGTCGTCCAGCGGCGAGACGCGTGATGAGAACATCCGCCATCTTGGCGAGATCGCCCACTTCCTGACCGACTCCGGGCAGATCGTGATCACGACGGTCGCCGACCTCGACGTCTACGAGGCGGAGACGCTGCGCATCCTCAATCAACCCAACGACATGTTGATCGTGCGGGCGGGAGAGGACCTGCACGGCGTGCAGGCCGACCTGGTCCTGCCGCCGGAGCTGTCGCCGGAGGAAGCGGCGGCGGCGGTGTGCCGCAGGCTGCGCGCGGAAGACCAAAGCGAGGGCGAGGAGGAACGCGCATGAGACTGAAGGTGGGCATGATCGGCTGCGGTCGGATCGCCGGCACCATCGACGACGAACGGACGCCGCAGTGGCGCGGCGGGGTGGTGCCGCCGCTCGCGCACGCCGGCGGCTACGCGCAGGCCACCGACGTAACCGAGATGGTCGCCGCCTGTGACGTGGACGAGGCGAAGCTCGCGGAGTTTCGGCGGCGCTGGAACGTGCCGCGGGGGTACACGGATTTCCGGGAGCTGATCGACGCGGAGCGGCCGGAGATCCTGAGCATCTGCACGCGGCCCGAGCAGCACGCGGAGGCGATGATCTACGGCGCCGAGCACGGCGTGAAGGGCATGTTCGCGGAGAAGCCGCTGTGCTGCACCCTGCGCGAGGCCGACGCCATCCGGGAAGCGTTCGAGCGCGCCGGCGTGATGCTGGAGTTCGGTCCGCCGCGGCGCAACTGGACGGTCTACCAGCAGGCGCGGGCCATCGCGGCGGGCGGCGAGCTCGGACGCGTGCAGCGCGTGATCGGCTTCTGGGGCAACAGCGTGGGCGGCCACGGGCTGGACACGGTGCTGTACCTGGCCGGCGATCCGCAGGAGGTCACCTCGATCCGCGGCACGCTGGAGACGCTCAGTCCGGCGCCGGGGGACACCTCGCACATGCACTTCGTCAAGGACCCGTCGATCCGCAGCGCGCTGATCGAGTTCGCCGACGGCCCGGACATCGCCGTGGTGGGCACCGGCAACCTGGAGTTCGAGATCGTCTGCGAAGGCGGGCTCATCCGCATCCGCAACGACGGCGAAGAGATGGAAGTGCGCCGGAAGGACACGCGCTCCGGCTTCGACCCGGTTCCGCTGGAGCCGGTCGAGCACTGGTGCGGCACGGAGCGCAAGATCCGCGACCTGGTGCAGGCCATCCGCACCGGTCAGCCGGCGGTCAGCAACCTGCGCATCGCCATGCTCTCCACCGAGATCGGCTTCGGCCTCTACGAGTCGCACCTCCGCGGCACCGCCGTGCGCCCCCCGATCCCCAACCGCGACCGCATCGTGTCGAGCTGGTGAGCCCGCGCCTGCCTGTGGGAGCCGGTGGAGAGGACTATGGCGGGTCCTTAGGCTGGTTACCCCTGCAGGCGTCTCACATGGGATGATTTCTATACCTTGTGAGCTTTGAATACGATGAGGCCGAGAGCCGTGCCAATCAGCAGAAGCATGGCATCGACTTCGAACGGGCGCAGACCCTGTGGGCGGATACGGACTTGGTCGAGATCCCGGCCCGCACCGTAGATGAGCCGCGACTTCTGGTGGTTGCCAAGTCCGGCGGCAAGCACTGGTCGGCCGTGATCACCTATCGAGATCAGAGGCGGAGGATCATATCCGTGCGCAGATCAAGCAAGGAGGAGATAGCGATCTATGAAAGCTGAGGAGTTCGACCGACGGTTCGATGCCGGCGAGGACATCACGCAGTATCTGGAAATGTCGGGCGCCAGAAGGCCGGGTCAGAGCGTGAAGCGTGTGAACGTGGACTTTCCAGTGTGGATGATTGCGTCGTTGGACAAGGAAGCTCGGCGACTCGGCGTGCCGCGGCAGTCGATCATCAAGGTGTGGGTCGGGGAGCGGTTGGAGCGTGCCGGCTATCCTCCCACGTAGAGAGCGTAGAGCCGGGACCCTGCGGTGAGGCGCACGCGGATGCGGAAGGCGCCGGCAGGCAGCTCCGGCCGGCCGCGCCACGTGAGGCGCTGGTCGAAGCCCGATGCAGTCAGCGCGCGGCTGGCGTCGAGCTCGTAACCGGGCAGCTCCGCCAGTCCTTCCGGGTCCGTGAGCGCGGCTTGCAGCCGGCCGCCCGGCGGAATCTCCACGTTCGCGTAGAGCTGGGTCGCCAACCCTGCCTGGATCGTGTCGGTGACCGCCTGGCCGCAGGCGGCGCCGTCCACCGGCGTCAGGCTGCCGAACCGCTCTCGCGGAAGCGTGGCCATGCCGATGTTGCTCATCGATCCCATCAGGTTGCCGTGCGGCGTGCACGCCGTGTAGTAGAGGACGGTCCGGTCGCCGATGTTGAGCAGCGGCCCTTGCTCCATCAGCATCCGGTCACGGGTCGCGTTGTCCCGCCAGTCCCGGTCCCACGACAGCTCCTGGTCGCGGCCGATGAAGGTGAAGCCGGGAGCCGGCTCGCGGAAGTGCACGCCGTCGTTGCTGAGGATGAACCCCAGGTCGACGGCGACCTCCTCGCCCCGGTAGTCCGGCCGCTCGGGCGGCGCGTCGGTGATCGGGTGGTGCCATTGCCCGCAGACGCCCAGGCAGACGTTGGGGTAGGGCGTCACGTAGGCGCCCATGTGCACCTCCTCGCGGTCCCAGCCGGTTCGGTAGGGCGAGGAGGACTGCATCGGCTTGAAGAAGGCGTGGCAGGTCTCCAGCGGCCAGCGGCCCACGTCCGGCGATCGCCAGACCACCATGGTGCGCGGGCCGCAGTAGGGGAGGGCTGGGTGTCGCTGCAGGGGCAGGTACAGCAGGGGTGACGCCTGGTGACCGGCGATGTGGTAGCGATCCCGGTACCGGTACAGGCAGAACACCTCGTGGTGTTGGCCAACGACGCCCGGCTCCTCCTGCAGCATGGTCCAGCGGTAGCCGTCCGGGCTGGCGGCGAAGCGGGTGATCGAGGGCATCTCCAGCGGCGGCTTCTTGAGGTGCCGCCAGGCGGTGAACTCGATGACCATCAGGTAGCGCCGCTCCGGCGGCGCGTCGGGCTGGAACAGCACGTCCATGGACCCGGTGCCGGGCTCGATGTCGCAGATGTTGTTGTGGGTGCTGCCGCGGTATTCCACGATCCCCAGGTCCGGCTTGCGCCAGTGGTACCCGTCGTCGCTCTCGGCAGAGCAGATGCGGCCGGTGTCGTAGGAATGGACGATGTCGCTCGTCGTGCCGATCTCGCTGATGCCGTCCCGGCCGCCTCGCGATGTTTCGTAGCGCTCGCGCTCACCGGGCAAGGTCGAGCCGGTGCCGTCGTCGCGGGCGATGTACCACATCCGGAAGCGCTCGCCGTCGTGAGTGACCGGGCTGTTCTGCGCGCGCCGCTCGTCGACCGCGCCCATCGGGCCGCGCGCGATGACGGGGTTGCCGTCGTACTTCTCGGGCGGATGCATCTCCAGCCGCACGCGATAGCGCCACGGGATGCTCTGGTCGTCGAACGCGAACAGCACCGCCTTCCCTCCGGGCTCGATCCGGGTCATCTCGTTCCTCCGTCACAGAAGCGCAGCGAGTACAGGTCGGCGTCGCGCATGGTGATGCGCAGTCGCACGGGCGTGCCGGCCAACCGGCCGAGGTCCGCGGCGCCCTGCCAGCGCACTCCATGCTCGATGTCGTCGCCGAACACCTCGACGCAGTCATCCTCCGCGAACCCGTCGATCGGGCGTCCCTCCCGGTCCCGGATCTCCACGCGCAGCCATCCCAGCGCCGAGGTGGAGACGTTCAGCGCCAGCCGGTCGCCGTCGAAGATCAACGGCCTGGTCAGCACCTCGCCGCCGGCCGCTCCCGCGCGCATCGATGCGAAGCCGTCGACCCGCAGGGCGTAGCGACGGAGCTGCGACGGCACGTCCCAGCCGCCCTCCTTGACGTAGAGCGACAGCTCCGGGGCGCCGGCCTCATCAGCCGTCTCCAGGATGCCCAGGGCCGCGCTGTTGGCTCCGTAGTGCCAGCGTCCCTTCTGCACCGGACCGGGGCGGATGAACGCCTCGCCCCAGAGGTCGAAGGTGCGGCCGTCACGGCTGGTCATCAGCGCCGTGTCGGTATAGCTGGTGCCGAACCGCTCCTGTGACCGGGAGATGCGCTCGTTGAGCTCCGTCACGTAGCCGTGGCCGGTGACGTAGCGCATCGGCAGGCCGACGAACAGGTGCGGTGCGCGGTAGTAGGGGTTGATCTGGTTGGTGTAGATCTCCGCGAACCGTTCCGGCTCGTATGACAGCCACTGCGGCTCGGTCCAGGCCAGGAAGTCGGGCGAGGTGCAGGTGCGGACATCGCGCAGGGCGACCTCGCGGGCGGCCGCGTCGCGGCTGCCGTGGAAGTCGCGCACGTAGGCCCGGTACTCGCCGCGGGTGGCGTCCCAGAAGGCGAGGTTCTGGGAGTCGAAGTAGCCGGTGGTGATCAGCGGCCGGTCGCCGATCTG
>JAPOQV010000210.1:0-100000 GCA_026710565.1 Spirochaetaceae bacterium | reverse complement strand
ACTTCACGTCAGCCCGAAGGCTTCAGCTCGCCATCACGGCTTGAACTCGGCGGGGGGATTTGCCTCCCCGCTTCAACGTCCTCACCGTTTGGACCGGGACTACCATCGCCCGGCTGCACGTCTTCCGACGCGTCATCCCTGTCGGCATCTCCTGCCAGAGGTACGGGAATATGAACCCGTTTCCCATCGACTACGCCTGTCGGCCTCGCCTTAGGGGCCGACTAACCCTGGGCAGATTAACTTTACCCAGGAAACCTTAGGCTTTCGGCGGACGGGTTTTTCACCCGTCTTTTCGTTACTCATACCGGCATTCTCACTTCTGTCGCCTCCAGCGCCCCTCACGGGACACCTTCATCAGCTGCTAGAACGCTCCCCTACCGCTCGCCGCCCGCGCGCAAGCGCGCGTCAGCGAGCCCGTGACTTCGGTGGCGAACTTGAGCCCCGTTACATTGTCGGCGCACAAGAACTTGACCAGTGAGCTGTTACGCACTCTTTCAAGGGATGGCTGCTTCTAAGCCAACCTCCTGGCTGTCTTCGCACCTGCACTTCCTTTACCACTTAGCTCGCGCTTGGGGACCTTAGTCAACGGTCTGGGCTGTTTCCCTCTCGACCACGAACCTTATCGCCCGCAGTCTCACTCCCGCCCATCATGTCACGGCATTCGGAGTTTGGTTGGGGTAGGTACCCGGTGAAGGGCCCGAATCCATCCAGTGCTCTACCTCCGCGACACTAAGGCAAGGCTAGCCCTAAAGCTATTTCGGGGAGTACCAGCTATCTCCGAGCTTGTTTAGCCTTTCACTCCGATCCACAGCTCATCGGTGCCTTTTTCAACAGACTACCGTTCGGCCCTCCACGCTGTGTTACCAGCGCTTCAGCCTGGCCATGGATAGATCGCTCGGTTTCGGGTCTACAGCATGCAACTAATACGCCCTTGTCAGACTCGGTTTCCCTCCGGCTCCGGCACTTCAATGCCTTAACCTCGCTGCATACCATAACTCGCCGGTTCATTATGCAAAAGGCACGCCATCACCCTGCATGAAGCAAGGCTCTGACCGCTTGTAGGTCTACGGTTTCAGGTTCTATTTCACTCCCCTCTCGGGGTTCTTTTCACCTTTCCCTCACGGTACTTGTTCACTATCGGTAGCTGCCTCGTATTTAGCCTTGGAAGGTGGTCCTCCCAGATTCCGGCATGGTTTCACGTGTCCCGCCGTACTCAGGTGCGCCAACAACAGCGCTCGATCGGATTTCGTGTACGGGGCTTTCACCCGCTTTGGCCGCCCTTCCCAGAAGCGTTCCACTATCCGATGATCACGCCGCAGGGTGGCCTTACAACCTCCCTCGCTGGCGTCCTGCAACCCCGCACCGACAACGGTGTAAGCCTATCACGTCGGTACGGTTTGGGCTGTTCCCCGTTCGCTCGCCGCTACTAAGGGAATCTCGGTTGATGTCTTCTCCTCGGGGTACTTAGATGGTTCAGTTCCCCCGGTCTTGCCTCGCGACCCCTACGGGCCGCGATGTAGAGCGTTTGACAGCTCTACGGGTTACCCCATTCGGCCATCCACGGATCTCAGGATGTTTGCTCCTACTCGTGGCTTATCGCAGCTTACCACGGCCTTCCTCGCCGAGCAGCTCCAAGGCATCCGCCGTAGACCCTTGCCCGCTTGCCATATCACCCATCTCCCCCTCCCTGTGTCCGATGCCGCCCGTAAAAGACCCCGTCAGATCGGTTGCGGCCTCGGAGGTGCGCAGGCGCAAAGCCCACGCACCGATTTCAAAGACCCGTCGTCACAACGGCGTGAGCGAAACGCAACTCAACGCCTACATCATCTCAGCACAATTCGGCCGGCCGCGTCGAGACGCCTGGCCGGGGACCCGCTCCAGGTGGCGTCACCGGAGTCGGAACAGTCCGACTTGGCAACTGTGGAGGTATGGGGACTCGAACCCCAGACCTATGGCTTGCAAAGCCATCGCTCTAGCCACCTGAGCTATACCCCCGGCGATCGGATCGGCGGTCGGCGCGTTGGAATGCCGCGAACCCAAAAGGGCTGTGCGACGCGCGCCACCTCCTGTCTCGACTCAAAGCCCGAGCGCTTCTGTGACAACGAAAGGGATTGGGAAGAGCGGGGCCGCGTGCAGGCAGGAAACCTACCTGCTTGCCGGAACCGGCCATCGGAGACCGGAGCCGACAGAGTACTCTTGAAAAGGAGGTGATCCAGCCGCACCTTCCGGTACGGCTACCTTGTTACGACTTTACCCCCCTTACCAGGCATACCTTCGGCGTCGCCGTCCTTACGGTTAGGCAAACGACTTCGGGTACCCCCAACTCGGGTGGTATGACGGGCGGTGTGTACAAGGCCCGGGAACGTATTCACCGCGCCATGCTGATGCGCGATTACTAGCGATTCCATCTTCATGGAGTCGAGTTTCAGACTCCAATCCGAACCAAGGCCGGCTTTCAGCGATTTGCTCAACGTCGCCGTCTCGCTACGCTCTGTACCGACCATTGTAGCACGTGTGTAGCCCAGGACGTAAGGATCATGATGACCTGACCTCGTCCCCACCTTCCTCCGGTTTGTCACCGGCAGTTCCGTCCGAGTCCCCAGCATTACCTGATGGCAACAGACGGTAAGGGTTGCGCTCGTTGCGGGACTTAACCCAACATCTCACGACACGAGCTGACGACGGCCATGCAATACCTGTGTGCACGTCCCTAAGGACAACCCACTCTCATGGATCTCCGTACACATGTCAAGCCCTGGTAAGGTTCCTCGCGTATCATCGAATTAAACCACATGCTCCACCGCTTGTGCGGGCCCCCGTCAATTCCTTTGAGTTTCACCCTTGCGGGCATACTCCCCAGGCGGTGCACTTAACGCGTTAGCTCCGGCACAGAGCACTCAACGCACCCTACGCCTAGTGCACATCGTTTACGGCGTGGACTACCAGGGTATCTAATCCTGTTCGCTCCCCACGCTTTCGCGCCTCAGCGTCAGTCTTTGGCCAGAAGCTCGCCTTCGCTACCGGTGTTCTTCCTGATATCTACAGATTTCACCCCTCCACCAGGAGTTCCAGCTTCCCCTCCAAGACTCGAGCCCAGCAGTTCCCAGCGCATTCCTCGGGTTGAGCCCGAGCCTTTTACACCAAGCTTGCTGCGCCGCCTACGCGCCCTTTACGCCCAATAATTCCGAACAACGCTCGCCCCTTACGTGTTACCGCGGCTGCTGGCACGTAGTTGGCCGGGGCTTCTTCCTCAACTAACGTCATCGATGAGGCGTTCCACTCCTCACCTTATTCTTCGTTGAGAAAAGGGCTTTACAACCGTCAGGCCTTCATCACCCACGCGGCGTCGCACCGTCAGGGTTTCCCCCATTGCGGACTATTCTTAGCTGCTGCCTCCCGTAGGAGTCTGGGCCGTGTCTCAGTCCCAGTGTGACCGTTCACCCTCTCAGGCCGGCTATCCATCATCGCCTTGGTGAGCAGTTACCTCACCAACTAACTAATGGACCGCAGGCTCATCCCAAAGCGACACAATTGCGCCTTTCATCCGAGGCATCCAATCCTCGGATCACATGAGGTATTACCTTATGTTTCCATAAGCTATCCCACACTTCGGGGCAGATCACCTACGTGTTACTCACCCGTTCGCCACTGTCCCCCGGTGCTTCAGCAAGCTGAAGCACCATGGTTTTCGTTCGACTTGCATGCTTAAAACACGCCGCCAGCGTTCGTTCTGAGCCAGGATCAAACTCTCCGTGATATGAGTAGGACTTCCGCCCGAAGGCATCCGTCCTACGAATCTACTTTTGAGGACCCCACTCTCCCCATCCCTATGATGTCAAAGAACCGCTGGGATCCGAACCGGATCCCCCGTGCGGCCGGGCGTTCAAGCCCGAACCGCAGCACGGAGGCTCGTCTATCGACGAGCACCGTGGGAAAGAAGGTTATACATCGTCCTTCGGCTCCGTCAAGGGCTCCGGAGCGTTTTTTTCATCTTTCTCATCAGCGGCCGGCGGCTCTCCGGCGACGCCCTGGGCCGCGAGCTGCTCCAGCGCCTGCCGCTTGGCCGCACATCGTTCGGCCAGATCGTCGATTTGGGCCATCAGCTCCTTCACTCCAGGAGTGCCGTGCGACACCGTGGCTTGGCCCTGGGTGCCCAGCCGGTCATGGATCAACCCTCCCAACTCCTCGAGCAGACGTGACCGCTGACGTTCGAGCTGCAGCAGGTCGAGCCTGAGGGCGCCCCGCTCGCCCAGCTCACGGGCCTTCGATCTGGCGCGATCCAGGGCGTCGCGCGAGCCCCTCAGCCCTTGATTGACAGCCCGTTCGACGCCACGCCAGAGGCCGCTCCCAGCCATACCGGTGCACAGTTTACAACAAGGGGTGGGGCCTCGGCCACATCGGCGGGAGATTCCTGGTCCCGGGGTGACGGGTGATCGGGGTGATCGACGGTCTGTCGACCGAATGCGGGCGAGCGGATAGACTGCTGCCGTGACCGAATACAAGATCAAGGATCCGGCTCTCGCCGGTCGAGGCTCTCTGAAGCTCCGCTGGGCGGAGTCGCGCATGCCCGTGCTTCAGCACCTGCGCCGGCTCCATGGACAATCAAAACCGCTGACCGGCATGCGGATTGCCGGCTGCCTGCACGTCACCAAGGAAACCGCGATCCTGATCCGGGCGCTGCGCGACGCGGGCGCCGACATCGCCTGGTCCGGCTGCAATCCCCTGTCCACTCAGGATGACGTTGCAGCGGCGCTGGCGGCCGAAGGAGTGCCCATCTACGCCTGGCACGGCCTTTCCACGGACGAGTTCTACTGGTGTATCGACCGGACTCTCGCGGTCGGTCCGACCCTGACGCTCGACGATGGTGCGGACCTGATCTTTCGCGCGCACGCTGCCGGAGACGGACTGGCCGCCGGAATCATCGGCGGCACGGAGGAAACCACCACGGGGGTGCACAGACTCCGCGCAATGGCTGACGACCACGCCCTCAAGTACCCGGTCATCGCCGTGAACGATGCCACCACCAAGTGGGAGTTCGACAACGTGTACGGAACCGGCCAGTCGGCGCTGGACGGGATCCTGCGCGCCACATCCATACTGCTGGCCGGCAAGCAGATGGTCGTCGCGGGCTTTGGTCACTGCGGCCGTGGCGTCGCCCAGCGTGCACGCGGCCTCGGCGCGAACGTCGTGGTCACCGAAATAGATCCGATCGCGGCCCTGAAGGCGACGCTGGAGGGGTTCAACGTGTCGACCATGGATGCGGCCAGCGCCGTGGGCGACGTGTTCGTCACCACCACCGGCATCCGCGACGTGATCACCCGCCGGCACTTCGAGCGTATGAAGGATGGCGCGATCGTCTGCAACGCCGGCCACTACGACTGCGAGATCAACCTGAACGACCTGTCCGAGCTCACCGTGCGTTCCGAGGAGGTGCGGAGCAACAATCGCGAGCACGTGCTCAGCGATGGCCGCCGACTCTACGTTCTGGCGCAAGGCCGTCTGGTGAACCTGGCCGCCGCCGAGGGACATCCACCCGAAGTGATGGACATGTCGTTTGCCAACCAGTTCCTGTCTCTGATCAGATTGGCCAAGGAGGGTAGCACCCTGTCGCCGCTCGTGTACCCGGTGCCCGAAGAGCAGGATCGCGAGATCGCCGCCATCAAGCTGCAGACGATGGGCATCCAGACCGACGAGCTCACCGCAGATCAGCAGGCGTACCGTACCGACTACGCTCAGGGCACCTGATCCCTGGAGCCACAGCGGCGTCGCTCGCTGGCCTGCCCCCGACCTCATGCAACTGGTTCTCCTCGGACCGCCCGGCGCCGGCAAGGGCACGGTCGCCAGCACCGTGGCGAGCCGCACCGGAGTGCATCACATATCCACTGGCGACCTGTTCCGCGCGGCGGTGAAGGCTCGGACCGCGCTCGGGCGCCGCGTGGCGAACCTGCTGCAGTCCGGCAGCCTGGTGCCCGACTCACTGACCATCTCCCTGGTGCGCGAGCACCTGTCGACCCTGGATGGCCGGGAGGGATTCATCCTCGACGGCTTTCCGCGCACCGTCCCCCAGGCTGCGGCACTGGCCGGGTTCGCGCAGATCGACGCCGCCGTCGAGTTGATCGTGCCGGAACAGGAAGTCGTTCGCCGCCTGTCCGGACGCCGCACCTGCGCCCGGTGCGGCGCCACGTTCAACGTGGCGTCGATGCCGGCCAATGCCGCCATCTTCTGCGCGCCCGTGCAACGGGACGACGACGATCCGGAGGCAATCCGGAGGCGGCTCCACGCCTATCGGGCGCAGACGACCCCGGTGCTCCAGTACTACCGATCGACGGATCTGCTGCGCGGCATCGACGGCACTGCCACACCGAACGAGGTTGCCGATCGCATGCAAGCGGTGCTGGCCGACTGACCCGGTGTGCGACGACCGCGCCGGTGCTCGACGTGGCACGGCGAGCACCCATGCGGACCGGTAACCCGCGGTGGTGTACACGCCAGCCGCGCACTCCTATGATGGGGCCACACACCTGATGGCCGACATCGCCGTGGCCGGGATGGCCGTCATGGGCCGCAACCTGGCCCTCAACATGGAGAGCCGCGGATATACCGTCGCGGTCTACAACCGTACCGTCCGCACGCTGGAGGCGTTCGTCGACGGCGCGGGTGCGGGCAAGCGACTCGTGCCGTGCCGTACGCTGCCCGATCTGGTAGCCGCGCTGAGCCGCCCTCGGCGCATTCTGCTGATGGTGCAGGCAGGCGCGCCGGTCGACGCGGTGCTCCGCGAGCTGCAGCCGTTGCTGGAGCCCGGCGACGTCATCCTGGACGGCGGCAATTCTCATTTCGCGGACACGGCACGGCGCTGCCGCGGCGCGGAGGCCGCAGGCTTGCAGTACCTGGGTACCGGGGTGTCAGGCGGCGACGAGGGGGCACTCCTGGGGCCGAGCATCATGCCCGGCGGCAGCGAGGCCGCCTATCGGGAGGTGAGCCCGATACTGACCTCGATCGCGGCCATGGTGGACGGCAACCCCTGCTGCACGTACATCGGTGCCGGCGGTGCGGGCCATTACGTCAAGATGGTGCACAACGGCATCGAGTACGGCGACATGCAGCTCATCGCCGAGGCATATTCGCTGCTGCAGCAGCTCTGCGGCATGACGTTCCCGGAGATGGCGCAGCGCTTTGCGGAGTGGAACCGGGGCGATCTGGACTCGTACCTGATCGAGATCACCGCGCGGATTCTGGCCGCGACCGACCCGGAAACCGGCGCGCCGATGGTGACCGTGATTCTCGACAAGGCCGGACAGAAGGGCACGGGGACGTGGACGGGACAGTCAGCGCTCGAGCTTGGCGCCCCTGCGCCCACCATTGCCGAGGCGGTATTCGCACGCTCACTGTCGGCGGCAAAGCAGGAACGAGTGGCGGCCGCCGGCCTCCTCCGCGGTCCCGACGCCTCGTTCAGCGGCAACCGTGAGCACCTGGCCAACGCGATAGGGGCGGCACTCTACGCCGCGAAGATCTGCTCCTACGCTCAGGGCTTCGCGCTGATGCGGACCGCTGCCGCTGAGCACGGCTGGCGGCTCGACTACGGGGCGATCGCCATGATCTGGCGGGGCGGCTGTATCATCCGCGCCCGCTTCCTGCAGCGCATCAAGGAGGCCTATGACCGAGAACCGGACCTGGCCAACCTCATGCTCGACCCGTACTTTGCCGACGTGCTGCACGGGGCCCAGGCCGCATGGCGCCAGGTCGTCGCGGCGGCGACCACCGCCGGAGTTCCGGTCCCGGCGTTCGCGTCCTCGCTGAGCTACTTCGACTCGTACCGCACGGCCCGCCTGCCAGCCAGCCTGATACAGGCGCAGCGGGACTACTTCGGCGCCCACACCTACGAGCGGGTCGACCGCGCCGGCACGTTCCATACAAACTGGTCGATGACATGACTTGGTCGACGACATGACGACTCCTTCGCCACTGTTCTCACTGGACGCCACGGTGGCCATCTCGGGCGGCGGAGCGACGCTCGCGATCGGGATGGCGCGCGGCCTGCTCGACGCCGGAGCGCGCATCGCGGTCTGGAGCCGACGGGCCGAGACGGTCGACCGCGCCCTGACCACCCTGAACGCTCCCGAGCGCACCACCGGCTTCGTGGCCGATGCCGGCTCGCCGGACGCGATCACGGGTGCCCTGCGCCATACCGAAGAGCGTCTGGGTTGCCCGACGGTCCTGATAAACGCGGTCGGCGGCAACCTGAGCAAGGGCCCGTTCACGGAGATCGACATCGACGTGTTCCGGCAGACAGTCGAGCTCAACCTGGTCGCGGGCTGCGTGGTTCCGACCAAGGTCGTCGCGGCGCATTGGATCGATCGCGGGATTGCCGGATCGATCATAAACATCGCGTCCATGGCCTCGTACAAGCCGTTGTCCGGCGTGTGGGCCTACGGAGCGGCGAAGTCCGGAGTCCTCAACCTCACGGAGGCGACGGCCGGGGAGTTCGCCCCTCACCACATCCGCGTGAACGCCATCGCACCCGGCTTCTTCCTCGCGGAACAGAACCGGCGGCTGCTCGTGGACGAGGCGACCGGCCAACCCACCGAACGTGGCCGGCAGGTGCTCGGGCGTACGCCGTTCGCGCGATTCGGCGAGCCGGAGGAGCTGGCCGGGGCGGCGATATTCCTTGCCAGTGAAGCCGCATCCGGGTTCGTCACGGGGGCGACCATACCGGTCGACGGCGGCTTTCTCGTGGACGGTATCTGAACGTCGATTCCGAACGATGCACGTGAGCACCTGGACGGCAGGACGTACGGGAGGCAGGACATGGCAGACCTGATGACGGTGGAGCGTTCCGATACGCTGACCCACGAGGACCTGTGCAGCCGCATCGAAGCCGGGACACCGCGGTCGCTGTTCGATTCGCGGCGGGTCCTTGCGATCACGCCGGACGCCACCCGCAGCGCTCCGCTGCCCGCTCTGGTACGGGCGTTGGACGAGGTCATCGGCCCACACGCCCGGCAGCTCGACTACATGGTGGCGCTCGGTACGCACCCGATCATGTCGGACGACGCGATCGCCCGGCTCTACGGCGTGAGCCCCGCCGAGCGCGCCGAACGCTTCGCCGCCAGCCGATTCCTCAATCACCGGTGGGACGCTCCCGGGACGCTGCAGCGGATCGGGTCTTTCACGGAACGCCAGATCTCCGCAGCCACCGACGGCCGGTTCGCCGAGGCCGTGGACGTCACGATCAACCGCGCGGTCTTCGAGTATGACCTGCTGCTGATCGTCGGCCCCGTGTTCCCGCATGAGATCGTCGGATTCTCGGGCGGTCACAAGTACCTGTTCCCGGGAATCTCCGGCGGCGAGTTCCTGGACTTCTTCCACTGGCTGAGCGCGGTCATCACCTGCATGAAGACGATCGGGCACAAGGACACGCCGGCACGGCGCGTGATCGAGCAGGCTGCGGACCTGGTACCCACGGCCTGTCACCTGGTCGCGATGGTCGTGCAGCCGGGGCAGGAGCCGCCGGAGCTTGCCGGGCTGTACGTTGGTGATCCACGGCATGCGTGGAGCGATGCGGCCGACCACTCCGCCCGGATCCACGTCACCCGCACGCCTCGCCGTTACCACACGGTTCTCGGGCACGCGCCCGCGATGTACGACGAGCTGTGGGTGGGTGGCAAGGTGATGTACAAGCTCGAGTCAATCGTCTCCGACGGTGGACGTCTGATCATCTACGGCCCGCAGATCGACCAGCTTTCCGCCACCTGGGGCGGCTACCTGGAACGGGTGGGGTACCACGTCACCGACTACCTGGTGGCGGAGCGCCACAGATTCGCCGACGTCCCTCGCGGCGTTCTGGCTCACTCTGCCCTGGTCCGGGGCGTCGGCGAGTACCGCGACGGCGTCGAGAGCCCACGCATCGACGTGGAACTGGCCACCGCCCTGCCGCGCGCGCTGTGTGAGCGCATCGGACTCGGTTACCGGGATCCCGCCACCGTGAGACTGGATGACTATCGAAACCGGGAGGACGCCGGCATCCTGTACGTCCCGCACGCCGGTGAGGTGCTGCATCTGCCGGCGGCCGACTGAGCCCATCGCCGTTGCATGACGCATCCTGTGGAGTTGTTCATCGACTTCGATGGCGTGATCTGCGACTCCGCGGCCGAGTGCCTTTTCAGCTCGTGGGTTGCCTACGACCGCCTCACCCGGCTTTGCCCCACCCGGCACCGCCCCACCCGGCACGCGCAGCCTGACGGCCGGGCAGGGCCGCACCCAGACACGCCGCCGTCGGTTCCGGTCACGCTGCGCGAGCGCTTCCTCGATCTCCGCCCTTTCATCCGTGCCGGTGACGACTACGTACTGATCCAGCACCTGCTGGCCACGGGACGCACGCCCGCGCACCAGGAGGAGTTCGACCGGGAACGCCGCGACGCCGGCCCGCAGTTGCTGGCCCGATACGCGGATGAGCTCAACAGGGTCCGTCAGGAGCTGATGGTTCACGAACGCAACCACTGGCTGCGCCTGAACCCGCTGTACCCGGGCATGGCGGAGATCCTGCACGCCGCCGACTGGGACAGCACCTGGATCCTGTCCACGAAGCGGCCACGGTACATCGAGGCGATCCTCGCCTTCCACGACGTGCCGGTGCCGGCGCGAGCCATCCTGCACGCGGCTGCGGTTTCCAAGCTGGACATGGTTGCCGCGGTGCTCGACGAACGGCAGGCCGGGCGAGCCGCGCTGGTCGATGACCAGCTCGACCACCTGGTCGGCAACGACGACCCGCGCATAGCGGTGTATCTCGCCGCGTGGGGCTATGCCAAGCCCGAGTGGCGAGCGGATCCCCGCGTCCCGTCGCTGGACCTCCCGGAGTTGCACGGCCTGCTGGCACGGGCTACGAGCAGCAGTCGCACCGGACACAGCGGGCACTCATGATCCGCGGACTGCTGTTTGTCGGCTACCTGCTGATCCGTTTCCTGGCCGGAGACGTGCGACTGGGCTGCTGGAAGGTGTCGGGAGCCGCTCCCCGACCGGGTACCGCCCGGCGACCGGGTAGGCCGACCGACCGGCCAGGCGGCGAACCGCATCGTGAGCGGCGGCTGCGCGCCGCGGTATCGCTCTACATGCTCCGCGAGGGACGACGGCTGGTGCGCCGCGCGGGAGACCTGACCGGATTCTCCCTGGTCACCGAGTCGGCTCTCCCCGATCTCCCGCAGCGGTTCGTGCTGGTCAGCAATCACCAGAGCCTGCTGGACATCCCGGTACTGATCGCGGCGCTGCCCGGTCGGACCCTCAAGTTCGTCGCCAAGCGATCTCTGAAGTACGGGGTGCCGCTGGTGTCGAAGTGCCTTCGTTATGGCGGCGACGCCCTGATCGTCCGCCCGCGCGGCCGCATCGACACGGCCCAGATTCGCGCGCTGGTCCGGGAGCTCCGCCGCTTCGCGGCGCTGGCCGACGAGGGCTCCTGTCCGGTCATCTTCGCGGACGGAAGCCGCTCACGGGACGGCGCGGTACACCAATTCCATTCGGGCGGGCTCGCCATCGTCCTGGAAGGGCGGCAGTTGCCGATCGTGACGGCCGCGCTCGACGGCGGGTACCGTCTGCGCGGACTCGCCGGACTTGCCCGCATGGGCACCACCCGCTACCGGGTGAAGTTCCTTTCGGTCTACCAGCCGCCGGAAAACAAGGCAGAGTTGCGCAAGATGGTGCAGCGTGCGCAAACCGAGATCGCGGCACAGATCGAACGCTGGAGGCGCCCTTCCTCCGTGCTTACACCGGGCTGACCTCCCAGCGCCGGTTCGCCTCATCGAACCCGAAGTCCTCGAATCCGACTCCCAGCACTGCGCCGTCGGCGCCGCTGATGCGGGCCCGCCTGGTGAGCGCATTCAGCTCGAGCACGCGAAACCGGTCGCCCTGGTAATACACCGACTTGCCTTCCTTGGGAACCGAACGACGCACCTCCTGGTAGTAGTCGTACTCGTAGGACAGGCAACACAGCAGCCGACCGCATTGCCCCGAGATGCGCCGCGTATCCAGCGACAGTCCCTGGTCACGCGCCATGCGGACCGTCACCCGCGGACGGCGGTCCGTAACCCCGTTGCAGCACAGCACCCGGCCGCAGATCCCTGCCCCGCCGACGATCCGCGTCTCGTCGCGCATGCCGATCTGCTGCAGATCGATGCGCAGGCCCACCTCCTCCGACAGCTCGCCGACCAGGCGGCGGAAGTCGACCCGCTTCTCTGCCGTGAAGTAGAGGATGAGCGTACCGCCGCTGAACACGATGTGGGCAGCGGCCAGCTTTATCGCCAGATTGAGGCCATCGAGACGCCGGCGGCATGATCGCAGCAAGTCGTCAGCGAGCTCGCGGTTGCGTTCGTAACCGTCCAGATCCTCGGCCTCCGCTTGGCGGATCACCTCGAACAGCTCGGCGCCCCGCAGTTCCGCTTCGTCACGGACCGTCCCCAGCACGCGACCGATCTCGGATCCATGCCGAGTCGGAACGATGACGCTGGCCTCGGCATCCAGGTCGACCGCCACGGAAGTGGGCGGCACGCACAGACATGTCTCGCTGGAGTGAAGCAGCTTGACCCGCACGACCCGTCCGCTCACGGCTGCGGCGGTCTTCATGCCGGTGTCGCCACGTACGTCGACGCCGGCCGGGTTTCTGCCGACCCGCCGCCTGCACGGCACCGTCCACAGAACCGACCCCCGCCTTCGATGACCAGTCTCGGCGTGCAAATCGAACCGGTCACGATGGCGGTCGAGCGCAGTTCCACGAGCTCGGAGGCGACGACATCTCCGCGCACGCTTCCGGCCACAACGACCGTTCCCGCGTGTACCGCGCATTCGGCCCGACCGGTACGGCCGATGAGGACCCGTCCTCCGGCACGAACCTCGCCGTGAAACTCGCCGTCGATACGCAGCATTCCGTTCAGGTCGACCTGTCCGCTCATCCGCGTGCCCTGACCCACGATCGAGTCGACGGTGTCCGCGGCCCCGGTGCCTGGATCCCGGTCGGGCGTCATCGCGATGCCGCCGCCGTGATCGCGGACACCGCAAGGAACTCTTCAGGGTTGCGGAGTTGCCCGCCGATGCTCACCTCGTAGTGCACGTGGGGACCGGTCGACAGGCCGGTGGAGCCCATGTAACCGATCGGCTGCCCACGCTGCACCGTCTGGCCGGGTTCGACGAGCACCCGGTTCAGATGCCCGTATCGGGTAACGAACCCGTATCTGTGGGCAATCTCGATCACGTTGCCCAGATTGTTGCGCTCGTAGGCGACCCGTCTCACGGTCCCGTTGGCCGTGGCGACGATCTCGGCGCCATGGTGCTTGGCGATGTCGATGCCGCGATGGATATAGAATGCGCCCGTGAACGGGTGCCGCTGTGGACCAAATGCGAAGCTCACGTACCCGCCTCCGCGGACCGGCCACAGCGTGGGCACATCCGCCAGCAGCGCCTGCTGAGCCGTCACCGTGTCTTTGAGCTCGGTCAGCGGCATGATCGCAGCGTCCAGCGTGGCGCTCAGTTGCCGGAGCGCGGTCACACCCGGCGACTCGGCCCCGGACGCGGAGGGCTGGCTCACGAACGCCGCCAGATCGCCATCCCCTCCCGCCCCGGACGCCTGGATGGCGGCGAGATTCCCGGAGGTGAGATTCCCGGAGGTGAGATTCCTCTGAAGCTGGTCGAGCAACCCGCGGAACTCCTGCAGCGTGCCCTGTAGTGCGATCACCTCGTCACCCACCGACTCCAGCGCCAACTCACTGGCGGCCAGCGATCGGTTGACCGCGGCCATCTGCTCATTGGTAGTGGTGAAGTGGGTGGAGAGAACCAGAAACGCACACAGAACGACGACCAGCAGGGTGCCGAACGCCACCAGCGTGAAAACCGAGAGCTGCAGGTTGTACGTGCGACGTTCGCTGTGTGGGATCAGCATGACCGTGAACCGCTGATTTCCCCTGCGGACGAGCGAGCGCAACGCGAGCCCGAAACGGCGTGCGCCCACGGATGCATGCGGTTCGCGGGACGTCTCCATCAACACGTCGTTCCGACCACGAAAACCTGATTGCACGGTAGTGTTCGAGATGGTTCGGGGACCCCGCTCCGGCACCATCTTGACCGAAGCCTGACCGTCACGGTAGCGTTCAGGCCACTCTCCTGTCAAACCGGCACCTTGTCCGGGCATGGACCAGTCCTCACCCACCGAAGAAGAAAGCATGCAACTGTTCGACACTCACGCCCATCTCGCTCTCATCCACGATGACCCCATCGAGCAGCTCCTGGCGGTGCAGGAAGCCAAGCATGCCGGCGTACAGGCGTTCGTCTGCATTTCGAACGACCTGGCCGACTTTGCCGACACCTACCGGCAACTCGGACAGGATCCTTCAATCTACTATAGCGCAGGCATTTCTCCGTCAGAGGTAGACCGCCTCCCGAACGGCTGGGAGACGCGGTTGGCCGATCTGGCCGGTGGCGAGCGCGTGGTGGCGATCGGCGAGACCGGGCTCGACTACTACCGCAAGTACGGCGACCGTGACTCGCAGATCAGCCTGTTCGTGCGCCAGCTCGAGATCGCCGACCACGTCGGTCTGCCGGTGGTGATCCACAACCGCGATGCCGGCTCCGATCTGCTGGCGGTGTTGCGGGACAAACTGCCGGAGCGCGGCGGCGTGCTCCACTGTTACTCGGAAGACCTGGAGTTCGCGACGCGTGCGCTGGAGCTCAACCTGTTCATCTCCTTCGCCGGCAACGTCACCTATCGCAGCGCTCGCACCCTGCAGGAGGTGGCGGCAGCCATCCCGCTGGAGCGATTGCTCCTGGAAACCGAGACTCCGTTCATGGTACCGGCGTCCCGCCGCGGTGAACGCAATCGCCCCGCGTATCTGCGAGAGACCGCACGCTTTGTCGCAGAACTGCGCGACATGCCGCTGGAGGAGTTCGCGGACGCCGTGTTCGCCAACAGCGAGCGCTTCTTCGGCGTGAGCGGCGGCGGGACTGACGCCCCTCCGTGACCGGCCGACCGGGAGTTTCAACCGGCCCCGGATGAAGGCGCTGGTGATCGGCTCCGGAGCGCGGGAGAGCGCACTGGTCTGGGCCCTGTCGCGCAGCTCGACCGTCAGCCACCTGTACGCCGGCCCCGGCAACGCCGGCACGGCGGAGGTCGCCGGCAATCTTGCCTCACTGGACCCGCTCGACCCGGACGCCGTACTGGCGGCGTGCCGCACGCACGAGATCGATCTGGCGGTGATCGGCCCCGAGGCACCGCTGGCCGCCGGCGTCGTCGACCGCCTGAACGCTGCCGGAGTCGCCGCGCTCGGCGCATCCCGCGCCGCCTCCCGGCTCGAGTCGAGCAAGTCCTTTGCCAAGGAGTTCATGGCCCGGCACGGGGTGCCGACGGCACGTTCGCAGCACGTGCACGAGGTCGGAACGGCGGAGCGGTTGCTGCGGAGCTCGGAACGGCCGCTCGTCGTCAAGCGCGACGGTCTCGCGGACGGCAAGGGCGTGCTGGACTCGGAAGACGTGGATGCTCTGGTCGAGTTCGCCCGGGACGGACTGCGATCGGGTTCCGTTCTTCTTGAGGAGCACCTGAGCGGCCCCGAGCTTTCCGCCTTCGTGCTGTTGCCGGGCGGCGGCCGTGGCGACTACCTCCTGTTCCCTTACTGCGCGGACTACAAGAAGCAGCATGAAGGCGAGGTCGGCCTCAATACCGGCGGCATGGGATCGATCACCCCGGTGCCGTGGATTACCGAGGAGCTGGACCGGCGGATTCGGGCCCGGATCATCGAGCCCACGGTACGCGGCATGGCCGAGGAGTGCCTGAGTTACCGGGGCGTGCTCTACGTGGGGCTGATGGTCACCGATGACGGACCCAAGGTGATCGAGTACAACGTCCGTTTCGGAGACCCGGAGGCGCAGGCGCTCATTCCTTCCCTGGACACCGATCTGGCCTCCCTGCTCGAAGCCGTCGCCGCAGGGCGACTGCCGGACGCTCCGACGCAGGACCGGGCGGCCGTGTGCGTGGTGGTCGCTTCCGGCGGATACCCGGAGCGTTACGAAACCGGCTTTCCGGTGGACCTTCCGGTCGCGGCCCCTGACCGCGGGTTGATTTTTCACGCGAGCACGCGGACTCGCGACGGTGGCGTGGTAACCGGCGGGGGCCGGTGTTTTTCCGCGGTGGGCCTTGGCCAAGACCTCGCCGGGGCGGCCGCCCACGCCTACGAGGTGGCGGAGAGGATCCGCTTCGAGGGCGCCTGGTACCGCCGCGACATCGCCCGCGCCTTCCGGGGTAACCGATAGGGGGCTTCCCGTCACCCGTCGCGGCAGCGTTCCCCGGTCAGGCGCACGGGCGACTGGCAGCAGCATGAGATCGTGCCGCACGGTACAGCACGATCCCGGCAGCCACGCCCACGTTGAGCGAGCCGACGCTGCCGACGGTCTCCACGGTCACCAGCGCGTCGCAGCGTGCGCGAACGCCGGGACGGATCCCCGATCCCTCCGACCCCACGACGACGACGCTGCGCTCCGCGAATCGGTATCCCTCCAGGGGCTGTCCGTCGAGATCGGCCCCGACAACCCAGAAGCCACCCCGCTGAAGACGCGAGAGCGCCCGCGCCAGGTTGGTGACCGTGACAATCGTCAGGTAGGCCGTAGCCCCGGCGGCCGCGCGAATCGCCGCCGGGGTGACGGCAGCGGCGCGGTCCGCCTGCAGCACCACGATGTCGACCCCGAAGCACTCGGCGGAACGGAGGATTCCCCCCAGGTTGGCGGTGTCGGTGACCCCGTCCACCGCAAGAATCAGGGCGGGCCCGTCGGCTCGAGCCGCGAGCTCTTCCAGTCGCCGGTCATCCGTCCGCGGCGGTCGTTCACGGATTCGTAGCAGCGCTCCGCGATGGCGTTCCGGGTCGGCGTGCCGGCTCAGCTCGCCGTCGCTCGTGCGCCGCACGGGAACTCCCGACTCGGCCGCCAAGTGCGCCAGTTTCCGGTGCCGGGCACCGGCGCGGGCAAGCATGAGCACGCTGCCCGGCGATGGAGCCGACAGCAGTTCCTCGATCGCTCGAAATCCATGGACGTACCGATGACGAGCGTGGCTCACGCCCACCGGGCTCCCTCCCGCATCACTCCTCCTTGCGGAACACCAGGATGTTCTGATGGACCATGGAGGGAATGTACGCGTACTGATAGCCGTAGAGATGCAGTGCCTTGGCAACGTCGTACCAGACGAGATTGGCCTTCCACACCAGGCCGGGAATGGCGCTGAGGGTTTCGGCCAGTTCAGCGGACAGGCAATGGTAGCGGCCCTGCAGGTACATGTCGCCGATGAACGTGGCGAGGTAGCGGTTGTGATCCAGCAGGGCGGTCGCCTGGGTGAAGATCCCCTCCATGGCATCGAGCCACGCCCGCTTGCTCGGATATCGGACGTCGCTGTGGCCGCGCAGCCGCGTCGGCCGCCGGGGAGCGGCCGGCTGACCGACTCGCTTGAATGTGCCCGTCGACCGCGGAGCGGTCTCCATCTGCCAGTACGGAACGTCGGTGAGAATGAGCTGGAAGCGGCGCCCCTCCAGCTTGAGGAGCCCCTCCGCGGCATCGCCCGCATGAGTCTCCATCCCTCCCAGTCCCTCCAGGGTGCACACCTGCCGATACAGGCTGATCCAGCGCGGGTTGATCTCGATGCCTGTCGCACTCCGATCGGCGAGCTCCGCCCCGAGCAGCACGCCGCCCACGCCCATGAATGGATCGAGCACGGACTCCCCCGACTTGCTGAATATGCGGACCAGATCCGCGCACAGCGCCGGCGGCTTCTGGCCGCCATGAGCTCGCCGGATGCGGTGCTGGTGATCGACGGGGTAGGGGCGGTTGATCACCGAACGGGTCCAGTACAGCCACTCCTTGCCGGTAAGGTCGTTCAGCCGATTGCGCTCCGAGTAGAATCCGCGGGACCGCCCGTCGGGATCGAACAGTTCCCGCTTGCCGGCGCTCATCGCCGCGGCCCGATCATCACGAGGTACTCGGTCACCGACCGGCGCCGCGCCACGCCCGCACCGCGTCCGAACACCGGATACGGACGCGAAAACGTGCGGACGGGTCCCCGGCAGCGCGCCAGGGCGACCAGTTCGTCAATCGGGACGATGCCCTCCGAGCCGTACGAGACCGCGATCCACCGCGCCCGCAGCCCCGAGAGCAGCGTGGCGATCGCCCGCGCCGCGCCGCGGCGGGTGCTGAACGGGCTCTTCAGCCGGCCTCGCGGGAACTTCCGTGTCTTCCCCGACAGCTCCGGCCGCTGCCAACGCGCGATGTTCTCCAGGACGTGGTAGTTGTCGATGTACTGCCGCGTGGTATAGGGAGGATCGAGGTAGACGACGTCGGCCTCGATGCGCGGTGCCATGTCGAGGAGGTCTCCGGTGAGCACCTTCGCTCCCGGTGCGTCGATCGTGCGAAGCGGAACGAGGCGCAGAGGCTCGTAGACGCGTGCGTCGACCACGTGACGACCTCCCTCGATCGGGCTGCTGCCGAGGTGCTTGAGGTACGCGTCGTACTGTCCGACGGTATTTGCGGCCCGGTCGCATGCCAGCAGCAGGCTGGCAAGCAGTGACGACCGCTCGGCGGGGCCGATGCGGCCCGCCTTCATGAGCCGGTCCACACCCGGACGGATGGCGTCGATGCGCATGCAGTTGTCCCGCGTGAAGTAGGTGTCCGAATACCAACGCGTCGCATAACCCGACCGCGGCCGCATCGCGTTGAGATCGCGCAGCGCCGAGCGCAGCCGCTCCGGATCCGGGCGGGACAGCACGCCGTCGAGGATCAACGTGTTCGAACGCAGATTGTCGACGCAGGTGAGGCTGCCCACCCCCCGGGACAGCATCTCCAGGCCGATCGCACCGGTCCCGCAGAAGCCGTCGACAAAGACCGTCGGCCTCCCGGCGACAGCGAAGATGGAGTCCGCGATCCAGCGAGCCAGACGCCGCTTGCATCCCAGGAACTTCCGGCTGGTCGTGGCGACGGTCGGGCAGCGAAGGACCGTGCGCGAGTCCCCGACCTCCGGAGCGTGCCGCATCACCGCCGGGACCGACCGGCTATGCCTCGGGAAGCTCGATCGTGAAGCGCGAGCCGCCCTCCACGGGATGCCACTTCAGCTCACCACCTGCGCTCTCGACGAGCTTGCTGCTCAGGGGCAGACCCAGTCCCGTGCTCTGGTCTCCGGAGGTACCCAGTTCGAACGCCGCGGTCGCGGTCTTGGCGTCCATCCCGCCGGCGTCATCGATCACGTCGACGATCACCGTGCCGGCCGTCCCGCGCCGCGAGGCGATGCGGATCGTGGTCGAGGGTGACCCGCTGCCGGCCCGGGCAGCGTTCTCTACCAGACTGGAAACCACGATGGTCAGATCGCTCGGTCCGATCGCGGCCATGAGTCCCGGCTGCAGGTCGACCAGCAGGGTCGCCCGATGCGGACGCACGGCGATGCGCATGGATTCCGCGACCGCCTGAACTACCTCCGTTACGTCCGCGTCGCGCGCCTCGTCGTCCTTGATCTCGCGCAGCAGCCGTTCCAGGTCCTGGTGCGCGGCGCGGACGTTGCGGCGGATGAGCTGCAGGCTGCGCTGCGCGTCACCGTCCGAGCCCGCCGCCGTTCCCCAGTCGGCCGCCAGACCGATTGCGGACAGCGCGTTCTTGACCCCATGCACGGCCCCGGTGGCCAGTTGGCCGACCGACGCGAGCCGGCTCTGCATCTGCAGACGCGCTTCCGACTCCGCAAGCTCGGCACGAGCGGCGTCCACGTACCGAGGCCGGAACGGGCCCGTGTACAGTTGGTTCGCCACCACCGCCGCAACCAGCAACGCGAGCTCACACCAAAGGCCGGGCGCGAGGCGCGGCAACCCGAGATGGTCCGTCCAGCGTTCGTACAGCGCACCCGCCACCGCCAGAGCGGCGAACGCGACGACGACGGCGCGAACGCGGGGCCGGGTGGCGATCGCGCCCGACGCCAACAACTGAAGCGGTCCGGCAGCAGCGGACACGGCCAGCGTCAACGACGACAGCGCCAGTGCGGGCACCGTCCCCTGCAGACCGAACGCCGCGATCAGGCCGTTCTGTACGATGAGCGATACGCAGAACGCGTGCCACACACGAGGCGAAACCCCGCGGTCGCGCACCGCCAACCATGCGCCGGAGAACCAGATCACCCCCTGGGCGCTCAGAATCTCCACGACCGCGCCGACGGGAATCATCCTGCCGATCGCCCGCGCCACCAGCGTCGCGAGCAACGCGACCTGCCAGACGCCGGTCCACGTCCAGCGGCGCTGCCAAGCGGCCGCCATGCCCAGGGGTACCGCAAGGGTGACGAGTGCGATCGCCCCGATGGTGATGGGGTGTACCGTGGCGGGCTACTCCAGCTCGGCGAGCGGCACCGGTTCGGGGCTGGCCTCCTCTCCGACCCCCTCGGCCACCTCGCCGAGCAGCTTCCTGGCTTGCGACGAGAGCCTGTCCGGGACCGTCACCGCGACCTTGATGTACAGGTCGCCGCGCCGGCCGGGGTTGTCCAGGTGCGGCACGCCTTCGCCGCGCACTCGCAGCAATCTGCCCGGCTGCGTTCCCGCCGGAACCTTTACCCGGATACGGCGATCGTCGAGCGTGCCGACCAGGATCGACGTTCCCAGCGCGGCCTGCGTAAACGCCAATGGGATCACGCAGTACAGATCATCGCCGTGACGCTGGTAACACGCGTGCGGTTCCACGTGCACGAAAACATACAGGTCGCCGGCCGGCGCCCGGCCGATGCCCGCGTCCCCCTGTCCGGAGAGCTGGATGCGTTTGCCGTCCTCCATGCCGACCGGGATGGTCACCCGCAGCCTGCGCTCCTTCTGTTCACGCCCGGTTCCCCGGCACGCGCGGCACGGGTTTTCGATCACCTCCCCCTCACCCCCGCACGAGGGGCAGGACGTCGCGATCGAAAAGAACCCGGAGTTACGGCGCACCTGCCCGGAGCCGCCGCAGGTCGGACAGATGCTGCGGCCACTGCTGCCTTCGGTGCCGCTACCGTCGCACCGGGAACACGCCTCCTGCCGGCGATAGGCGATCTCCGCCTTGGTCCCGAACACCGCCTGCTCGAACGGTATGCGCAGATCGTAGCGCAGGTCGTCCCCACGTCCTGCTCCTCCCCGCCGTCCCCCACCGCGCCGGCGATCGGTACGGGTGAAGAACGAGTCGAAGATGCTGCCCACATCGCCGAATATGTCCTCGAAGTCGCGGAAGACGTGTGAGAAATCGTGCGCCTGACCACCGGCCATGCCGTCCACCCCGGCAAACCCGAACTGGTCGTAGGCCTGCCGTTTCTGCGGATTGGCCAGCACGTCGTACGCTTCCGTAGCCTCCTTGAAGAGTTCCTCGGCCTGGCTGTCGCCGGTGTTGCGGTCCGGGTGGTAGCGCACCGCCAGCTTGCGGTACGCCTTCTTGATCTCGTCGAGCTCCGCGGAGCGGTCTACCCCCAGAACCTCGTAGTAATCGCGCTTGGCCATCGTGAGCTATCGTCCCGCACCGCCGCCTGCGGTGGAACCGCGAAGGTCACCGCCACAGGTGGTGGTCAGTCCATCCTCCCGGAGAGTCTGTACGGTGGCACCCTGGGCCATCCGACAGACTCCTAGCCGCGCTTCTCGTCGTCGTCGACCACCTCGTAGTCGGCGTCCTGAACCGAACCACCTGCACCCTCGCCGTTGGCTCCCTGGTCGGCATCACTCTGCGAGTCGTTCCCGGCGCCGGCATCCTGCGTGTCGCCGGCGGGACCGCCCGCCTCCGCGGACGCCTTCTGCTGAGCGTCCTTGTACACCTCTTCTGCGAGCTTGTGGGAAGCCTGCTTGAGCGCTTCGGTCTTCTCCCTGATCGCGGCGTTGTCGTTGCCTTCGACGGCCTGCTTCAGCTCCGCGATCGCGGCGGTGATCTTCTCCCGGTCGTCCGCGCCGACCTTGTCACCGTAGTCGCTGAGCGACTTCTCGGTTGCGTAGATCAGGCTGTCCGCCTCGTTCCTGGCCTCGGCGGCCTCCCGGGCGCTCTTGTCTTCGTCGGCGTGGACCTCCGCGTCCTTCACCATGCGCTCGATCTCGTCCTCGGAGAGTCCGGAGGAAGACTCGATGCGGATCTTCTGTTCCTTGCCGGTGCCGAGATCCTTGGCGGAAACGTGGACGATCCCGTTGGCATCGATGTCGAAGGCGACCTCGATCTGCGGGACGCCGCGGGGCGCCGCCGGAATCCCGATCAGATCGAATCTGCCAAGGGTGCGGTTCTGCGTGGCCATCTCGCGCTCCCCCTGCAGCACGTGAATGGAGACCGCGGTCTGGTTGTCGGCAGCGGTGGAGAAGATCTGGCTCTTGCGGGTGGGGATCGTCGTGTTGCGCTCTATCAGCCGTGTGAACACTTGCCCGAGCGTCTCGATGCCGAGCGACAGCGGGGTGACGTCCAGGAGCAGGACGTCCTTGACGTCTCCGCCCAGGATACCGCCCTGGATGGCCGCTCCGACCGCGACCACCTCGTCCGGATTGACGCCGCGGTTCGGATCCTTCCCGAACAACTCGGCTACGAGCTGCTGGACCGCCGGAATGCGGGTCGAGCCGCCCACCAGGATGACCTGGTCGATCTCGTCCGCCCTTACCCCGGCATCCTTGATCGCCTGCTCGCAGGGGCGCCGCGTCTGTTGCACCAAATCCTCGATCATCTGCTCGAACCGGGCCCTCGTCAACGTGTACTGAAGATGCTTGGGGCCCGAGGAATCCGCGGTGATGAATGGCAGGTTGATCTCCGTGCTCTGCGTGCCGGAAAGCTCGATCTTCGCCTTCTCCGCCGCCTCCTTGAGGCGCTGCAGCGCCATCCTGTCGTTCGACAGGTCGATGCCGTTGTCGTTCTTGAAACTGGTGATGAGCCAGTCGATGACCCGCTGGTCGAAATTGTCGCCTCCCAGATGCGTATCGCCATTGGTGGACTTGACTTCGAACACGCCGTCGCCGAGTTCGAGGATGGAGATGTCGAAGGTGCCGCCGCCAAGGTCGTAGACCGCGATCTTCTCCTCGGATCCTTCCTTGTTGAGCCCGTAGGCGAGCGCTGCGGCGGTCGGCTCGTTGACGATCCGCTTGACGTCGAGGCCGGCGATCCGCCCGGCGTCCTTGGTCGCCTGCCGCTGCGAGTCGTTGAAGTAGGCGGGGACGGTGATCACCGCCTCGGTCACCGTTTCGCCGAGGTAGTTCTCCGCCGTCTCCTTCATCTTCTGCAGCACCGCGGCCGAGATCTCGGGCGGCGAGTACTGCTTGTCGTCGATGTGCACCCGGACGTCGTTGCCCGAGTCGGTGACCCGGTACGTCACCATCTTGATCTCTTCCGGAACCTCGGCAAAGCGCCGGCCCATGAAGCGCTTGATCGAATACACCGTCCGTTCCGGGTTGGTGACCATCTGGTTCTTCGCCGGCTGCCCCACCAGGCGCCCCTTGTCGGTGAACGCCACGATCGAAGGAGTGGTGCGCTGGCCCTCGGAGTTCTGCACCACCGCCGGTTCGCCCCCCTCCATCACGGAAACACAGGAGTTGGTGGTCCCCAAGTCGATACCGATGATCTTGCCCATGCTATTCGCCTTCCTTTGTGTCGGCAGCATCGTTCCGCGTGCCTGCCGGTTCGTCGTTCGAGCCTGAGAGCGGTTGCGCGACCTTCACCCGCGCGGGACGCACCACACGGTCATGCAACAGGTACCCTCGTTGATAGTCCTCGACCACGGTGGCGACCTCATGAGATTCGGACTCCTCGGAGGCGATCGCCTGATGCCGTTCCGGATCGAACGGCTCTCCCTTGGAGACGAAGCGACAGAACCCCCACTTGCGCTCCAACAGTCCGGTGAGCTGCTTTTCGATCAATGACACGCCGTCCCGCAGGGATGCGGGATCAGCGTCCGCGCCGGTCTGGATGGCGCGTTCGAGGCCGTCGATGATGTCCGCAAGGTCCAGGAGCACCTCGGTGTTCGCGTAGCGAATGGCCTCATCCTTGTCGCGGTGCAGCCGTCTGCGGAAGTTCTCGAAGTCCGCCTGCTTGCGCAACAACTGGTCCTGCAGAGCAGCCGCCTCCTCCTGGAGGACAGCCACCTCCTCGGTCGGATCGCGGTCCGCGGCGTGCCGGCCGGCCGCCCTGCCTTCATCGCCGGCACCGCTTCGGTCGCCTGTTTCCTTGGCCGGAGCCGTATCGGCCGGCGTCTCATCAGGCCGCTGCGGATCTCCCGCCGGCGGAGCACCTGCGTCGTCCGCCGGTACCGGCCCCGCCCTGTCTACCGGTCCTGTCCTGTTTCCGTTGTCGCTCATCTCTGCCCGCCGGCCCAGCACCTCCTGCCGGCTCTCTCCCCGACGGCACGGCCGGCACGATCACCGCCGTCGAACGGCGAGATAGGCCGCAGGATCAACCCCGCGGACCTATACGGCCCATGTCCCGGTTACCGTCAAAGTGGATGATGGAAGATAATAGGGCCCTGAAAGCACCGTCAACAACGGCTGCGGGCATGCGTGGCGCGCTGCTCCAGCGCGTCGATACGGTCCTTCAACTCGGCGAGGCGCTTGTCCAACTCCGCTTGCCATCCGGAGTCTCGCAGCCGTCCTTCGATCGAGGCCGCGGTCGAGTCCAGGCCGGCGATGCGTTCCTGCAGGGCCGAGCGCTGCTCGTCGATCCGGCGCAGGCGTTCGTCCTCACCGCGGAGCCGACGCAGATTGTCGTCCACCCGCTCGCTCATCTTGACCAGCTCGGCCAGCGCCGTGTCATACCCGTCGATGCGGCTGTGGATCGCCTCGATCTCCGCGGATCGCTCCTCGAGGTCCCGGCTGCGTGCGGCAAGATCCTCCTGGATCTCGCGAACCGAACGCAGCAACTCCTTGCCCTGCTTGACACTGATCTGCACCTCGATGGCGAGATCCTTGATCTCGGAGCTCTTCTTCTCAACGAACGCCGACAGGGTCTGCATGACCCGGTCGCCGTACCGCTTTACCTTTTCGAGCGAACGGTTGTTGCGGTCGAGCTGGCGGAACGCGAGGACGACCGCCAGCACAACCAGAAGCGTGATGGCATCTCCCGGCCCGACGATAGGCATGATCCCCTCCCAGTGGGATGCTCGATACTATGGCCGTCCAGCGAGCACTGTCAACGAATCAGGTAGCCCGCTCCGGCGGCAGTCCGATGCCGGCGGCGGCCATCGCAGGCAGCAGCGAGGCGTAGCGTGGGAACGTGAGTCTCGCACGGCTGCCTGGTTCCGCCCGGCGCGCGAGATGTGCGGTCAGCATTCCCGCCGCACCCGCGCCGAGGATGTCGTACCGGTAGTGATTGCCGACGTACAGCGTTCGCTCAGGGCGCACCTTCAGGAGCTCGGAGACGTACCCGAACGGTTCAGGATTGGGCTTCAGGTAGTTGGTCGCTTCCGAAGTGACGGCACAGGAGACCCCTCCCAGCCCCATGTCACGCAGCTTGGCGGCCGGCGGCATGTCCGAGAGGACGCCGACTCTCACTCCACGACCGCGCAGCGCGGAGAGCGCGCGCGACACGCCGGGATACGGACGCATGCCATGCAGCACCGCAGGCAACCGCGTGTAGACGACGTCGTCGATCAGCGCTCGCGCGGCTGCCGCCGTGATCCCCATGCGCTCGGCTACCAGGTCAGCCTGCAGGGCGTGAAGATCGGCGATGGGACGGATCGAACGGATCTCGATGCGTACGTCCCGGAAGGCGCGAAACAGAACAAGGTTCCGCAGCACCAGGCGCCACGATCGCGCCGCCGCCCGGCGGGTCGGATACAAGGTGCCGTCAAGGTCGAATACCACGGCCTCCGCGATCGGATCGCGCGGCTGGCTCATGGCCCGCGGACGGCTACCTCGGCAGACCGGATACGAATCTCGATGGTCACCACGCCGTAGACCGGTTGCTCGTCCGTCACCGGCTCATAGCGCCACTGGCGCAGCGTTTCGGTGATCTCGTTGTTGAGATCCACGGACCCCGAGTCCGTCTCGAAACGCTCGATCTTCACCCATCCCTGCGGGTCTACGCGAATACGCACGCGTACCGTCGAACGAACGATCTCGTCCGGGTAGCGCTCCGGCAGCGCCGGGTCCACGACGTTCAGCAACGGGCGCAGGCCCAGGGACCCGGACACGTTCCAGCCGTCGGGCAGCCGCGCGTCGGAAGTGGCAGAACCCGCGGCCCCGTCGGCTGCCGTGCTGGCTCCTCGATCCTGGCCCGTGCTGGCGGTGCTGTCGCGACCGCTCGCGCGGAGCGCCCGGTCGAGGTCCGGGAGCCGCGACCCGACGCCTGCGGTTTCGTCGGACGGCGATGCCGCCGCGCCTCCATACACCGTGGCGTCCACGGGCGCCGGTGTGGCCGCGGCCCCCGGCGCGAAATCGGCAATCGGTGCGGCCCGTTCGGCTGCCCCGGTACCGGTTCCTGCGGCGTCCGCCCTCCTGGCCGTCGGGGTCCCGCTCATGCGTACCGGAGCGAGCGCCGCCGCGGTTTGCGGACTCCTTCCGCTGAGCCCGGGGTCGCGGACCACCGGCACCGAGTCGTCGGCACCGAGGCCCTGTGCCGCACTGTCGCCGGGCGTCCGGCTCGAGGCGCTCCGCGCATACACCGATTCGTCCGCCGGTAGCGCCAACCCGTCCTTGAAGGTCGTGGGAAGGTCGCCCTGCCCCGCGAACGGGGCAGGAGCCGCGGTTGCCGCGTGCGCGGGCGACTCGGCCTGCGCGGCGACGTCGCCGGCCACCGCGTTCAACCCGCCACGTCCGCGTACCGGCGCGGACTCCACCGACTGACGGAGCGCCGGCGTCCACGCCGCAACCGGGCCGGACGAGTCCGCGGCCACCGCGGACTCGCTTCGGGGTTGCGTTCTGACCGGAGCCGGCTCCTGCGCGGTTGAGCGTTCCGGCGCCGGCTGCGCATCGGCAGCCGGCTGCGGGGTGGCGACCGGTTGCGGCGCCGGCCTTGGTACGGCCACTGCCGGGGCCGTCTCTTCCTGCTTCGGCGGCACCGGCCGCTCGTCTCTGACAGGAGCGCCGCGGGTCTCGGGGGCGAGCAACTGAACCGTCAGGGGACGCGTATAGTCCTCGATGCGGAGATCGAACAGCCTGTGCCCGACGATCAGTAGCGCGCCGTGCAGCACGGCTGCCACCAGCACGCCGACGAACATCCGCTCCGATTCCTCGCGAAAGGTCACGGCACCGCTCTCCCCGGGGCCAGACGAGTTCGCAGCGCTACCGCGCTTATCCCGTTCATGCGCAACACGTCCATCACATGGACCAGAATCTGTGATGAGGCCCCTTCATCGACCTCGACGATGATGCTCTGGACCGACTGGGGATCGATGCCATCCCTGCCGAATGCGTTGGCCAGGCCGGCCAGGTCGAGCTTCCGCTCGTTGAGATAGATCACGTCCTGCGAGTGTACGGTGACGATCAGGCGCGTCATCTCCGTCGGCACCGCCGTCGCCGACTCCGGCAGGGTCAATCCGATCGCCGGAGTGATCTTGAATGTCGAGGAGACCATGAAGAAGATGACGAGTTGAAACACGACATCGATCATGGGAACCATGTCGACTCTCGTGCTGCGCTGCAGGCGCCGCCTGCGCAGTGTCGTCATTCCCCCTGGACTCCCAGCAGCAGCACCAGCTCGCTGACCCGGTTCTCCAGTCGGACGATCGTGTTGTTTGCCTTGCTGACCAGGTAGTTGTAGAACATGATCACCGGAATGCCGACGATCATGCCGGCAGCGGTGGTCAGCAATGCCTCCGAGATGCCGAGCGCCAACTGCGAGGAGTCCGCCACGGCACCCGCCTCGCCGAGCACGCCAAAGGCGCTGATGTTTCCGGTTACCGTCCCCAGCAGACCCAGGAGCGGCGCCACGTGAGCGATCGTTCCCAGAGTCGGCAGAAACCGCTCCTGTTTCGGGATCTCGACGTTGGCCGCGTCCATGATGATCTCCCGGACCACGCGGTTCGGCTGGTGGCGGTGCTGGATGCCGACGCTCACCAGGCTGGAGATCGGCGACGGGTTCGCTTCGCAGATCGCCAGGGCTTCGTCGAAGTGTCGCTCCTGCAGGCGGCTCTTCAGCCGGCTTAGCAGTTTCTCCTCATCCACCCGGTTGCGGCGAAAATACAGCATCCGCTCGATGATCACGACCACTGCCACGACCGACAGAAAGATGATCACGACCATGATCGGACCACCTTTCTGAATGATGTCCACGGGCTCTCCTCCCTTCCCTAAAGGTTGACTTCGACGCCGAGCGACGCCTGGAATCCGGGCTCCTGGTACGGCGCGAGCTCGTACCGCGGCTCATCCGACAACGGCTGCAGCAGATCGGCGAGACCGGCCACGATGGCGAAATTGTCCGAGATGTTGTAGAAGCCGCGGGCCGAGATGATGGGCAGGCCTACGTCGGGTGCGCGGTGCCTGCCGGTCTCGAGCTCTGAGGGGAACACCCAGTCGACGTTGTTCTCGACGCCGAAGCGCCCGCCGTCCCAGGTGGCCCGCATGCCCAGACTGAACACATGCGGGGCCTGGTACAGCGGGATGTCGAAGAATGCTCCTGACCAGTCGAGGCTGAGGGCGGCATCCGGGTTGATGTCCCACCGCAATCCGAGGCCGGTCTGGAGCGTCCCGGCCTCGTCCTTCTGAACCACCTGGTGGAGGCTGGACTCCGCGCCAAGCTCGCCGCTGATGTCGATCAGGTGGGTGCCGGACTCGCCACGCACCGCAGCGACCAGGTGCACGTCCTCGCCAACCGCCGCCCGCACCGACAGGTCTCCGAACCACTGGCGCGTGTCGCGCAGCTCCGGCGGCTCCTCGATGAACTTGAGAGTCTCGTACATTCCGGCGAGGTCGCGTGCGACGATCTCGCGCCCCGCGGCGATCCGCAGGGTGATCAGATCGCTCGGCATGCCGTCCATCGAGACCTCGAACGGGATGCGCACCTCCGAGGTTTCGTCTTCCGATGCGTACTGCACCCCGGCGCGGGCGCCGAGCCGGACCGGCACCCCGAGGTCGTAGGCGAGTGCGAGCTGCCCCAGCAGCCGATGCGCGGTCGGCTGGTCGACCCGAACGTGCCGGAACTCGTAGTCCCCCGTCACGCCGATCTCCAACTGACGGAGTTGCGCCGTCACGCCTGCGCCGGCGCGTCCCTGCCATTCGGTCACCGGCAACTCTTCGCTGCCCCTGAATTCGCGTGAGGCGCCCCTGCCACCGATCTCGCCGCTCACCGTGACGACATCGCTCGGCCTCACCAGCAACATCAGGTTGCCGTCGACGAGCTGATGGCTCAGGTCATGAGCGGAATTGCCGACATCCTGCAGGCCGTCCTCGACGCGCCGATAGCGGCCGTCCACACCGAGCTCCGCGCCGCCGATGTCGCTGCTGTAGGCACCCTGCAGATCGTCGGTACGGTGGTATCCCTGCAGGGGTGCCGCCGGTCCGAATCCCTCCAGCAACTGGTGGTCCACGCCCAGATGGAAGTCCGGTCCGTCACCGGCATGCTGCAGAGCGATGCTGCTCCTGAGCAGCCCGTTGTTGCCGGCGGCAACCGCGGCCTGCAACGCCAGACCCGGGCCCAGCAGGCCGGTGCCTCCCTCGCCGCTGTCCGTGAGGACTTCCGGCAACCCGGGGGTGACCACCCGTAGCTCATCGGCCTCCGGCAGAGGCACGGCCAACTCCGGCTTCGTCAACTCTGCCTCCGGCGGAAGATCGGGTTCCACCTGGACCTCCGCCACGTCCTCGATGCTCAACGTGACGGCAGGCACTTCGAGCGGACGGGCCGCCGGCTGCGAGTCGCTCTCCTGTCCATGGGCGGTAACGGTCAAGGCCGCCAGCAAGGTCGCAATCGGGTACCGGGCGACGCGCCGCATCGCCCGCACTCTCGTGTTCATCATTCCTCACCTACCATTGCTCGCGCCTGCCCGGCCCACGTCGACTCCGGAAAGTTGTCCAGAATCCGCCGCGCAAGCGCTTTCGCGGCGTCGGCTCGCCCCGCGGCGGCCTCCGCCTTTGCCGATTTCAGGATGGCCTCTGCACGCAGCTCCTCCCCGGCTCCGTCGACCAGTGCGGCGTCGAGGAAGGCCTTGGCCGCCGCTGTCGGGTTCTCGCGCCGCAGGTAGTACTCACCGAGCAGCACCCGGGCGCGCGAGAGAACGGTCGGGTTGCGCGCGGCAGCGACCACGTCTTCCAGAAGTCGAAAGGCGCGGTCGGGAGGCGCCGACCCGTCGATCAGATAGACGCCCGCCAACTCCAGCATCGCCTTTCGCCCGGCCTCGGTCTCCTCGCGGCCGAGCCGCTCGATTGAAGCCGACAGCTCGGCTTCCCTGCCGGTGAGGCCGGTCATCAGCAGCTTGACCTCCGCGATCCGCTGCTCCGTGCCCAGCGACTTCGCCTGATCGGGATGGAGTCTCGACAACTCATCGAGGCTCGCGAGCGCCGCGCCGTGGTCCCCGTCGTCCACATAGGCCGTCGCCCGCAGGTTCAGGGCTTCGGGATGGAAGGAGCTGTCCGGATAGCGATCGATCAGGTTCGACCACATGAACACCGCTTCGAACCGCTCTCCCGAACGCTCCGCCGCCAGTCCGCCCCAATACAGCGCGGCTGGAACCGACTGCCCGGACGGGTACTCCTGTCGATACCGGTAGAACACATCCTTGGAACGTGCGTAGTCGCCCTCCTCGAACAGGACCTCGGCACCCCGGAACAGCGCCTCCGCACGGAGCGAGCTGTCCGGGTAACGGTCGACGAGCGTTTCGAATGCCCTCACGGCGATCGCCACGTCGCCGGCCTCATCGGCGATCTCCCCGTACTCGAACAACGCGTCGTCGGCCACGCCGTCGGCGGGATACCGCTCCCAGACCTCCCGGTACGAGCGTTGCGCGCCGGCTACGCGGCCCAAATTCCGGAGGCTCTTGGCGTGCATGTAACGGGCTCTGCCGGCCAGATCGGACCCCACGCGCCGCGCCAGGCTGTCGAAGCGGTGCGCTGCCTCCTCGAAACGTTCTTCGCTGTAGTAGGCCCAGGCCGCGAGGAACAGCGAGTCGTCGTCATTCTGCCGGCTCTCCAGGACGGAAGCCGCCTCGCGGAACTCGCCGAGCCGGTACAGCGCCCACCCGAGCCAGTAGTCCGCGTCCACGGCAAGATCGGCAAGATCGTCGTCCAACGCCTGCTGGAGCCCCGGCCGGCGTATCAACTCGATCCCGGCGCGGTAGCGCTTGAGTGCGATCTCCGAGACGCCCTGCAGGTACGCGGCCACGGCATCCGCGCCGGGATCGCTCCCGGCGAGATCCGGGAAGTCCTCCCGAAGCCGGTCCGCGTATTGCGTCACCGCCGCGTGGTCTTCGAGGTCGAATGCCAGCTTCATCCGGTCGATCTGCGCGGACACGTCCGCGGGGAGCAGCCGGATCAGCTCATCGATGCGTTGCAGAGCTGCCTCCAGCCGGCCTTCGCGCCGTGCAAGATTTGCCTGCAGGCGCAGCAGATCGGCGTGATAGGGGCTTCCGGTGACGGCTTCCTCGGCATCCGCGGCCGCCGCCTCCGCCTTCACCAGGTCGCCGGCCCGATAGAACGCGTAGGCGGCCAGATAGGCCACCTCGGCGGTGCGCGGGTCGCCCTGGTGCCGCGTGCCGAGTTCTCGGTACAGATCGGCGGCTTCGGCGAACCGCTGCTCCTCCAGCGCGATGTCGCCGAGGATCATCTGCACGGCTGCCCAGCGGCGCGGCGCCATGCGGATGACATCGGCGAGGATCTCCTTCGCTTCCGACAGGAGGTCGTCCTCCGAGGAAGAATCCGTGCGGAGCAGGGTCATCGCCAGATGCAGCGGCGCGGTGCCGTCCGTCCTGCCGGCGGCCAGTTCGCGTTCCCACACCCTGCGCAGGAACAGCTCGGCAAGCTCGTCGGCGCCGCGCTCATAGCTCTCGATGCCCAGGCGCAACCAGAAGTCGCTCAGGATGCCGGGCGATGAGGCGAAACGGTTCTCGGCGCTGTGCGTCCAGCGCTGCATCGCTTCGAGGTCGCCGGCCCGCCGGGCCGCGGCGAACAGCCGACGGTGTGCGGCCGCCGCGATCTCCGGAGCGGCCGACACGAGTTCCTGGTAGAGCTCCGTGGCCGCCTTCCCCCGCTCCAGCTCCCACAGCGCCTCCGCCTCGTAGAACATGACCTGCTCCCGATACCGTGGGGGATACGATGCGGTCGGCAGGCCGGATGCGAAGGCCACCAGCTCCTCATATTGTTCGCCGGCCAGGTACGTGTGCGCCAGCAGGACCGCGGCGTAGGCGATCGTTCCGTCGGACATGCCCTCGCTCTGGCGCATCAGCTCGGCGAGCGACTGCTGGGCCGCGGCAACGCGTCCGGCCCCCAACTCGGCGAGGCCGTGATACAGCATTGCCTGCGGCTGGCGCGCCGGCGCGGCGCCCGAGCTCACGAACTGCTTGAGATCGAGCGCCGCATCCTCGAACGCGCCGAGCTGATACCGGGTGATGCCGGTCCAATAGGGGATCTCTTCGAAGAACGAGGCGAGCCGGTAGCGGCTACCGATCATCGCGAAGGTCTCGAGGGCTTCCTCGTAGCGGCCGAGGGGGTACAGAGAGACCCCCCTGCCGAAGTGCACATCCGCGATTGCCTCGGAGTTCGGATAGCGGGCGAGAAAGGTATCGTACACCTGCATGGCGAGCTCGTAGTCGCCATCGGTTATTCGCCTCGCGGCCTCGCTCAGGAGTTCGCGCTCGTCGGCCCGGACCGCAAGGGGGGCGGCGACGGCACTCGCTGCCAGAGCAAGGCATACGCCCACGCGGGAGGCCTTGCGCCCGGGGAGGCTCGACATCGAGAGCAGCACGCGGGCACCCGCGGACACGTACCCTTTCATCCTACCTATTGAGTGACGGTACGAACCGTCCCGCTCTTGACGTGGAACTACAAGATAGTTCGGCCCGTGCCCGTGCCTCCGCCGGCACCCTCCGCAGCGCCAGGAATGTCGCCGCTGCCGTTGCCGGCCCTCTCCTCGAGGGCGCGCTGCACCGATCTGCTGGCGACCAGCGCGGCCAGCAGGTCGTCGCGGATCTCGGCGAGTTGGGCGCGCAGCTCCGGATCGACCCGTGCGGTCTCCTGCCAGAGGCGACGGCTCGCGCCGTCGACCGTGTAGCGAGCCTCCTGCAGCAGGTAACGGACGCGGAACAGCAGGTTCACCTCATAGCTTCCGTACACCCTGCGGCCGTAGGCGTTCTTGCGCGGAGCCATCTGCGGGATGGAACGCTCCCAGTAGCGCAGGATGTGCGGCTTGACGCCGAGCAGTTCGCTGACCTGACCGATCGAGTAGTACGTGCCAGCCTCCCCTTCTCAGCGCCTGCCGGACCGGTCGCGTTTCTCAGGCCCGCGGACGTCGATGATGATGGGCACCCGGTCAAAACCAAGGTCTGCGCGAGCCCGGTTCTCGAGGAAGCGGCGGTAGTGGGCGGGAACACGAACCCTGTTGACGAAGAACAGGAGCCGCACCGGATTCGTGCCGGTCTGCACCCCGTACTGGACTCGCAGCGGTTGACGGCCCGGCGCCGTTCTTCTCCCGCTGTCCGCGGCGCCCGACGCCCGGTTCCAGTGTCGCACCGCGTCGTTGATCTGGCTGGTGGAGACCAGCCGGGCGCGCTGTCTGCTCACCGCCGCGCACGCTTCGGTCAGGCTCGAGATACCGGTGCGCTCACGGGCGGACAACGTGATCAGCGGTACGTACTTCAGTGCCGGGAGATGGTAGCGGGCCCGCGCTATGACCCCGTCGCGCTGGTGTGGCTGGAACAGATCCCACTTGTTGAGCGCTACGATCAGGCCGTTTCCCTTGCGTACCGCCAACGACGCCAGGCGCTTGTCCTGCTCGGCGATCTCCTCCCGGGCATCCGCCAGCAGCACCACCACGTCGCTGTGCTCCAACGCGGCGACCGAGCGTTGGGTGGAATAGTACTCCACCGGTTCCTGTACGCGAGTGCGCCGGCGCAGCCCCGCGGTGTCCACTACCTCGAACCGGACACCATCCGCGACGAAGCGGCCGCTCACCGGATCCCGGGTCGTGCCGGGCCTGGCGTCCACCAGGGCCAGCGGCCTGCCGGCGAGCGCGTTGAGCAACGTCGACTTGCCGGTGTTGGGGCGCCCGAGCAGCGCAAGGCGAACCAATCCGTCCTGACCGTCCTGTCCGTCCTCTTCGACGACCGCGGCGTGAACGTCGCGGCCACCGCCTCTCGTGGTGGCCAGACGGTTGCGGGTGATCTCGGTCAGTTCACCTATGCCGCGGCCGTGCGCCGCGGAGATCGCCACGACGTCGCGGAAGCCCAGCTCGTGGAACCGAACCGCCTCGACATCCCGCGCGGCATGGTCCGCCTTGTTGACCGCCACGATCGGATCCTTTCCGCAACGGCGCAGGTCTTCCGCCAACGCATGGTCGTCGGAGGTCGGCCCGTCGAAATCGACGACCAGCAGCACCACGTCCGCCGCGGTGGCGGCGTCACGCGCGCGGGCCGAAACCTGGTCTGCTAGCGGTTCGTCGGGGGTCCGGGCACTGACGACACCGCCGGAGTCCACCAGCGTGCTCGTCATGCCGCCGCCAAGGTCCCACGTCTCGTAGCCCAGGTCCCTGGTAACCCCGGGGTCCGCGTGGGTGATCGCCCGGCGGAGGTTGCAGAGTCGATTGAACAGGGTGGACTTGCCGACGTTGGGCCGCCCGATGATGGCGACAGTCATGACTTGACGGGAGGGTCAGCAGACGCTTCACTCCCTGAGGTCACCGTACGTCCGCGGGCTCCGTACTGTCAAACTCGCGCGTACCCGGCGCCGCCGACCGCGTCAAATCGGTCGACCGGCGTGCCGATGATCTCAGTAGGATATGGCTCGAAAGCGGTCGTGGGTAGGGTTCGTGTTCTGGCTGGGACTGGTTACCGCGGTGCTGGTCGTGTTCGTGTTCAGCCGTCCTACCATCGAAACGGTGCTGGAGTCGACCGATTTCTTCTCGGCGGTGAGGCCGGCGAACGGTTCCTCCGTGGTGGTCCTGCGACCATCCGGACAGCCGTCGAACCGGTACGTGAATCGGAGCCAGACATCGGACCGTGCCGAAACGACCGGGCCGGCGACGGAGCCCGCGGCCCCGGCCCCGCGACCTGCCCGTTCGGAGGAGCCGGAGCTGGCTGTGCTGCAGCGCACCGCCCGCGTGTTCTTCGTGATGGTGGATGACAACGGCGAGATTCGCCTCCACGGCGTTCAACGGACGGTCAGCGCCGATGCCGCACCGCTGACGGCGACGCTGCGCGAGCTCCTGGCGGGGCCCACGGATGCGGAGGAAGGTCTCGACCTCATCAGCCTGCTCCCGGAGGATGTGGAGCTGCACCGTGTATCCGTCCAGGACGGGACCGCGGTCATCGATCTCGGCCAGGGGTTCCGTTTCAGCTCGCTCGGACAGGAAGCACTGCTCGGCCGGCTGAAGCAGCTCGTGTACTCGGTCACCGATCTTCCCACCGTCGACGCGGTCCAGGTCCTCATCGATGGAACCAACGTCGACTACCTCGGGCCCGAAGGCATCTATATCGGCAAGCCGCTTACCCGGGGCTCATTCGAGCGCTGAACGCCTCCGACCCCCGCGGCCGTGCCTGCCGGCCCCGGGCAGCCGGGGAGCGACATCAATCCGGGCCGACTCGCATCCGTTCGATCGCCAGCGCTCGACCGCTGGCGGCGTCCACCTCGACGTGGACGGCGTTGAGCACGCCGGGCCCCTCGGCCACCGCGAGCTTCAGGGGCATCTGCGACAAGCTGCGCCGCACCGAAACCCTCTGATCGAAGCCGATCACCCCTACGGCAGGGCCGGTCATGCCGACATCGGTCATGTAGGCGGTGCCGCCCGGGAGAATCCGCTCGTCGGCCGTGGTCACATGCGTGTGGGTGCCGATCACGGCCGACACGCGCCCATCGAGATGGAGTGCCAGCGCCTCCTTCTCCTCGGATGACTCGGCGTGCACGTCGACCATGATCACGGGTGTCTTGGCGCGCAGGGCAGCGACTGCGCTGTCCGCGGTCTGGAACGGGCAACGCGGTGACGGCAGCGCATGTCGGCCCTGCACGTTGAGCACCCCGACGTCAGCCCCCGGCGTATGCACCACGCACCATCCGTGCCCCGGTGCGTCGGGCAGGTAGTTCTCCGGACGCAGCAACCGCTGTTCCCGGTCGAGCGCGTGATGCAACACCGGATGCTGCCAGACATGGTTGCCTGACGTGATCACCTGGACTCCGAAACCCAGGATGCGGTCCACCACCTCCGGCGTCAGTCCGTATCCATCGACGGCGTTCTCGCCATTGGCCACGATCACCGCAGCGCCGGTGCGCCGCTGCAGGCCTCGCAGCCCGGCGAATACGGCTCGCATGCCTGCGTCGCCGACGATGTCGCCGATCAGGACGACTCCGACCTTCGCCGACGACTCCTTGCGAGGGTTTCGGAACATCGCGGCGGCGGCAGGTCCGACTGGCTCCATGGGTTCAGGGGTTCAGGGTCAGGATGGGCCCGCGGCGGGCAAGCCGGAGGCGACGGTCCCGCGAAACGTTTACCGCGCGTACTCGGTGATTCGCGTTTCGCGAATCACCGTCACCTTGATGCGGCCGGGATAGGTGACTTCGTCTTCAATCCGACGCGCCACCGCGCGACCCAACTCGCTGGCGCGATGGTCCGAAACCGAGTCGGCACTCACCAGTATGCGCAGTTCCCGTCCCGCCTGGATCGCGTAGGTCTTCTCCACGCCCTCGTACTCGCCAGCGATCCGTTCGAGATCCTCCAACCTCTTGAGGTAGTTGTCGAGCGCTTCCCGGCGCGCTCCGGGCCGCGAGGACGAGACGGTGTCGGCGATCTGGACGATGATGGCCTCCACCGTCTCTGGCTCGATGTCGTTGTGGTGGGACCCGATCGCGTTGCACACGACATCGTTCTCACCGATCCGCTTGGCCAGATCCATGCCGAGCTCGGCGTGACCGACCTCTCCGTCCGACACCATGCCCTTGCCCACGTCGTGCAGCAGAGCCGCGCGTTTTGCCGCCTTCGTGTCCGCCCCGATCTCGACGGCGATGAACCCGGCGAGCACGGCCGCTTCCTTGGAGTGGGCGAGCTGGTTCTGTCCGTAGCTGGTTCGAAAACGCAGGCGACCGAGCGCCGCCACTCCGTCCGGGTGCATGTCGTGGATGCCGAGCTCGAACAGTACCCGCTGCCCCTCTTCGAACAGCGTTTGCTCCAGCTCCCGCATCACCTTCCGTACCACCTCCTCGATCCGCGCCGGATGGATGCGCCCGTCGGATACCAGCCGATGCAGAGACAGCTTTGCGGTCTCCCTGCGGACCGGGTCGAAGCAGGAGAGAATCACGGCTTCCGGCGTGTCGTCGATGATGATGTCGACACCCGTCAGGGTCTCCAGAGCGCGAATGTTGCGGCCTTCGCGGCCGATGATCCGGCCCTTCATCTCGTCGGACGGGAGATCGACCGACGTGACGCTGGTCTCGGCGGTGACCTCGGTGGCCAGCCGCTGCATCGACGAGATGATGACGGCGCGCGAACGCCGCTCGGCACCTTCTGCCGCCTCCGCCTCGATGCGCCGAACCAAGTCGTGCGCCTCCCGGCGGGCTTCCGTTTCGATGTTCGCGGTCAGTTGCCGCTTGGCCTCCGCAACCGTGAGTTGGGCGACCTTCTCCAACTCGGCGTTCAACGCCGCTCCGGCCTGATCGACGGCGTCCTCTCGCTGTTGTACCTGCTGCTCGCGCGTGGCGAGTGCTCGCTCCTGACGGCCTAGGGTCTCAAGTCGCTCCTGGAGGCTCTCTTCCCTCTGACGAATCTTCCGTTCGTAGCGCTCGATTTCGCGCCGTTGATCACGGGCCTCCCGGTCCAGCGTCTCGCGCTCGGCGAGGAGCTGGTCCTTGGTCTCGATGAGGGCTTCACGTTTCTTCTCTTGCGCCTCTCGTATCGCGTCTTGGAGTACTCTTCTTGCCTCCTGCTCCGCAGAGGCAAGCTCGAATCTTGCGTAGGACCATCGGATGAGCCAGCCGATCAGCAAACCGGCGAGAGGAAGAATGAAGAACCATACCAGTCCCATTTCGTTCCTCCATAGTGGCTGTCACCCACGGTACGGACCGCGCCAGGCAAAGTCAAGGAGTCCGGCCGCGAGGCCCGGCTGCCCCCACCAGCCCCAGTCGCCCCACGAGCGCGTGAACGTCCCAGGCGCCCTCACCCTTTGCGCCGGCCAGCATGAGGTAGGCAGGCTCTCCGCCCGCGCGGGCGGGCAGGAAGGCCAGGCGGCCGATCCGGTCGCGTGCCGAGGAAGGGAAGTGGCGTTGCAGTTCGGGTATCGTCCGGAACGGATCCTCCGCGACGAGCGCTACGCGCCGCGCCAAGTAGCGGCACGCCACCGGATCTTCGTCCGCGAACGCGAGCTGCAGGGCCGTCCGGCTCAGAATGCCCGTGACTCGCCGCGGTTGAAATCCCCGCGACTCACCGTGCACCAGGAGAGCCGCACCCACGGCATCCACCCGGCGTCCCAGGCGGTCCAGTTGCCCCCCGCGCACGCCGGTCGGCTCGTCGCCGCCGGCGCCTGCCGTGAACGCATCCAGCTCGATCCCGTACTCGGTCACCTGTAGCGCGGCGCCTCCGTCGCGTCTCACGGGCAGGTCATCGCCGGCCCGACCATGGGCATCCTCCGTACCGCCGATCACCGCGGCCGCCAGCCGGCGCAAGCCCGGGTCGCGCCCCGGAACCACGCCGTAGGCGTGCGCCTGAACGCGGTAGACTCCGTCCTCCACGGCGACCGCCGGCTGATCGTTGGCCGCCAGCTCGAGCAACTCCCGCATCGGATGGACGCTTATGTGGGCAGACGGCCGGCTTCCGGCTGACGCCGTGCGAGGGTCCGACCACTCGGACGCCCCCGCTTCCGGGGCAGGCGGCAACTCCTCCAGGTGCTCGTCGCCGGCCCTCGAGGTCACCGGCGCCGCCGGCTTCGCGGGTTTGCGCGGGCTACCGACGGCCGGCAGTTGCTCCAGGCTCATGACGTCCCGCGTATTGCCTTCGCCCTCGCTACTCCGCACCGCCCCATTCGCCTCCGGGCTCAGTGTATATCAGAGGAGGAACCGTCCGGGATCAGCCGCGCAGACGGCTCCAGATGAGCGCACCGCCAGATAGCGCCAGCAACGCGGCCACGCACGCCCCGCCCAGCAGGGTCGTCGTGCCGGACCCGCCTCCCGCCGTTGCCGCCTGAGGCACGGCGTCCCGGGCGGACAGCAAGGCCTGGTCGAGGCTCCGGACCGGATGGCGCAGGTCGAAGCGCGCGCGGTCGTCCATGAGACGAGCAAGGAACGCGAGGCTCGAGGCGAACAGCGCTCCCGACGCTCCCGGCAGACGCAACCGCGAATCGATCATGAGCCGTGAGATGAACAGCAGTCCGCCCAGGCTTGCAGCCTTCCCCACACCGACGATCAGGGCTCCCTCCGTGACCGCGAAGCCGCCGATCCGCAGCAGGACGCGACCGGCCGGGGTGAGCAGATTGAACGCGACCGTCACGGCCAGGAACACCACGGTGCGACGCAGCCGCAGGCGCGGCTGCGCCAGCCATGCCAGAGCGGTGAAGATGATCGCGTGAACCGAGCGCAGCAGCAGGTCGCCCTGCGCCACCAGCCCGACGGCCAGCAGCAGGCCCACTGCCAACCGGGTCGAGGCCGACAGGTTGCGGTCGACCCAGCGAGCCGTCGCGACTCTCAGCTCGGGCAACCCCCGACACCGCCGCTTCGCGTGTGCTTCATCGGCAAACCCGCCGGCACGAACCTTCCGATCGACGCCTACGCGGCGCCGCCGTGATCTCTCAGGGAGCTTCTTCGGCTTCGGCAGGACGGTCGAGCAACTCCAGGATGACCATCTCGCTGGCGTCCCCGTACCTGGGGCCGAGCTTCAGCACACGGGTGTACCCGCCGGGCCGACTCTGAAAGCGAGGGCCCAGGACATCGAACAGCTTGGCAAGCACCGACGGATCATGCAGGCGGCGCGCGATGATCCTCCGGCTGTGGACACTGTCGTGCTTGGCGCGGGTAATCATCTTCTCCGCGCTGCGGCGCACGGCAAGTGCCTTGGCACGCGTGGTCCTGATGCGCTCGTGCCGGAACAGTGCGGCCACCATGTTGGAATGGAGAGCCTTGCGGTGGCTCGGCGTCCGGCCGAGCGGATTGTAGCCGACGCGGTGTCTCACTTCACTCCGTCCCCGGTGTGCATCGAGTTGCCGTGCATGGTGGTCACTCCCCGGTCTCGTCAAGCGCCGAAGCCTCGGCGCCCGTCGGCGCATCGCCGCTCCCCGCAGCGGCAGTCCCCACCGCTGCCTCGGTGCCGCCGATCTCTGCTTCGGTGCCGCTCACCGCTTCGTCACCGACCACCTCATCCTCGGCGGAACCGACGGACTCCCCGCTGGCGAGTCGCTGTCGCACCGCGCTGTAATCGCTCATGCCCAAGTGCAACCCACGCTCTTCCAGCCGCTTCTTGATCTCGTCGAGGGATTTGCGTCCGAAATTGCGGGTCTTGGCGATCTCCTCCTCGGTCTTGCGGGTCAGGTCGCCGATCGTGCGGATGTTCTCATTTCGCAGGCAGTTGCTGGAGCGCACCGACAACTCCAGTTCCTCCACCGGAGTGTCGAGCAAACCTCGCAGCCGTTCATCCTCAAGGTCCAGCTCCTCGTGCTCGCCGATTTCCTCTTCCTCAAAGTTGATGAATATCGTGTAGTGGTCCTTGGCGATCTTGGCCGCCTCCGCGACCGCGTCCTCGGGCTTGAGCGTGCCGTCGGTCCACACCTCCAGCACCAGCTTGTCGTAGTCCGTTCGCTGGCCGACCCGGGTGTTCTCCACGGCGTACTTCACTCGCGTGATCGGCGAGAACAGAGCGTCGATCGGTATCGTGCCGACGACATCGATGAAGCGCTCGCTGTTCTCCGCCGGCAGATAGCCCCGCGAGAACTCGACCTGCACCTCGATCTCGAGATTCGCGTTTTCCATGAGGGTGGCGATCGCCAATTCCGGCGTGGTCACCACTATGCCCGTGTCCGCCGCCAGATCGCCGGCGACCAGCGTCTTGGGGCCGGAGACTTCCACGTACACCGTCCGCTCCTCAACCCCTTCGTCCAGCGCCAGCCTGACCTGCTTCAGCGCGTTGATGATGTCGGGTGTATCTTCGACGACATGCGGGATGGGCTCGAATTCACTGGAAACCGTGTGCGACGACCCATCCTCCTCGCGGCTGGCGATGCGCACGGCCGTGATCGCGTACCCCTGGATTCCCGAGAGCAGAATGCGCCGCAGGCTGTTGCCGATAGTCGCGCCGTAGCCACGCTCGAACGGATACGCGATGAACTTTCCGTAGGAGGCGTCCACGTCGGTGTGCTCGAACACCATGCCGGTCGGACGATTGAGCCCCTTCAGGAGGTTTTTTCTCGCCATCAGACCCTCACTTCGAATACAGCTCGACGATCAGCTGCTCGTTGACGCCTTCGAGATCCGGTACGTCGGCCCTCCGTGGCAGAGCCAGTACCCGGCCCCGCACCGCATCCGGATCGACCTCCAGCCACGGCAGCGTCCCGGAGCGAGAATACTCCTTCAGGCTGTCCTTGACGGCCGTCATCATCTTGCCCCGCTCCCGCAGCTCGAGCACGTCGTCCTTCTGTACCATGTAGCTCGGGATCGTCACCCGCTTGTCGTTGACCAGGACGTGTCCGTGCGACACGAGCTGCCGTGCCTGCTTGCGTGAACCCGCGAAGTGCATGCGGTACACCACGTTGTCGAGCCGCTGTTCCAACATGCGCACCAGGTTCTCGGCGGTAACGCCGCGCTCCCGGTTGGCGCGCTCGAAGAAGATGCGGAACTGTTTTTCCAGCATGCCGTACGTGCGCTTCACGCGCTGCTTCTCGCGAAGCTGCATGCCGTAGTCGGAGAGCTTCTGCATGCGCGCGCGCGGCGCCTTGCCCGGCTTGCCACGCCGTTTCGTGATCTGACACTTCTCGGAATGGCAGCGCGATCCCTTGAGGAACAGCTTTACCCCCTCCGCTCGGCACAGCCGGCAGGCGGGGCCGATGTAGCGAGCCATCGCTACACCCTCCGCTTCTTCTGCGGCCGGCAGCCGTTGTGCGGAATCGGCGTGATGTTCCGGATCGTGCGCACGCGGAGGCCGAGCGCCCCGAGCGACCGGACCGCCGATTCGCCGCCCCCCCCGGGACCCTTGACGAACACGTTGACCTCCATCAGCCCGTAGTCCATCGCCTTCCGCGCGGCCGTCTCCGCCGTTGTCTGCGCCGCGAACGGAGTGGACTTCTTAGCTCCGCGGAACCCGAGAGATCCCGCCGAAGCCCATGACACCGCGTTTCCCATCAAGTCGGTGATCGTCACGATCGTGTTGTTGAAGGTCGCCTGGATGTAGACGTTCCCTTCGCTGACCGCTCGGTCCCGTTTCCCTTTCGATTTTGCCATCTACGTTACTCGCAACCGTCCTTTGTCAGTCTTGTCCGCCCAATCACGCTCTGTCCGTCACTTGGCCGTGGGCGCTCTCTTCTTGCCCGCGACCGTTTTCTTGCTGCCCTTGCGGGCGCGTGCGTTGGTTCGCGTGCGCTGTCCCCTCACCGGCAGGCCGCGCCGGTGGCGAATGCCCCGGTAGCAGCCGATGTCCATCAGCCGCTTGATGTTGAGCGACGCCTCCGTGCGCAGCGGCCCTTCCACCACGTAGTCGCTCTCGATCACGCGGCGCAGCTCGTTGACCTCCTCCGGTGCCAGGTCGTTCAGCAACCGGTCCCGGGCGATCCCGGTCTTTTCACAGATCGCAGCCGCCGAAGGCGCTCCGATTCCGTAGATGTAGGTCAAGCCCACGCTCACGTGCTTGTTCGGCAGGTCGATTCCCGCGATCCTTGCCATTTCGTTACCCCTGTCGCTGTTTGTGTTTCGGGTTATCGCAGATAACGCGGACCACGCCGCGACGCCTGATCACCTTACACTTCGCGCACATCTTCTTCACGCTCGCCCTGACCTTCATGATGACCTCTACAGATTGCGGGCCCGTACGCGGCCCTTGCGGACGATGCCGTCGTGGTGGTGCATCTTCAGATGCCCCTCGATCTGACTCATCGTATCCAGGTCGACGCCGACCATGATCAACAGCGACGTGCCGCCCATCAGGAAGGCCACGCTGGACGGAAACCGGAACAACGCCTGGATGATCGAAGGAATGATGGCGATGACCGCAAGGAACAGAGCTCCCGGCAGGATGATCCGGTTCAGGATGCGCGTCAGGTACTCCGTCATGTTGTCGGAGCTGATGCCGCGGATCGAGCCGCCGTTCTCACGGATCTGCTTGCTGATCTCGACCGGGTTCAGCGTGACCTGCGTATAGAAGTAGGCGAAGAACACGATCAGCAGCGCGTAGAACAGCATGTACGGCACGCCGTTCGGCGTCAGCCATGCTGCGAAGCGCGAGAGCCACGGTACGCCGCCGCCCAGGTTCTGCGCGATCTGCAGCGGGAAGATCAGGACCGAGGACGCGAATATCACCGGGATGACACCCGAGGGATTGATCCGGAACGGGAGGTAGGCGTTCTGCGCGCCATAGACCTTGCGACCGATCACCCGCTTGGCATAGTTGACGGGGATCCTTCGCTGGCCCTGCTGTTCATAGATCACCAGCGAGATCACGCCGACGAACGCGCCGAGCACGAGCACGAAGAAGACGGGATTCAGGTCGCCACGCTGCACCTGGTTGATCATGATGTAGATCGCGTCGGGGATGCGGGCGACGATCCCGGCGAAGATCAAGAGCGAAATCCCGTTGCCGATGCCGCGCTGCGTGATCTGCTCGCCCAGCCACATCAGGAAGATCGTGCCGGCCGTCACGGTCACCGTCGCAAGGATCGTGAAGGGGATCCGGTCCATGATGATCGCGCCGGGGATCTGGCCTGCGAAGGTCGTGACCGTCAACGACTGAATGATGCAGACGCCGACCGTGGCGATCCGGGTGTACCGCTGGATGCGCTTCTTGCCGCCCTCTTCCTGGGAAACCTTCTTCAGTTTCGGGAACACCAGGACCAGGAGCTGCATCATGATCGACGTGGTGATGTAAGGGACGATCCCCAACATGAAGACGGAGAAATTGGTGAACGCGCCTCCCGAGAAGAAGTCGAAGTAGTCCGTGATGCCGATGCCGCCCGACTGTTGCGCAGCGTAGAAGTTCTTCACGGTGCCGACATCGATCCCCGGGATCGGCAGAAAGGCGCCGATGCGGAATATCACCAGGATCATTACCGTGAACAGGATCCGTTGCCGCAGGTCACGGATTCGAAAGATGTCGAGCAGCGGATTTGCCATCAGTCAGACTCGTCGGCCACGGGCTCGTCCGACGCCGAAGCGCCATCGGGCGCATCGGCGGATGCGGCACCGGTCAGTTGGATCGTGCCGCCCGCCGCAGTCACCTTCCGGCAAGCGCCGGACGACGCCCGATCGATGCGCACGGTGAGCGCCCGCTCGAGGTTTCCGGAGCCCAACAGCTTTATCGGTACCCCGGCCGATCCGATCATGCCGGCTTCCACGAGCGCCTGCCGGTCGACGGTGGCCCCTTCCGCAAAACGGTTGAGGTCGCGGACGTCCACGACCTCGGGGATGTTCCGGAACGGGTGATTGCTGAATCCGCGGCGCGCGATTCGCCGGTACAGCGGCATCTGGCCGCCCTCGAAGCCGGGGCGAACGCCGCTGCCGGCGCGGGCCCGCTGTCCCTTGGTTCCACGGCCCGACGTGCCGCCACGCCTGCCCGCGGAGCCGCGACCGACGACGCGCCGCTTGCGCGCAGCGCCGGCCGGACGGCGGATCCGCGGCGTGTCCGCCTCACCGGGCTCACTGACAACACCGGGCTCATTGCTATCCCTGTCAGGTGCGTCGCTCATGTGATCTCCTCGATCGCAAGCAGGTAGCGTACCTTGCGGATCATGCCGACGACCGGCGCGGAGGCAACGTGCTCGGCGGACGACCCGATGCCGCGCAGACCGAGCGCCTCGACCGTTGCCCGATGCCTGGGACTGCGCCCGATGACGCTTCGGGCCAGCGTCACTCGCACGCGCGAGCCGTCAGGGATCCGCAGTGGGCCCTCGGTGCCGCGGGCAGCCACTATCGCCACAGCTCCGGCACGGTCTTGCCACGACGGGAGGCAACTTCGGACGCCTCCATGATCTGATCGAGCCCCTGGAACACGGCCTTCACCAGGTTCATCGAGTTCTGCGAGCCCAGCGACTTGCTGAGCGCATCACGGACGCCGGCCGCCTCTAGCACCGCCCTCACCGGACCGCCGGCGATCACGCCGGTTCCCGGAGCCGCGGGCTTCAGGAGCACTTTCGCCCCCTTGAACACGCCGTTGACCTGGTGCGGCAGGGTGCCGCCCCGCATCGGGACTGTCACCATGTTGTGGCGCGCCCGTTCCGAACCCTTGCGAATGGCGTCGGCCACGTAGGCGGCCTTGCCGAATCCGAAGCCGACATGGCCGTTGCGATCGCCGACCACCATCACCGCAGAAAACGAGAATCTGCGGCCTCCCTTGACTACCTTGGCAATTCGGTTGAGGCGAACGAGCTTCTCGTATCCCTCACCCCGGTCGCCGCGTTCCCGGTCTCTGTCGCCCACCGTTACCCCTCGAAATCCTTACAGTACGATGCCGGACTTGCGCGCGCCGTCCGCGATCGCCTTGATCTTGCCGTGATAGGGATAGCCGTTGCGATCGAACACCACACTCTGTATCCCGTTCGTGCGCAATCGTTCGCCCGCGAGTTCACCGAGCCGGCCGAGATCGGACACCCGGTTGGGCACGTCGACCGCGGCTTCCCGGTTCGAAACCGCCACCACGGTACGCTCCGCATCGTCGTCGATCACCTGAACGTAGGTGTACCGGTTGCTCTTGAACACCGTCATCCGCGGCCGCCCGGCGGTGCCGTGCAGCTTACCACGAATGCTCCGCTTGCGGCGAAGGCGACGCACCACTTTGGCCGGCGCACCCATCAGTCGCTACCTCCCACGGCCGACTTTCCTACCTTGCGGCGCACGTGCTCATCCGCGTAGCGGATGCCCTTGCCCTTGTACGGTTCGGGCGGCCGGACCGCGCGGACATCCGAGGCGAACTGGCCGACACGCTGCTTGTCGACTCCGGAGATCAGGATGCGATTGCCGCCCTCCACCTGTACCAGAAGGTCGGCCGGAATCGGCAGATGGACCGGCCGCGAGTAGCGGGCGTCGACGACCAGGGTCTGTCCCTGCACCTCCGCGCGGTACCCCACCCCGTTGATGAGAAGCTCCCGCCTGAACCCCGTCGACACCCCCGTCACCATGTTGGCGATCAAGTTGCGGGTCAGACCGTGCATCGCCCGCGAAGATCGTTCATCGTCGGCTCGGTTGACGGCGATCGTCCCGTCCCCGACATCGACCCGTACGACGCCGGGCAGGGACGTGCTGAGCGTGCCCTTGGGACCGGCAACGTCCACCTGGCTGCCCTGCACCGCCACTTCGACTCCTGTCGGCACCGGAATCGGCAGCACTCCTATACGTGACATCCGACTACCACACGCTGCAGATCAGCTCGCCGCCGACCTGCTGCTGAGCGGCCTTGCGACCGGTGATCACGCCCGACGACGTGGAGACGATCAGCGTCCCATACCCGTTCAGGATGCGAGGCATGGTCCGATAGCTCCGATACACCCGACGTCCGGGTTTCGAGATACGCACCATTCCGCGGATGACCGGCCTGCGCTGGTCGTCGTACTTGAGGAACACGCGCACCGGTCCCTGACCGTCCTGACCGGCGCGCTTGAAATTCCGCACGAAGCCTTCGGTCTTCAACGTCTTCACGATCTCCAACTTGAACTTCGAAGGCACGATTTCCACGCTCTCATGGCCGGCCATGCCCGCGTTGCGGATCTTGGTCAGCATGTCCGCCACCGGATCGGTTACACCCATGGGACTACCAGCTCGACTTCGTCACGCCGGGTATGAGTCCCCGGCTGGCGAGATCCCTGAAGCAGATCCGACACATCTCGAAACGACGAATATACCCGCGTGGGCGGCCGCAACAGCGGCACCTGTTGACCTTGCGTGTCGAGAATTTGGGTTTGCGCTGCGCGCGCACGATCAGTGCCTTGCGTGCCACCTATGCCTCCATCGTCCGTGAGCGGGACCGGGTTCTCTCCCCGCCGTACCCGCCGGTCGCGGTCCGTACCATCGTAATCCTCTTCACCGTGTTCCAGGCCGTCACTCGCCGCGGAACGGCATTCCCAATCCGGCGAGGAGACTGCGGCCCTCCCGGTCGGAACGCGCCGACGTAACGATGTTGATGTTGAGTCCGTGGATCGAGTCGATGCGATCGTAGTCGATCTCGGAGAAGATGATCTGTTCATCGACGCCCACCGAGTAGTTGCCTCGACCGTCGAACGAGTTGGGGGACAGACCGCGGAAGTCCTTGATGCGGGGCACCGCGACGTTCACGAAACGATCGAAAAACTCCAGCATCCGGTCACCGCGAAGGGTCACCATCGCCCCGATCTCCATCCCGGCCCGGATCTTGAAAGCCGCGATCGAGCGCCGTGCGCGCGTGGTCACCGCCCGCTGGCCGGCGATCAGCGTGAGCTCGGTGACCGCGGTGTCGAGGATCTGGCGATTGGTCGGGGCCATGCCAACGCCCATGCTCAGCAGTATCTTGGTCAGCCTGGGCACCTGCATGATGCTGTCGTAGTTGAACTCCTCGATCAGTGCGGGCACCACCGTGTCCCGATAGACGGCGCGCAGGCGTGGCGGGTACCCGGGGCGTGAGCCGCCGTTCCCGTTCGCCGTTCCGTTGCCGGTCTTGTTCTTGCTCACAACTCCTGCCCCGTACGCACGGCGACACGGCGAGCGTCCCCTCCGGAGGTGCCCGCACCGGGGGTGGATGCACCGGAGGTGGCTGCAGCACCTTTCTCATACCGGATCCTCGAACGCCCCTCGGACGTGCTCACCATCACGTTCGACAGGTGGATCGGAGCTTCGATCTCCGAAATCCCTCCCTGCTGACGCTGCTGAGTGGGTCGAATGGCCTTCTTCACCAGATTGAGCCCTTCCACGACCACCTGCTGCCGGTCGATGTCGACGCGCAGCACGCGGCCGGTCTTTCCCCGCTCCCTGCCGGCGATCACCACCACCTGGTCATCGCGGCGCAGCCGTGTCCTGACCTGCGCTCCACCGGCTCCACGCTTGCGCGCCACGTTACAGCACCTCCGGCGCCAGGGAGACGATCTTCATGTAGTCACGATCGCGCAACTCCCGCGCAACCGGCCCGAAGATGCGCTTTCCGGACGGATTGCCGGCCTCGTCGATCAGGACGCAGGCGTTGTCGTCGAAGCGGATGTAGGTGCCGTCGACTCGACGCGTCTCCTTCCTCGTGCGGACGATCACCGCCCGCACGACCGTCCCCTTTCGCACCGTGGCCGAGGGTATTGCGGTCTTGACCGTTACCACGATCCGGTCGCCGACGCCGGCGCTTACATGGCGCGTGCCGCCGAGCACCTTGATGCACTGCACGCGCTTGGCGCCGCTGTTGTCAGCGACGTTGAGATAACTCATCGCCTGTACCATCAGCCGCTCCGTTCCACGATCTCCAGCAGCCGCCACCGCTTGTCGCGACTCAGCGGCCGCGACTCCACGACTCTGACGCGGTCGCCGATATTGCACTCGTTCTCCGCGTCGTGCGCCTTCACACGCTTGGACCTGCGGATGTATTTCTCGTACATCGGGTGGCGCTTCTGCGAACTGACCAGGACCACGATCGTCTTGTCCATGCGGTCCGAGACGACCGTTCCGGCCAGCACGCGGAGACGTTCCGTACTACTCATCCCGTACTGCTCATCGCTGTCTGATCCCCAATTCGTACTCATTGACTATCGTCTTGGCGCGAGCCAGCCTTCGCCGCAGCACGCGGACGCTGACCGGATTGTCCAGGTGGCCGACCACCGCGTCGAACCGTGCCTTGCGGTACTCCACCACCAGCTCATCGTGCTTGAGCAGCAACTCCGGGTAGGCGAGCTCGCCATACTGTTCCTTCACGCGACCGTCCTCATGCCGACACGGAGCCTCGCGCCTGTGCTCCGAACACGCTGCCGCGTGCGCAGATCGTCGTCTTGATCGGCAGCTTGCTGCCCGCAAGCGTGAGCGCCTCGCGGGCCAGATCGTTCTCCACGCCGGCGAGCTCGAACATCACCGTACCGCGCCTGACAGGCGCGACGTGGTACTCCACGTTTCCCTTGCCCTTTCCCATGCGCGTTTCGGCAGGCTTCATGGTGTAGGGCATGTCAGGAAAGATCCGTATCCATACCTTGCCTCCCCGCTTCACGTGCCGGGTCATGGCCACCCGCGCGGCCTCGATCTGCCGGTTTGTGATCCACTTGTGCTCGAGCGCGATCAAGCCGAAGTCCCCGAACGCCAGGTCCTGCTGGCGCTCCCCGCCGCGCCGCGACGGACCCCCGCGCTGACGCTTGCGAAACTTCTCTCTCTTCGGAGCCAGCATCGGTTACGCTGCCTCCTCACGGCCGCGCTGCCGTTTCAGGAGCAGACCCGCGTCGTCCTTCTTGTCACGGCCAAACACCTCGCCGTGAAAGACCCATACCTTGATGCCCAGCGTACCGACGGTCGTGATCGACACGGCGAATCCGTAGTCGATATCCGCGCGGAACGTGTGCAGCGGGATGCGGCCCTCCTTGTACTGTTGGACGCGCGACATTTCGGCGCCGTTCAGCCGCCCGGCGGCTCGAATCTTTATGCCCTGCACGCCGGCCCGCATCGCGTTGTTGATCGCCATCTTCATGACCCGCCGGAAGGACGCCCGCCCCCGCAGTTGCCGCGCGATGTTCATCGCGACGAGCTGAGCGTTGGTCTCGGGCCGCTGGATCTCCTTGATCTTGATCTGGATCTTCTTGCCGACCTGGCGCTGCAGCTTGGAACCCAGCCGCTCGATGTTCTGGCCCTTGGCGCCGATCACCACGCCGGGACGGCCGGTGTGGATGATCAGTGCGATACGCTGAGGGTGGCGGATGATCTCGACCTGGGCGATGTCCGCGCCGCGTGTCTCCTGAGCGGTATCGATCGTCTTGCGCAACGCCAGATCCTCGTGCAGCGTCGCCGCGTACTCACGCGGATCCACGTACCACTTGCTGCGCCAGGACTGGTTGATCCCCATCCGCAGCCCGATCGGGTTGACCTTTTGTCCCATACTAGCTCATCTCCTCCACCGCTACCGAGATATGGCAGAGGCGGCTCATCTGGCGATCTGCTCGGCCACGCCCACGCACCCAGATGCGCTTCAGGCGCGGGCCGTCGAGCACCTGGAGTTCACGGACGTACAAGGTCTCCTCGTCGAGATCCTCGTTGTGAAACAGCGCGTTGTCGCCGGCCGACTTGATCGTCTTGCGCAGGAGCGCGGCACCCTTGTGCGGCATCGTCTCCAGCAGCGCCAGCGCCTCGGCGTAGGGTTGGCGACGGACCAGATCGGCGAGCGGACGGACCTTGCTCGGCGAAATCCGCAGAAACCGGCCGTGCGCCGTGTAGCCTCGCTTGCCCCTGACCATCAGCGCCGTACCGCCTTGCGATCCGACCCGGCATGACCGCGGAACACCCGCGTCGGAGCGAACTCGCCCAGCTTGTGCCCCACCAGGTTCTCCGTGATGTAGACCGGAATCCAGTTCTTGCCGTTGTAGACCGAGATGGTCATCCCGACCATCTGCGGGATGATCGTCGAGCACCGCGAATAGGTCTTGACCATCTGCTTGCCGGTGGACTTGGAGGCTTCGATCACCCGCTTGAACAGACCCGGTGACACGAACGGCCCCTTCTTGATCGATCGTGACATAATCCTACCTCGTCATCCTTCCGGTCTCGCGCACGGTCATCAGCGCTTGCCGACAATGAAGTCGCTGGAACGCTTGCGCTTTTTCCGCGTCTTCATCCCCTTCGTCAACTTTCCCCAGGGAGACACCGGATGGCGCCCTCCGGACGCCTTGCCCTCGCCGCCACCGTGCGGATGGTCGACCGGGTTCATCGCCACTCCGCGAACCTTGGGCCGTCGCCCCATCCAGCGCGCCCGGCCGGCCTTTCCCAGCGAAACATTCATGTGGTCCTGGTTTCCGATCTCGCCGATCGAGGCCATGCAGCGGACATGGACCAGACGTGTCTCCCCGGACGGCAACCGCACCGTGGCGTACTCGGCCTCCCGGGCGACCAGGGTGGCGCTGTTGCCGGCGGCACGCACCAACTGGCCGCCGCGCCCCGGCGTCATCTCCACGTTGTGGATGGCGATACCCAGCGGCAAGTCACCTATCGGCAGGGAATTGCCGATCTCGATCGGCGAGCCGGGCCCGCTTTGCACGGTCGCGCCGACGCGCAGGCCACGGGGCGACAACAGATAGCGCTTGTCCCCGTCGGCGAACACCACCAGCGCCAGATCCGCGCTGCGGTTCGGATCGTATTGGATCGATTGAACCGTGCCCGGTACGCCGTGGTTGTCCCGCTTGAAGTCCACGACGCGATACTGACGCTTGTGCTGCCCGCCCTTGCGGCGAACGCTGATTCGCCCCTTGGAGCGGCCGGCGTGATAGGGCCGAGCTTCGGTGAGCCGCTTCTCCGGTCTCTCCCCGCTCAACTCGGAATAGTCTCGAACGGTGGTATAGCGGGACGACGGTGTCGTCGGCTTGCGGTTGCGTACTGGCATCAGACGCCCTCGAAGATCTCGATGGTCTGGTCACCCGACAGGGTCACGATCGCCTTCTTCCAAGAGGCGGTGTAACCCCGACGGTAGCGAACCCGCTTCGGCTTGCGGGGAACATTGATGATGTTGCAGCGAACCGGCTGGACGTTGAAGAGCCGCCGGACCTCCGCGAGCACCTCTTGCTTGGAGGCGCGCGGACTGACCCGGAAGCTGTACTTCCGCGACTCGCGCAAGGAGTTGGACTTCTCCGTCACCAGCGGCTCGATGATTATTTCACCCGGCATCGTCGGCCTCCGGACCTGCGCCGTCGGCCTGGGCGCCGTCGGCCTGGGCGCCGTCGCCGGCGCCGCCGTACCCGGCGTTCAACTGCCCGACCGCATCACGCTGCACCAACACCCGGTCTCCATACAGCAGTTCGTGCACCCGGAGCCGTTGGCTGGAGAGAATGCGCAGTGAGGACAGGTTGCGCCCTGCGCGGCGCGTCATCGGATCGTCGCCACCCAACACCAACACGGTCTTGAGTCCCGGTGACAGGGTATCCAGCGTCGCCGCGAGCTCACGGGTGCGGCCCGACGCGGCCTGCACGCCGTCGACGACCATCAACTGGTTCCCCCGGCACTTGGAGGTGAGCACCGACCGTATCGCCAGTCGCTTCACCTTGCGCGGTATGCGATACCCGTAGTCGCGGGGCTGCGGACCGAAGGTGATGCCGCCGCCGACCCACAGCGGCGATCGCCTCGATCCCGCGCGGGCGCGCCCCGTACCCTTCTGCCGGTGCGGCTTGCGGCCACCACCACGGACTTGGCCGCGGCGCTTGGTCGCCGCCGTGCCAACGCGCTGATTGGCAAGCTCGTTGCGCAGCGCTGCATGGATCGCGCCGTCCGAGACCTCGATATCGAAGACCCGGTCGTCCAACTCGATCTCTCCGGCCGGACTGCCGTCCGGGCCTACCACCGGAACCGTCATTCCGAACTCCCTGCGGGTAACGTGCCGCTGCCGTTGCCGCCGCCCTGCTTCTTCTTCGCGCTCGCAACCAGCACGTGCCCGCCGCGGCGGCCGGGAATCGGTCCGGCGATCACCAGCAGCCGCCGCTCCTGGTCGACCCGCAACAGCTCGAGGTTCTGCACCGTGGCGCGCCGGCCGCCCATCCGCCCCGCCATGCGCGTGCCCTTCAGCACCCGCGACGGCCACGCGGATTGTCCGGTGGAACCCCCGGTGCGATGGAACTTCGAGCCGTGCGTCGCGCGGCCACCCCGAAACCCGTGACGTTTGATCACGCCCTGGAATCCCTTTCCGAGCGACACACCCTGCACGTCCACGAAGCGCCGGCCGGAAAAGATGGACAGGTCCAGCGGCTTCCCGACCTCGAACTCCCCGTCGAACCCACGCAGCTCCATGATGCGGCGCATCGGATCGATGCCTTCCGGGAACTGACCCGCATACGGCTTCGTCACCTGGCGCTTGCGGGCCGTCCCCCAGCCGAGGACCAGAGCATCATACCCGTCGCCTTCGGCGCCGCGAGTACCGATCACGACATTGGGTTCGACACGCACCAGCGTCACGGGACGCACCGTGCCATCGTCGTCGAATACCTGCGTCATGCCCACCTTGACGCCAACTACCGCTACCACGCCGCACGCTCCCTACTGCCTGATCTCGACGTCGACGCCGGCCGGCAACTCGAGCTTCATCAGCGCATCCATGACGGCGCTGCTGGGCTCCAGGATGTCGATGAGCCGCTTGTGGGTCCTCATCTCGAACTGCTCGCGCGACTTCTTGTATACGTGCGGGGATCGGAGCACCGTGAATTTGTTGATCCGGGTCGGCAGCGGGATCGGACCCGCGACGCGCGCTCCCGCTTTCTGCACGGTCTGCACGATCGCCCGCGAACTCTGATCCACGAGTTCTATGTCGAACCCACGCAGCCGCACCCGAATCCGTTCCGTAGCCATCGTCCGGTACCAGCCAGCCTCTCCCGTCGCCTCAGTCCAGGATCTCGGTCACCGCGCCCGCGCCGACGGTGCGCCCGCCTTCGCGAATGGCGAACCGCAATCCACGCTGGACGGCGATCGTGTTGATCAGGTCGATGCTGAGCTCGGTGCTGTCGCCGGGCATGACCATTTCCTTGCCCTCGGGGAGGGTAACGCTGCCGGTAATGTCAGTCGTTCTGAAGTAGAACTGCGGCCGATACCCGGCGAAGAACGGCGAATGGCGGCCGCCCTCATCTTTGGTGAGCGCGTACACCTGCGCCTTCACCTGGCGGTGCGGGGTGATGGAGCCGGGCTTGGCCAGAACCTGGCCGCGCTCGACGTCGCTGCGCTCCACGCCGCGCAACAGCGCTCCGATGTTGTCGCCGGCCTGTCCCTCGTCAAGCAGCTTGTTGAACATCTCGACGCCGGTCACCACGGTCTTCTCGGTGTCCCGGATGCCGACGATCTCCACCGTCTCGCCGACCTTGACGCGACCGCTCTCCACGCGGCCGGTGACGACCGTGCCGCGGCCCGCGATCGAGAAGACATCCTCGATCGGCATCAGGAAGTCCTGATCCACCTCACGCTCGGGCAACGGGAAGTAGGAGTCCATGGCGGTCAGCAACGCTTCGATCGGCTGGTTCGCCTCCGCGTCGTCCGGGTTCTCCATCGCGGCAAGGGCCGATCCCTTGATGATCGGCGTGTCGTCGCCCGGGAAGTCGTACTGGTTGAGAACATCCTTGATCTCCTCCTCGACCAGCTCCAGCAGTTCCTCGTCGTCGACCATGTCGACCTTGTTGAGGAACACGATGATCGACGGCACTTCGACCTGACGGGCAAGCAGGATGTGCTCGCGCGTCTGCGGCATGACCGAGTCAGGGGCCGACACGACCAGCACGGCCCCGTCCATCTGGGCGGCGCCCGTGATCATGTTCTTGATGTAGTCGGCATGGCCCGGGCAGTCGACGTGGGCGTAGTGTCGGTCTTCGCTCTGATACTCGACGTGCCGGGTGTTGATGGTGATGCCGCGCGCCTTCTCTTCGGGCGCGTTGTCGATCTGGTCGTAGGTCATCACCTTGTCGCCGTACTTGTTGGCGCAGTATTGGGTGATCGCCGCGGTCAGCGTCGTCTTTCCATGGTCGACGTGACCGATGGTGCCGACGTTCATGTGCGGTTTGGTGCGATCGAATTTCTCCTTTGCCATCCCTTGTGTCTCCTTGACCTGTTCTCCTCGACTAGCCCTGGACTCCTCAAGCTACGGGAGTCTGGTTCCGTTCCGCAGCGCGCCCTGCGCGCTGAATGATCTCTTCCTGCACCGCGGCGGGTACCCGGCGGTAGGCAGCGAACTGCATCGTATGGTTGCCGCGCCCGCTCGTCATCGAACGCAGCGCGGTAGCATACCCGAACATGCACCTCAGGGGCACGCCGGCCGTGACGACCTTGCCGCCGAAGCGGTCGTCCACGGATCCGATCTGACCCGAACGGGCACCCAGGTCCGCGATCACGTCTCCCAGATACTCGTCGGGCGCGCACACCTCCACATCCATGATCGGCTCCAGGATCGCAGGGCCGGCGCGGCGCACGGCTTCGTGGTACGCCATCGTGGCCGCCACGCTGAAGGCGACCTCGCTGGAGTCGACCTCGTGGTACGAGCCATCAAGCAAGACGGCTCGAAAGTCGACCATCGGATACCCGGCGATCGACCCGGTCTCCTTGGCCTGGGCGATTCCCTTCTGCACCGCCGGAATGTACTCCTTGGGCACGGCGCCGCCAATGATCTTGCTCTCGAACGCGAACCCGGCACCCGGCGGCAACGGCTCGAACCGCATCACGACGTGACCGTACTGCCCGCGGCCGCCGGTCTGACGCACGAAACGCCCTTCGGACTCGGTCGCCCTGGTGAGCGCCTCCCGGTAGGCCACCTCGGGCCGTCCGACATCGGCGTCCACCGAATACTCGCGCAGAAGCCGCTGCACCAGCACGTCCAGATGCAACTCGCCCATCCCGGAGATGATCGTCTGGCCGACCTCCGCGTCGTAGCGTACGTGGAAGGTCGGATCCTCCTCGGACAACGCGCGCAAAGCGAGGCCGAGCTTGTCGGACTCGGCCTTCGACTTCGGCTCGATGGCGATGGACACGACCGGGTCGGGAAACACCATCGACTCGAGCAACAGTCGGGCATCGGCGTCGCACAGCGTGTCGCCGGTGGTCGTGCGCCGTGCGCCTACCACGGCGCCGATGTCGCCGGTACGCAGCGCATCGACTTCCTCGCGTCGATTGGCGTGCATGCGCAGGATGCGGGTGGCGCGTTCGCGCACATCGGCGGTCGCGTTGAACACGTATGAGCCTGACTGCAACACGCCCGAATAGACGCGGACATACGTGAGCCGGCCCACGTAGGGGTCCGTGGTGACCTTGAAGGCCATCGCCGAAAACGGCTCGTCATCGGCAGGCTTGCGGTCGACGTATTCACCGTCGGCGGGCCGGATGCCCGACACGGGTTCCTTGTCCAGAGGTGAAGGCAGGTATTCGACGACCGCATCCAGGAGCAACTGGACTCCCTTGTTCTTGAATGCCGCGCCGCACAGCACCGGGAACAGTTCGCCGGCGCAGGTGGCCTTCCTGATCACCTGCCGCACGCGTTCCGGAGAGAATTCCGCGCCGTCCAGATACTCCTCCATGAACGAGTCGTCGTGGTCGGCGAGCTTCTCGTGAAGCTCGATGCGGTGCGCCTCCGCGGTCGGAAGGAGATCGGCGGCGATCGGCCGGGCGCGGTACTCCGTACCCTGACCGGTGTCCTCCCACTCGACGAGCTGCATCGAAACCAGATCGATGAGGCTTGCGAAGCCCGGGCCCTCGGTCACCGGGATCTGGATCGGCACGGCGTCGGCCCCGAGCTTGTCGTGCAACTCGTCGACCACGTCCGAGAAACGCGCTCCGGTGCGATCCATCTTGTTGACGAACACAATCCGAGGGACCCGGTAGCGGGTGGCCTGCTTCCACACCGTCTCGCTCTGCGGCTCCACGCCGCCGACCGCGCAGAATACCGCCACGGCCCCGTCCAGGATGCACAGCGAGCGCTCCACCTCCACGGTGAAGTCCACGTGACCGGGCGTGTCGATGATGTTGATGGCATGCTCCCGCCACGGGCAGGAGGTGGCGGCTGCGGTGATGGTGATACCGCGCTCCTTCTCCAACTCCATCCAGTCCATCTCGGCCTGGCCGTCGTGCACCTCTCCGAGCTTGTGCTTGCGACCGGTGTAATAGAGCATGCGCTCGGTCGTGGTGGTCTTGCCGGCATCGATGTGCGCCATGATGCCGATGTTGCGCGTCCGCTCCAGTGGATGAGACCGCGCCGATTCACGCCGATTCGTCCGTTCCGCCATCAGTGTGCCGTCTGTGCCCTTCGTCTACCAACGCTGCCGTCTACCAGCGGTAGTGGGCGAACGCCCGATTGGCCTCGGCCATGCGGTGCGTGTCCTCTTTCTTCTTTGCGGCCGAGCCGGTGTTGTTGTAGGCGTCCAGAAGCTCCGCGCCCAGCCGTTCGGCCATCGAACGCCCGCGACGCGCGCGCGCGAACTGCAGCAGCCAGCGGATCGCGAGCGCGAGCTGCCGGTCGTCGCGAACCTCCACCGGCACCTGGTAGGTGGATCCGCCCACGCGCCGCGACTTCACTTCCAGCATCGGCTTGATGTTGGCCACCGCCTTGTGGAACATCTCGATCGGCTCGCCGTCTCCCTTGCCTTCCATGAAGTCGAGGGCCTGATAGAAGGTGCGTGCCGCCAGCGACTTCTTGCCGCGCATCAGCATGCTGTTGATGAACCGTCCCGCAAGCGGGTCGCGAAATCGCGCATCGCGCACGTCGCGCCGCTGCGTACTTACGCTACGTCTAGGCATTTCGTGGGCTCCCTGAAACTAATCCCGCTACGAGCTGGCCGGTGACGACCCTCAGGTCTTCGGCCGCTTGGTGCCGTACTTCGATCGCGCCCGACGCCGATCGTCGACACCGAGCGTGTCCTTGGCCCCGCGCACCACGTGGTAGCGGACACCGGCCAGATCCTTGACCCGCCCGCCCCGGATCAGGACCACGGAGTGCTCCTGCAGATTGTGCCCGATTCCGGGGATATAGGCAGTGACCTCGACACCCGAAACCAGCCGCACGCGCGCCACCTTGCGCAGAGCGGAGTTCGGCTTGCGCGGGGTGACGATCATCACCCGCGTGCACACCCCGCGCTTCTGCGGGCACGACTGCAGCGCCGGACTCTTGCTGGTCTTGGTGCTGCGCTTGCGTCCGTTCCGGACAAGCTGATTTATCGTCGGCACTCCTTACTCCTCACACTCAAACGAACTTCCACTTCCCCTTCACGGGTACACCCTTCCTGCCGGCGGACCGCCGACATGCGGACTCAGGCTGACCGCAGGTGCCTACGGCTTTCGAGAAACCGAGCCACTACCATACGCGCCTTCGACACGGGCAGTCAAGTACCCCCGACCTTCCTTTTCTGCGACGGCAACGGGCGCGATGGCGCGCCGCCTCCGCTTTCGGGGCTGCTCGCCCCGGAATCTACCGAGCGACGACACGGCTCGTCAAGCGGGGCGTCAAACGCGGTCCGCAAACGCCGCCGATCGGCCGAGATCAGGCGGTAGGCACCTCGCTCACCAGATCGCCCAACTCCTCCGACATCATTTCGGCGCGGATCTGCGCCTCCCGCTCCTCCTGCTCCTTGCGCTTCTGAGCGAGGATCCGCTCTACGGTAATGTCCGGGTTCTCCATGTTCTCGTCGAACAGCTTGACATCGCGATAGGCGCGGATGCCGGTGCCGGCCGGAATCTGGTTGCCGATGATCACGTTCTCCTTCAGACCGCGCAGATAGTCCGAAGATCCGGCGATCGCGGAGTTGGTCAGCACCCGGGTGGTCTCCTGAAAGGAGGCCGCGGATATGAAAGAGTCGATATTCAGCGACGCCCGCGTGATGCCGAGCAGCATCGGCTGCGCGACCGCCGGCTGACCGCCTTCCTGTATGACCTTCTCGTTCTCCGTGAGGAACCGGTGGCGATCGACCTGCTGGCCGAAGATGAACTCCGTGTCGCCGACCGAGACGATTTCAACCTTCTTCATCATCTGCCGGATGATCATGCCGATGTGCTTGTCGTTGATGCGCACGCCCTGCAGCCGGTAGACCTCCTGGATCTCGTTGACCAGATATGCCTGCAGCGCGTTCTCGCCGAGGATCGCCAGCACGTCGTGCGGATCGGTCTGCCCCTCACAGAGCGGCTCGCCGGCCTCCACGGTGTCGCCGTCCCTGACCAGAAGGTGCTTGCCCATGGGCACCGCATGCTTGTGCTCGTCCCCGAAGGAGTCTTCGACCGCGAGCACGCGCTTGCCCTTGGTGATGCCGCGGAAGTGCACGACACCGTCGATCTTGGCCAGCACCGCGGGATTCCGGGGCCGGCGCGCCTCGAACAGCTCGCCGACGCGCGGCAGACCGCCGGTGATGTCACGGGTCTTGACGCTCTCCTTGAGCAGCTTGGCCAGCGTGCGGCCGGCCTTGACCTCATCACCCTCCGAGACGTTCAGATAGGCGGAGCCCGGCAGATAGTAGACAGCCTCATGTCCGTCCTCGGTCTCCACGACGAGTCGCGGCTGCAGGGTCTCCGCCGAAAACTCGGTGATCTTCTTCTCGATCTTGCCGGTATCCTCGTTGATCTCCTCGCGCAGCGTCGTGCCCAGCACGATGTCGTCGAACCGCACCGTGCCGCTCACCTCGGCGATGATGGGCTCGGCGAACGGGTCGAAGTACGCCATGGTTTCGTCCTCGGGGACGATCTGCTCCGGCCCCACCATCAGTTCGGAGCCGTTGCGGATGTCGACGCGGCGCGGCTGAGCGGTGATCAGCACCTGGGGGCCGATGCGGTGCACGTAGCCGATCTCGGTGGCATCGATGCGATCGCCGTTGCGACCCACCAGCGGGTCCCCGGCCAGCACCTGCTGCCCTTCGATCGCCATGAGTTCGTCTTCGGAGTCGAGCGTGAGGTGCTGCAGCACGCGATTGACGATCAGGTGTCCCTTGCGCGTGAACAGCCGGTTTCCGCTGTCCAGTTCCACGACGTTGCCGTGGATCTCCCTGATCACGCACGGATACGGCAGGTACACCCGATTCTCCTCGCTGACCCGGGTCGCCGCGCCGCCGATGTGAAAGGTCTTCATGGTCAGCTGCGTGCCCGGCTGCCCGATGGACTGAGCGGCGACGATGCCCACCGCTTCGCCGATCTCGACGGCACGGTTCGAGGCGAGATTGCGTCCGTAACACTTGCGGCAGACGCCGTGCTTGGACTCGCAGGTCAGCACCGTGCGGATGCGCACGGTCTCGATGCCGATCTGCTCGATGTGCTCCGCGAGCTCGTCGGTGACTTCCTCGTTGAAGTCGACGATGACCGCGCCGGAGATCGGATGCTTGACCCGGTCCAGGGTGAAGCGGCCGGCGATGCGGTCGCGCAGCGGCTCGACGATGTCCTCACCGTCCTTGATCGCCTGCCGGTCGATGCCGTTGATAGTGCCGCAATCATCCTCGCTCACCACCACGTCCTGGGCGATATCGACCAGGCGGCGGGTCAGGTAGCCGGCGTCGGCCGTCTTGAGCGCCGTGTCGGCCAGCCCCTTGCGGGCGCCGTTGGTCGAGATGAAGAACTCGATCACGGACAGGCCTTCCTTGAAGTTGCTTCGGATCGGCAGCTCGATGATCTCGCCCGACGGGTTGGCCATCAGCCCCCGCATTCCGGCGAGCTGGCGGATCTGCTGCCGGCTCCCGCGGGCGCCGGACGCCTCCATCACGTGCATGGGGTTGAAGCCCTGCCGGTCCGACTCCAGCTCGGCCATCAGCTCGTTGGTGATGTCGTCGTTGGTGGTGCTCCAGACCTCGATGACGCGGTTGTAGCGCTCCTCGTTGGTGATATGGCCCTGCAGGTACTGGTGGTGGATCTCCTCGACCTGGTGGCTGGCGCGATCGATGAGCTCGGGCTTCGAGGCCGGCACCAGGATGTCCTCCATGCCGATGGTCGCCCCGAACTTCGTCGCGTAGTGGAATCCCAGCTCCTTGATGGTATCCAGCGCCTGCACGGTCACGTGCGGTCCGTGGTCGCGGTAGCAGTCGGAGATCAGCCTGCGCAGTTTTCCGTCGTCGAGCTGCTCGTTGATGAACTCCATCTCGTCGGGAAGGTCCTCGTTCAGGAGGACCCGCCCGGCCGTGGTGTCCACGTACTCGCCGTCCAGCTTGAGCTTGATCCTGGCGTGGTAGTCGACCGAGCGCGCGTCCACCGCCCGCAGCACCTGCGCGGAGGCGGAGAAGTGCTTTCCCTCGCCGGCGACGCCGTCACGCGATCCGGTCAGATAGGCGATGCCCAGGATCATGTCCTGCGTCGGCACCACGATCGGCGATCCGTTGGCCGGGTCGAGCAGGTTCTGGCTGGACAGCATCAGCGTCCAGCTCTCGATCTGCGCGTCGGGCGTGAGCGGCACATGCACGGCCATCTGGTCGCCGTCGAAGTCGGCGTTGAATGCCGCGCACACCAGCGGGTGCAGTTTGATCGCCTTGCCTTCCACCAGCACCGGCTCGAAGGCCTGGATTCCCAACCGGTGCAGGGTGGGCGCCCGGTTCAAGAGGACCGGGTGCTCGCTGACGACCTCCTCCAGGACCGCCCACACCTCTGGAGTCTCCTCTTCCACCAGCGTCTTGGCCTTCTTGATGTTGTAGACGACGTCGTCCTCCACCAGCTTCTTCATGATGAAGGGCTTGAACAGCTCCAGCGCCATCTTGGTGGGCAGACCGCACTGGTGCAGCTTGAGTTCGGGGCCGACCACGATCACGGACCTGCCGGAGTAGTCCACGCGCTTGCCCAGCAGGTTCTGCCGGAAGCGGCCCTGCTTGCCGCGCAACATGTCGGACAGGGACTTCAGCGGCCGGTTCGCGGCGCCCTTGACGACCCGCTTCTTCTTTGAGTTGTCGAACAGCGCGTCCACCGCTTCCTGCAGCATGCGCTTCTCATTGCGGATGATGATGTCGGGGGCGTCCAGGGCAAGGAGCCGCTTGAGGCGGTTGTTGCGGTTGATCACGCGTCGGTAGAGGTCGTTCAGGTCGGAGGTCGCGAAGCGGCCGCCGTCCAACTGCACCATCGGCCGCAGCTCCGGCGGGATCACCGGAATGACGTCGAGCACCATCCACTCGGGATCGTTGCCTGAATCGCGAAAGTTCTCGACGATCTCGATGCGCTTCAGAAGCCGCTTGTCGCTCTTGATCCCCTTGTCCATCATCTTGCGGCGAAGCTCGGCGGCCAGCGCGTCGAGGTCGAGCGACTCCAACAAGGTGCGGATCGCCTCGGCACCGATGCCGGCCGTGAAGCTCATCGCGTGCCGGTCACGCGCCTCCAGGTACTCCTCCTCGGTGAGGAGTTGCATGCGCTTCAGGTCCGTGTCGCCCGGGTCGATGGCGATGTACTTCTCGTAGTACAGGATCGAGCGGAGCGCCGCGATCGGCAGGTCCAGCAACAGCCCCAGGCGCGACGGAACGGACCGATAGAACCAGATATGGGACACGGGGGCCGCCAGCTCGATGTGGCCCATGCGCTCGCGCCGCACGCGCGGATGGGTGACCTCCACCTGGCACCGGTCGCAGATCACGCCACGGTAGCGGATCGACTTGAACTTGCCGCAGTAGCACTCCCACTCCTTGGTGGTGCCGAAGATGCGTTCGCAGAACAGGCCGTCCTTCTCGGGCCGGAGCGTGCGGTAGTTGATGGTCTCCGGCTTCTTTACCTCGCCGTACGACCAATCCCGAATCTCATCGGGCGCCGCGATGCGAATGGTGATCTTCTCGAAATCGTCGTACTCACGCATGAGCTCCTCCCCTCCTGTCGGATCTCTGCGACCACGGACCGTATGTCTGCACCGGCAGCCTTCCCATCAGAAGCGCGCTCCCTCGCGGGTGATCAGCTCCTCGTCCCGCTCGGTGAGAGGCACGGGCTTGCCCTTGCCGTCGAAGATCGTTATGTCCAGCGCCAGGCCGCGCAGCTCCTGCACGAGCACGTTGAACGACTCGGGGATGCCGCCGGACTCGAACGGCTCACCCTTGACGATGCTCTCGTACACCTTGGCGCGGCCGTTCATGTCATCGGACTTGACCGTGAGCAACTCCCGCAGCGTGTTTGCCGCGCCGTATGCCTCCAGCGCCCACACCTCCATCTCGCCGAGCCGCTGGCCGCCGTTCTGAGCCTTGCCGCCGAGCGGCTGCTGGGTGACCAGCGAGTACGGCCCCGTGGAACGCGAGTGCATCTTGTCGTCGACCAGGTGGCTGAGCTTCATCATGTAGATCACCCCGCAGGTGACCGGGTTCTCGAACGGTTCGCCCGTCAGTCCGTCGTACAGCGTGATCTTGGAGCTGGACGGCAGCTCCGCCTGGGACAGTTTGTCTTCGATCATGTCGTTCGACGCCGACTGGAACACCGGCGTCGCGTACCACTCGTCCAGTCTCAGTCCGGCCCAGCCGAGCTGGGTCTCCATGATCTGGCCCAGGTTCATCCGCGACGGGACGCCGAGCGGATTCAGCACCACGTCCACGGCGGTGCCGTCGGCCATGAACGGCATGTCCTCTACCGGCAGCACGCGGGCGATCACTCCCTTGTTGCCGTGGCGGCCGGCCATCTTGTCGCCTTCCTGCAGCTTGCGCTTGGAGGCGACCAGCACCTTGACCACTTCCTCGACGCCCGGACTCAACTCGTCGCCGGCCGAGCGGCGCATGCGCTGCACGTCGATCACCGTGCCTTCCACGCCATGCTGGATGCGCAGCGAGGTGTCGCGCACCTCCTTGGCCTTCTCGCCGAAGATCGAGTTCAGCAGCTTGAATTCGGGCGTGGAGTCGGTCTCGCTCTTGGGCGTGACCTTGCCGACCAGGATGGACCCTGACTTCACCTTGGCCCCGATGCGGACGATCCCCTCGGCGTCCAGGTGCTCGAAGGCGTCCTCCGCCGTGTTGGGGATGTCGCGAGTGATCTTCTCCGGACCGAGCTTGGTCTCGCGCACCTCGATCGAGAACTCCTTGATGTGGATGGACGTGAACACGTCCTCCTTGACCACGCGCGAGGAGACCAGGATGGCGTCCTCGTAGTTGTAGCCGTTCCACGGCATGAACGCGACGATCACGTTGCGCCCCAGCGCCAGCTCGCCGGCATAGGTGGACGGTCCGTCGGCCAGGACCTGGCCGGCCTCCACCCGGTCGCCGACGGCGCACACCGGCTTCTGCAGGAAACAGGTATCCTGGTTGGTGCGCTGGTACTTGACCATCGGATAGGTGTCGATCTCGCCGTCGGCGGCGCCGTCGGGACGGATCTCCACCCGCTGGGAGCTGACGTACTCGACCACGCCCGCCCGCCTGGTAAGCACCAGCACGCCGGAATCGTAGGCGGTCTTCTCCTCCATGCCGGTGCCCACCCGTGGCGGCTCCGGAATGATCAGCGGCACCGCCTGCCGCTGCATGTTCGACCCCATCAGCGCCCGGTTCGCGTCGTCGTGCTCCAGAAACGGGATCAACGAGGCGGATACCGAGATGATCTGCTTGGGCGACACGTCCATGTACTGGATGGAGTCCGGCTCGCGCGTGATGTAGTCACCGCCGCGCCGGACCGGCACCAGGGTTTCCGTGAACTGCCCGTCGTCGTCGACCGGCGCTCCCGCCTGGGCGATGAAGTACTTCTCCTCGTCGATGGCCGACAGGTATTCGATCTCGCGCGTGACGCGGCCGTCGATCACCTTGCGGTACGGGGTCTCCAGGAAGCCGTACGAGTTGACCCGCGTGTAGTTGGCCAGCGACACGATCAGCCCGATGTTCGGCCCTTCCGGGGTTTCGATCGGGCACATGCGGCCGTAGTGGGTGTAGTGGACGTCGCGCACCTCGAAGCCGGCGCGATCCCGAGACAGACCGCCGGGGCCGAGCGCGTTCAGCCGCCTCTTGTGGGTCAGCTCCGCCAGCGGGTTGACCTGCTCCATGAACTGGGAGAGCTGGCTGGACCCGAAGAACTCCTTGATGGTGGCCACGATCGGTTTGATCGATACCAGGTCCTGTGGCCGGATGGTGTCCGCCTCCTTCAGCGACATGCGCTCCTTGGCGATGCGCTCCATGCGGGAGAAGGCGATCTTCAGATGGTTGGTCAGGAGCTCTCCGACCGAGCGGATGCGGCGGTTGCCCAGGTGGTCGATGTCATCGACGTTGCCTTCGCCGATGTAGACCTTGGTGAGCATGATCATCGTGTTGACGATGTCTTCCGGGACCAGGGTGTGCGTCTCCGGCGGCTCGGCATAGTCGAACTTCTTGTTGAGCTTGTAGCGCCCCACCCGCCCCAGGTCGTAGCGGCGCGAGGAGAAGAACATGCTGTGCAGATCCTTCTCGGCGCTCTCAATCGTGACCGGCTCCCCGGGTTTGATGGCCGAATAGACACGGATGACCGCGTCTTCCCTGGTCAGCTCGTCGTCCTCGTCGCTCGGGACCAGCCTGGTCTCCTCGCGCTCGAAGCAGTTGATCACGATGGGTGAGTGCAGGCTGTCCGGATGGTCGGAGTCTATGACCTCGACCTCGGGAACCTGCAGGTTGGCCAGCTCCTCGACATCGTGGGACAGCAGCTTCTCGCCGGCTCGGTACAGGCGGGTGTCGTCGCGGTGCACCGGCCGTGACAATATCTTGCCGACAAGCTGCGACTTCGCCTCCGGGTCGGCAGACACCGGCATGGTCGTCCGCCGATAGAACAGGTCGACGATCGCTTCGCGGCTGTCGAATCCCAGCGCGCGCAGGAACACCGTGGCCAGCAGGCGCTTCTTGCGGTCGATCTTGGCGTAGATCAACTCCTTCTTCTGGTCGATCTCGAACTCCAGCCAGGAGCCGCGGTAGGGGATAATCCGAGACGCGTAGACGCCCTTCTCGTGCGAGAAGATCGCGCCGGGCGAGCGGTGGATCTGGCTGACCACGACGCGCTCGGCGCCGTTGATGATGAAGGTCCCCCGCTCGGTCATGAGCGGGATGTCTCCCATGTAGATTTCCTTCTGCCGGATTTCACCCGTCTGCAGGAAGACCAGGTTGATCCGGGCCTTGATCGGGATCGCGTAGGTCAGCCCCTTGGTCTTGCAGGCGCTCTCCGAGAACTTGATGTTCGCCTCGTCGAGCGAGTAGCCGGCGTACTCCAGGACCATGTCTCCGTTCGGACTCTCGATCGGAAACACGTCGCGGAATACCTCCTCGAGCCCCTGCCGTTCCGGCGCCTCGCCGTCGCGCAACCGCTCGCGCTGCAGCAGACGCTCGTAGGACGAGATCTGAATGTCCACGAGGTTCGGCATGGCCATCACGTCATCCGAGCCACGTCCCAGGAACTGGCGCGGAACCTTGGTAAGCGTACCGGGCATACATACTCCTCCTGTCAGACCGGCCGCGCGGGCCGGGGATGAGACGCGTCGGTTCTGTTGTCGGTCGGTGCTGGAGTCGGGCTACTTGAGCTCAACGACGCCGCCAGCGCTCTCCAGCCTGTCCTTGGCCGTGTCGGCCTCTTCCTTGCCGACCATCTCCTTGACCGGCTTGTCGCCGGCTTCGACCAGGTCCTTGGCCTCCTTGAGGCCGAGTCCGGTGAGGGCGCGGACCTCCTTGATGACCGGAATCTTCTTGCCGTCCGCGAATGACTTGAGGATGACGGTGAACTCCGTCTGCTCCTCTTCCTCCGCGGCATCGCCCGCGTCAGGCGCCACCGCCACCGCGGCCACGGGTGCCGCGGCGGTCACCCCAAACTTGTCCTCCATGGCCTTGACCAGTTCGGACACCTCCAGAACGGTCATCTCCGCGATCCCGTCCATGATCTGCTCTGCTGTCAGCTTGCCCATCGTCTGCTCCTAAACGTTCTCTTTGCTATTTCGGTCGGTTCGGTCTCAACCGTCTGTTTCATCTGCGCCTGCCTGGTCCCCGGCCGCCTGACTCTCCGCCACGGCAAGCAGAGTTCCGATCAGCTTTCGGATCACCCCCTGCAGGACCCCCGCCACCGAGCGGACCGGTCCGTTCATGGCGGCGAGCAGCATCGCGTACAACTGGTCGCGCGGCGGCAGGGCGGCCAGCGCCTCCACCTGAACGGCGTCCAGAATCTGCCCATCGACCATCGCGCCCTTGATCACCAGCGGTGAATCGCGTCGCGCGTCCACCAGGACCTTGCAGGCGGCGCCCGGCTCCGCTCCCAGCGTGGCCACCGCGGTCGGGCCGGTCAGGCAATCATCGGAAGCCGGCAACTGCAGCGAATCCAGGGCGATCCGCATGAACCGGTTCTTCACCACCCGCAGGGTGGAGTCCTGTTCCCCAAGGGCTCGCCGCAGCGCGGTCATCGCGCTGACATCCAGGCCGGTGTAGTCCGCGTACACGGCGTTCGGTGCCTGCTCGAGCATCTCGCGAAGGCTTGCCACCGCATCGCGCTTGTGCGGCTGAGGCTCGTGCTCGGCGACGCCTTCGGGACGCGTAGCTACGACGTCGCTCATACGGCCACCTTCACGCCGGGGCTCATCGTCGTGCATACCGCGACGCTCCGGAGGAAATCGCCCTTGATGTCGGCGGGCCGCTTGCGCTCCACTTCGACGACCACCGACCGCGCGTTCTCGGCCAGCGCCTGCTCATCCATGCTGAGCTTGCCGATCGGCAGGTGGACGACGCCGGTGCGATCGGCGCGAAACTCCACCCGGCCGCGCTTGAGCTCGGCGATGGTGCCGGCGACGTCCTGGGTGACCGTGCGCGTCTTCGGGTTGGGCATCAGCCCGCGCCGGCCCAGGATCGGGCCGAGCCTGCCGACGTTGCGCATCATGTCGGGTGTGGCCACCGTCACGTCGAACTCCAGCCAGCCGTCCTTGATCTTGTCGATCAGATCCTGGCCGCCGACGTACGTGGCGACGGCCTCCTCGGCCTCCCTTGCCTTGTCGCCCTCGGCGAACACCAGTATCCGCTGCTCCTGCTCGAAGCTGTGCGGGAGGACCATCGTGTCGCGAACCGTCTGGTTGCCCCTGAGCGTCACCCGTACGGCGATCTCCACGGTCTCGTCGAACTTCGCCGCCGGCAGACCCTTGAGCAGCTTCAAGCCTTCCTCGACGGGGTAGGTGTGCTGCCGATCGATGGCTTCGCGGGCGGCGCGATAGCGCTTGCCGTTTCGTGCCATTTCCGTTCTCTCCTTTGCGCGCCCGGTCCGATCAGGCTTCGACCGTGACGCCCATGCTGCGGGCCGTACCGGCGATGATGGCGATGGCCGCGTCATCGTCGACGGCGTTGAGGTCGGGGCGCTTGGTCTGGGCTATCTCCAGGAGCTGCGCGCGTGTGATGGAGGCCACCTTTTCCTTGTTCGGTTCTGGCGAGCCCTTCTCCAGACCACACACCTTGCGGATCAGCACCGCCGCGGGCGGCGTCTTGGTCACGAAGGAAAATGTCTTGTCGGCGTAGATGGTGATCTCCACCGGGGTCGTGAGCCCGGGCTCCAGACCCTTCGTGCGCTCGTTGAACTGCTGGACGAACATCGGCGCGCTCACCCCGTGCGGGCCGAGCGCCGGCCCCACCGGCGGCGCCGGCGTCGCCTGCCCCGCCGGCACCTGTACCTTGACCACCGCAGCGATCCGTTTCTTGGCCACGCTTACGCTCCTCCTAAACTTTTTCTACCTGCATGAAGTCGAGCTCCACGGGTGTCGAGCGGCCGAAGATGCCGACCATCACCCGCAGCTTCGCCTTTTCCTCGTTGATCTCCTCAACCGCACCCGTGAACGAGTCGAACGGGCCGTCGATGATGCGTACGCTCTCACCGATCACGAACGACTGCTTGGGCTTCAGCGTACGATCGCTCTTGATCTCTCCCGCCTTCTGCAGCAGGTCGCGCGCCTCGTCGGAGGAGATGGGCTGCGGCTTGCGGTTCTTGGTGGCCCCCACGAAGCCGGTCACTCCCTGTATCTGCCGGACGGCGGCGCACACGTCCATCCATGCTTCGCCCTCCAGGTCCATCTCCACCAGGATGTAGCCGGGAAGGAACTTTCGGGACGTCACCTTCTTCTTGCCGTCCTTGACCTCTACGACCTCTTCGGCCGGTACCTTGGCGTCGAACAGGTGGTTCTGCATGCGCGGCGACTCGATCAGACGCGCCAAGTGCTTGTGCACCTTGTTCTCGAACCCGGAGTAGGTGTGGACTACGTACCAACCCTTCGCCATTCCTCGAAACCCGCTCCTCAGCCGTTTCCGTGTGCGTGCTGCCGCTCAGAAGACCAGATCGATCGCCTGAAACAGCAGGAAGTCGATCAGCCCCAGCGCGAGCGCGATAAGGGAAACCGACACGAGCACCACCTTCGTGGAGCTGGCGACTTCCTCGCGGCTAGGCCACGCGACCTTGCGCAACTCCCCATAGCTCTCGCGAAAGAACTGTATAATCCGACCCACGATATCGCTTCCTCAACTCGCTTCCAGGCCAGGCAGGATTCGAACCTGCAACATCCGGTTTTGGAGACCGGCGCTCTAACCAGTTGGAGCTACTGGCCTTCTGATGCCGTCGTACCGCGCCTGCTCGCCTTCAACCCGACTCGTCTCGGCAGCCCACCCGGTCCCAAGCAGCCCGGCGGCTACTTGACCCGCGCCTCTCGATGCACCGTGTGCGTGCGGCAGCGGGGGCAATACTTCTTGAGTTCAAGCTTGCCCTGCGTATTGCGACGATTCTTGGTCGTCGTGTAGTTGCGAAGCTCCAGGCCGTCGTGCTGCGTGCACGCCAGCGCCACCAACTCCACCACCTTGGTCTTGGCCATCGAAAGTACTCCGTTGCCGAAGGGTCATATAGGAATACGGGAACGTCGGGCGCGTGTCAAGCGGGCACACGTCACCCCTGCGCGGAACGGCCCGGAACGAGCCTCCGACCGGATTTGAACCGGTGACCCCCTCCTTACCATGGAGGTGCTCTACCAGCTGAGCTACAGAGGCAGCCCCTCGTGCATGCCACAGGTTCTACTACCTATCCGTCCTCGGCGCAACCCCCCGTCGGCGGGGCCGGGCAGGTCACGGCCGGAAGAGCATCAGCGCCGACTGCCCGTAGCGCCGGCGGTCGACAAGGGTGAGCGGCACGACCGCGGTATCGATCGGATCCGCCGCGGGGCAGTGCAGCGCGAGGCAGCCGGTCGCCTCCACGAGATCCGCCTCCGCCAGCGCGGCCAACAGTCCCTGCTTGTGACGGTACGCATAGGGCGGATCCACGCAGACCACGTCGAACCGCTGTCCTCGCCGGCCGGCCATGGTGATGAACCGTTCGGCCGGCGCCGTGATCATCGTGGCCCGAGCGCCGACGACGGCGAGGTTCGCCTGGATCGTCCGCCGCTTGCGCGCGTCGCGCTCCACCGCGACGATCGGCTGCGCCCCGCGGGAGGCCGCCTCGGCGGACAGCAGGCCCGAGCCGGCGAACAGATCGAGGAACGAGCGGCCATGCACGCCGCCGGCGAGCCCCCCCGGCACCCCGCCGAGCACACCGCCGAGAATGACGAACAGCGCCTCGCGCATGCGGGCGGTCATCGGCCGCGCCCCCGGCGGCACGCTGAGCGCGCGGCCGCGTGCCGCGCCGCCGGTCACCCGCATGCCCGCTCCCCAACCGCCGACACGGTGTCGCCACGGCGGTGGTGGTGGCGCGCGTCGGCCTGCGCCTGGCGCATCAGTGCCAGGTCGTCGGCCAGACGCGCCGCGCGCAAGGGCGGGAGGCCCGTCTGGCGCGTGCCGGCCAGCTCACCCGGCCCGCGCAGCGCCAGGTCCAGGTCCGCCAGCGCGAAGCCGTCGGCGTGCTCCCTGAGGGCGCGGAGCCGTTCGGCCGCCTGCGGTGTGAGGTCCTTGTCGTAGACGAAGAAGGCGTACGCGGGATCGGCGCCGCGGCCGACCCGTCCGCGCAGTTGATGCAGCGCCGCGAGCCCGAAGCGTTCCGCGTGCTCCACCACCATGCAGGTAGCGTTGGGGACGTCCAGCCCCACCTCGACGACCGTGGTGGCGACCAGCGCGTCGACGGCGCCGGCGTGGAAGGCGCTCAGCGTCGCCCGCTGCTCGGCAGCCGGCATGCCGCCGTGGGCCAGACCGACGCGGAAGCCGCCAAAACGCTTCCGGAGCCGCGCGAACAGCGCGTTCGCCGAGTCCGCGGAGCCGTCCGCATCGCCGTCCGCATCGGCCGCAGGCGCGGCCACCGGGCCCCGATCCGCGTCCCCGGCGAACAGGTCGCCGCTGTCTTCCGCCGCCGTGGCGTCCGACACCGTGGCGGCGCCGCCGATCGACGGACAGACGAAGTACGCCTGGCGGCCGGCGGCCAGCTCGGACTCGACATGCGCGTACACCCCCTCCCGGCGCGCCTCGCGCACCAGGTGGGTACGCAGCGGCGGGCGTCCCGGCGGCTGGCGGTCGATCGAGCTCAGCGTCAGGTCGCCGAAGAACGTGAGCGCCAGCGTCCGCGGGATCGGCGTGGCGGTCATCAGGATCAGGTCGCCGCCGGGCGCCTTGGCGGCGACGGCGGCCCGCTGGGCGACCCCGAACTTGTGCTGCTCGTCGATGACCACCAGCCCCAGGTCGGCGAACCGGACCGGCTCGGAGAGCACGGCGTGGGTGCTCAACAGCATGTCGATGTCGCCGGCGGCCAGGGCCGGGAGCAGGTGCGTCCTGGCAGCCCGGTCGGTGCTTCCGGACAGCAACCCCAGCCGCACGCCCAGCGGCTCCAGCAGCCTCGACGCGGTCTCCGCATGCTGGTAGCAGAGCGCTTCCGACGGGACCACGACCGCCACCTGTTGACCGGCGTCGATCACGCCGGCGGCCGCCAACAGCGCCACCAGCGTCTTGCCGCAGCCCACGTCGCCCTGCAGCAGCCGGGCAGAGGTATGAGGCCCATGCAGATCCTCTTCGATCTCGGCGAGGGCGGCGCGCTGCGCGTCGGTCAGCGTGAACGGCAGCCGCTCCAGCACCGCAGCCTTCAGCCCTCCGGCGCGCCGCCGGGGCGCCGGGCGCGGCCGGCCGGCCGGTGAGCGGCGCGCCAACTCGAGCTGCAGCAGAAACAGCTCCTCGTACGCCAGCGCGCGCCGCGCCCGTTCGGCCTCCTCGGGATCCGGCGGACCATGGACACAGCGCAGGGCCTCCCCCTTGTCGGGCAGACAGCGAGCCGCGGCCACTTCCCCCGGCAGCAGGTACCGGGCGGAGGGCGCGGCCGCCGCAAGGGCGTCATCGATCAGGCGGCGCAACAGGCGCTGCGCGAGCCCGGCGGTGGCCGGATATACCGGAATGAGCGTTCCAGCCGCCATCTCTTCCGGGCTCATCAGCTCGAAGCTGCCGGCCTGAAGCCTGCCGTTGCGGCGTTCGAACCGGCCGTACACCAGCACCGGCTGCCCGGTCGTCAGCGTACGCCCGAGTTGCGGCCGGCCGAACGCGTACAGCGTGGCCATGTCGCCGGCGTCGTCGGCGATCGTGATCGTGGGCACGCGGCGGCCGCGGTGAAGGAAGGAGCCGGTGCGCATCACGGCTGCGCTGACGCAGGCGTCGCTGCCCGCGGCGACCTGCGCCAGCGGGAGGAGCCGGCGGCGGTCCTGGTAGCCGCGCGGCAGATGCATGAGCAGGTCGCCGATGGTGTGCACGCCCAGCCGCGCCATCCGATCCCGCGTGGCGGGGCCGACGCCGCGGAGCGCGCTCACCTCATCGTCCCAGCCGAGGGTCGGTGCGGACAGGGTCCCGCTACGGAGTCTGTCGGATTGGCGCGCCAGCGGCATATCCGACGGACACCGTAGCGAAAAAGGCGGGGATGGGCCAAAAGCGGAGCCGCAGGCGACGGCCAGGAATCAGAACGGGGAGTTCAGGAACTGTGCGACCAGCCAGCGCACCACGATGTTGCCCAGGATGAGCACCACCAGGAGCAGCACGGCGATCAGGCCAAGGTAGACCACCTTCTGCACCGCCTGCCCCCGCTCCATGAGCCGTTCGCCGAGCGAGATCCGGCGGGACACGAAGGTGACCATCGGCTGCAACGTGTGGTCGAGCATGTTCAGCAGTCCGCCGCCCTGCTCCCAGCGCATGGCGGCGATGAACGCACGCGCCACGGCCATGATCATGAACACCACCACCAGCACCGACGCCGCCGACCAAGTGACCAGGAGCACCTGCGCCATGACGATGCCGACGGTCACGCGCTGTGCGGCGGCCAGCCGCTGCAGCACGTTGCCGGCGACGATCAGGACCAGGATCGCCGCCGCGGGAGAGAAATCCAGAACGCCGACGCGCAGGAACCGCAGGCGCTGAAACCAGCGTAGATACGGATCGGTGACGCGCGCCAGGATCTCGGTCGGCGCGTGTTGATCGGCGCCGCGGAACCACGTGATGATGATCCGGAGCGCAACCAGCACCAAGTATACCAGCACGACCGCCTGCAGGAACCGAAACAGATCCGTCATTCCGCCCATGCCTCCACCACCAGCGGCGACGCGGACAGCTCGTGCAGCATCTCGCCGTCGCTCGACACCGAGAGCTGCGGCCCTGCGCGGATGACCACTTCACCGGCGGCTGCCGCTCCCGTGTCGCCGTTGCCGTCCCCGCCGCCGTCCGGCGCCGCGCCGTTGCCATAGTGCAGAAAGAGCTGGCACTGCCCCGGCCGATCCATGCAAAGGTCGCGCAGTTTCGCCAGGTCGTGCTCGTCGCTGGCCTGCAGGCGCAGGTGAACGCTCCGATAGGGGCGGTCCGGCAGCCCCTCCGGAGCGGTGATCGCTTCGGCCAGGATCTTGCTGCTGCCCCGGGAGCGGTCCACCCGGCCGCTCACCGCGATCACCGCACCGGTCGTGAGCCGGTCTTGGGCCGCATCGAACGCGTCCGGGAACACCACCACCTCCGCGGTGACACCGTAGTCCTCCAACTGTGCGAACGCCATGCGCTGGCCGGACCGGGTGGCGATCTCCCGAACCTCGCCGACGATGCCGATCGCCGCCACCGCCGAGCCGTCGGGGCGGGACTCGAGCGTCGCCAGCTCGGCGATCCCCTTCTGCGGACGCAGATCTGCGTAGTCGTCCAGCGGATGCCCGGTGAAGTACATGCCCAGGCTGTCGCGCTCGTCCCGCAGCATCTCGGCCCGCTCCCACTCCGGGTGCCGGGTCAGCTCCGGGCGTGCCGCCTGCACCTCCTGGTCGGCGGCGAACAGGTCCTGCTGGCCGTGGGCGGTGCGCTGGCGCTCCGCCTCGGACGACTCCAGCAGCCGCTCCAGATTCCCCCAGAGCGTAGCGCGGTTGTGGCCCAGCGCGTCGAACACGCCCACGCGGACCAGCGTCTCGATCACCTTGCGATTGACGGCGCGCGGATCGGTCCGGGACACGAAGTCGATGAAGTCCTGGTACGGGCCGCCGTGCTCGCGTTCGGCGATGATCGAGTCGACCGCGCCGGTGCCGACGTTCTTGATGCCGCGCAGGCCGAAGAGAATGCGGCCGTCGGCGACGCTGAAGTCGGCCAACGACCGATTGATGGAGGGGGGCAGGACCTCCAGCTCCAGGTCGCGAGCCTCGTTCACGTACTCCGCCAGCTTGTCGGTGTCGTGCATCTCGTTGGTGAGGTTCGCGGCCATGAACTCCGCCGGGTAGTTGGCTTTGAGGTACGCCGTGCGGTAGGCGACCACGGCGTACGGGGCGGCGTGGGTCTTCGGAAAGCCGTACTCCGCGAACGGGACCAGCGACTCGAACAGCTCGGCGGCGACCTGGCGGTCGAAGCCGCCTGCGACCGCGCCGTCGACGAAGCGCGAGCGCTGCTTCTCCATCTCCTCCATCTTCTTCTTGCCCATCGCACGCCGCAGCAGGTCGGCCTGTCCAAGGCTGAAGCCGGCCACGGCGCGGGCGATCTCCATCACCTGCTCCTGGTAGACGATCACCCCGTAGGTCTCCCGCAGGATCGGCTCCAGCTCCGCCACCTTGTGGCGGACCGGGCGGCGGCCCGACTTGGCGTCGACGAACTGATCGATGAACTGCATCGGCCCGGGCCGGTACAGCGCGTTGAGCGCGATCAGGTCCTCCACGCAAGTGGGCTTCACGCGCGTCAGGACGGCGCGCATGCCCGCGCTCTCGAACTGGAACACGCAGGCGCTCCGCCCTTCGCCCAGCATGCGGAAGGTGGCCTCGTCATCCTCCGGGATGGTCTGCATGTCGAGCTCGACGCCGCGCGCGCGCACCATCGGCAGCGTGCGCTCGATCAGCGTGAGGGTCTTCAGGCCCAGGATGTCGATCTTCACCAGGCCGCAGTCCTCCAGGTACTCGTGCGAGTACTGGGTGGAGATCGCCTCGGTGCGCGTGTCGCGGTAGAGCGGCACGAAGTCGGTCAGCGCGGAGGTGCCGATGACGATCGCCGCGGCGTGGGTTGAGGCGTGCCGGCTGAGGCCTTCCAGCTTCAGCGACGTGTCGATCAGCGTGCGGTACACGTCGCCCCGCTCCCGCACCTCGCGCAGGCGCGCCTCCTGCTTGAGAGCGGCGCTCAAGTCGGAGTTCGGTCCGCCGGGAATGAGCTTGGCGATCTCGTCCGCCTCGCCGAAGGGGATCTCCAGCACGCGCGCCACGTCGCGCACCACCGCCCGCGCCTTGAGGCTGCCGAAGGTGATCACCTGGGCCACCCGGTCGGCGCCGTACGTGCGGGTGATGTAGTCGATCACCTCGCCGCGCCGTTCGTAGCAGAAGTCATTGTCGAAGTCGGGCAGCGTCACCCGTTCCGTGTTCAGGAAGCGCTCGAACAACAGGTTGTAGCGCAGCGGGTCGATGTCGGTGATGCGCAGGCAGTAACCGACCAGCGACGCCGCCCCGGATCCGCGGCCCGGGCCCACGGGAATGCCGTGTTCGCGTGCGAAGCGGATGAAGTCCCAGACGATCAGGAAGTAGCCGGCGTAGCCCATCGAGCCGATGACGCCGAGCTCGTACTGCAGCCGTTCCTGCGCCTCCTCGGTGGGGTTGCCGTAGCGCTCGCGCATGCCTTCCTGGGCAAGCGCGACCAGGTAGGACTCCTGGGTATGGCCGTCCGGGACCTCGTAGGTGGGCATCTGCGGGCCGGGCATCGGGATCTGCAGCGTGCACTGCTCGGCGATCGCGCGCGTGCTCGTCAGCGCCTGCGGCAGATCGGCGAATACGCCGGCCATCTCCTCCGGGTTCTTGAAGTACAGCTCGCTGTGCTCCTGCTTGAGCCGGTCCGCGTCCGAGCGCCGCTTGTTGGTGCCGATGCAGATCAGCACGTCCTGCGCATCGGCGTCGTCGCGGCCGCAATAGTGGATGTCGTTGGTGGCGACCAGCGGCAGCCCCGTGCGCCCGGCAAGCGCCAGCAGGCGCTCGTTCTGGACCTTCTGCGCCGCGGGGGCGCCGTGGTCCTGCAACTCCAGGTAGAAGCGGTCCGGTCCGAAGATCTCCCGGTAGCGGCCGGCCAGCTCCTCCGCCTCCTGCGCGCGGTCCTGTTGCAGCAGCATCGGGATCTTGCCGGACATGCAGCCGGAGAAGCCGATCAGGCCCTCGGCGTGCTCGGCGATCGCCTCGTCGTCGATGCGCGGCCTATAGTAGAACCCCTCCGTGTAGCCGATCGTGGAGAGCGCCATGAGATTGCGGTACCCGACCTCGTCGACGGCCACCAGCCCCATGTGGTGCGATCGCGAGTGGTCGCCGCCGCGATCGCGGCGCGACCCGGGCGCCAGGTAGAACTCGCAGCCGATGATCGGAGTGACCCCTGCCGAGCGGCAGGCGCGATCGAAGCGCGCGACGCCGAACATGTTGCCGTGGTCGGTGAGCGCCAGGTGCGACATCTCGTGGCGCTGCGCGCACGCGGCCAGCCCTTCCACCGTGGCCGCGCCGTCGAGCAGCGAGTGGTCGGAGTGGACGTGCAGATGGACGAAGTCCGAAGCCTGCGGCACGGGCCAACGGTATCCCGTTCGGCGGGAGTTTTCCACGTAATGCCGGGGAAGGCCGTAGACGGCCACGCGTGGCGCGCCGCCACGCGCGACCTGGCGATCCTGCAGCGCCTCGCGCCCACCGAACGGGACCGGTTGCGCGAGCTCACGGGACGATTCCTGGGCGGCAAGCGGTTCGAAGCGGCCCGCGGCGCCGAGTTCGATCCGGAGTTGCCGGCTCGGGTCGCGGCGCAGGCGTGCCTGCCGGTCCTGGCGCTCGACCTGGACTGGTACGCCGACTGGTCGACCGTGGTGATCGTGCCCGACCGCTTCACCGCCGACTTCGAGGAGGTGGACGAGGCCGGGGTCGTCCACGAGTGGACGGAGGATGCAGCCGGCGAGTTCTGGGACGAGGGGGGACCGATCGTCCTGTCGCTCGTCGACATCGCCGCGTCCGGCACGGGCGAGGGGTTCAACGTCGTCATCCACGAGGCCGCCCACAAGCTCGACGCGCTCGACGGCGTCCTGAACGGCCGGCCGCCGCTGCACGCCGGCATGGACCCGAACGCGTGGGCCCGCGCGTTCACCGACGCGTTCACGGCGCTGTGCGATGCGCCCGACGACTTCGCGCTCGACCCCTACGCCGCCGAGGCGCCGGAGGAGTTCTTCGCGGTGGCCAGCGAGTATTTCTTCGAGGTGCCGGAGGCGCTGGCCGACGAGCACCCCGCGGTCTACGCGCAGCTCGCCGCCTTCTACCGCCAGGACCCCTGCGCCGCTGGCGGCTGACCGCGCACGCGCCACCTGTGCCCGTGAAGAACCACCGCGCCGCTGACTACCTCAAGACGCCGGAGGACATCGTCGCCTACCTCAACGCAGCGATCGAGGAGATGAGCGACGACCCGCGCCTGCTCATGAAGGCGTTGCGCAACGTTGCCGACGCGCTTGGCGGCGTGTCGGAGATCGCACGGAGAGCCGACACGGATCAGGGCGCGCTTTCCCGAGTGCTGGCAGGGCAACGGATCCCACGCCTCGACACGTTGGCGAACGTGTCGGCCGCGTGCGGCGTACGCATGCGATTCTCAGCGTAGAGGACGAGGAGGCGACCGCTCACCGGTTCAGCAGCTCGCGCAGGCGGGATGCGTAGCGCGCGCGGTCGCGATCGTCGGCGCGCACGCGCAACCCCTGATCCTTCCGGTCGCCCGTGTATCGCGGGATCACGTGTGTGTGCAGGTGCCAGACGTCCTGGTCGCCGGCCGGCTCGTTGTTCTGCAGCACCGTCACCCCTTCGGCGGGATACCCGGTGCGCATGGCGAGCGCCACGCGGCGCACCACGGCCGCGATGCGGCCGGCCAGCTCGTCGGGCAGCGTGTAGACGTTCTCATGGTGCGCCAGGGGGATCACCAGCGCCTTGCCGGGATTGACCGGGTTCCAGTGCAGGGAGCTCTGCACCAGTACGTGCTCGCCGCGCCACGCCGTGAACTCCGATTCCGCGCCGGCCGCTATGGCGCAGAACGGGCAGCGGTACCCGGCCGGCTCGTGCGAAGGAGGGATGGGCATCGCTACGATCCGGTCGAGGTGTAGTGGCGCACGCCGAGCTGCCATATGCCGGAGACAAGGATAAGGAATATGAACCCCGCGAGTGGCGCGAGCCACGCGACGGCGGCCGATGCCCCGAGCGGATCGGGCCTGCCCAGGACCTGCACGACCGGGAAGTAGGTGACGGTGCCGATCGGCACCAGGAACAGGAACAGATACCGGAGTGCGCGGTGGAATACGGCGATCGGGTACTGGGTCGTCTCCAGGCCGCCCTTGGTGACGATGGCAAGGATCAGCAGCGTCTCCGTGGTCCAGAACGACAGGGCCGCCGATAGCATGAGCAGCGCGAAGAAGGCGGCGACCCCGCCGGCGAATGCCCAGAGCAAGAGCGCGACGTCTTTTGCCGCAGGTCCGCCGTCGAGAGCGGCGAGCGCCCACGCCAGCACCACCCCGGCCAGCAGCAGCCGGCCGATCGTCTCCGGTGCAAGTGCAGCGCCGAGCACCTGCAGCAGGGTCGAGCGCGGGCGCAGCAGAACACGGTCGAACGTGCCGTTCTTGACATGCGACTCCAGCGAGTCGAAGCCGCGGCCGACCCCCTCGGCCACCGCGAACACGACGTGCACGACGCCGTAGAACAATGCCACCTCCGAGACGGTCCAGTCTCTGATGCTGCCGAAGCGGCTGAACAGCGCGACGATGCCGAGGAACTCGGTGACGGCTGCAATGAGGTGACCGAGCGACTCCATCAGGAACGACGATCGGTACTGCATCCGGGAGCGCAGACTGGCTCCCGCGTAACGCAACGCCATGCGCAGCGGCCCGGGGCCGGGCAGCGCGTTGACGGCGTTGCTCGCCGCCGCGGATCTCCCGAGTCCATCCATTCCTGGATCATCCACTCCTGGATCATCCATTCCTGGATCATCCACTCCTGGATCATCCACCCTGGATCACCACCTTGCGCAGGCCGCGCGCGAGCAGCCGGTGGCCGACGGCTACCAGCGCGACGACCCACGCTGCCTGCACCGCCAGGGCCTGCACCGCCGCTGCGCCGGCCAGGTGCCCGGAGTAGATGCGGAACGGCGTGTCGATGAGCCCCGCGAACGGCATGATCTCAAGCACGGCCTGCGTCCACTCCGGCAGATACGGCAGCGGCACCACCATCCCCGAACAGATCCAGGCGACCCCCGGCACGAGCGCGTTCCAACCCGCCGAGCTGAGCGTCCACAGCATGATCGCCTGCCCGAGCAGCGTGATCGCGGCACCGGTCAGCACCGCCAGCGAGATGGCCGCAGCGAAGCCTATCGTGGCGGCCATGCCCGCGGGTGGTCCCAGCGCCCACTCCGGACGCCCGAACAGGGGCGGCAGGAACACCGCGAACAGCACGAGCGGGACGGCGCGAAACACGGTCCTGCCGATCCGCCAGCCGATCGCGCTGATCGTCCAGTTGGCGTACAGGTCGAGTGGGCGCAGCAACTCGTAGGCGACCGTGCCGCTCCGGATACGCTCGGCAGCAACCGGGTCGACGCTCAGGGGAAACAGTCCGAACAGCGCCTGCCCCAGCCAGATGTAGGAAACGTAGTGCGCACTCGAGAAATCGCTCGCCGCCGGCGCGCTGCCGTAGAAGCCGTCCAGGATCATCAGCCGCAGCAGCCCCCAGAACACCTGTGTGGCCAGGGCGGCGAGAGCGACTGCGCGATACTGCAGCATGGCGCGCAGGCGGACGGATCCGAGCGCGAGGTAGCCTCGCAGGTTCTTCATGGCCGACATCGCCTTCAGCTATGGCGGCGATACAGCTCCGCGATGATCCGCTCGATCGGCGGATCCTCCACGAACAGGTCGCGGATCGCGGAGCGGTCGGTGACGCGGCGGATCAGCTCCGCCGCCGACACGCGGCGCGGATCGAACCGCAAGCGCACGCGGTGGTCGCGCAGCCGGCCGATGAAGTCCCGCACCGCCAGCTTGGCCACGGCGTCCAGGCCGATGGTCGGCTCGTCCAGGAACAGCAGCGTCGGGCGGTGCAGCAGCGCCGCGGCCAGCTCGCAGCGCATGCGCTGTCCCAGGCTGAGCTGCCGCGCGGGCGTGTCGAGCAGGTCCTGCAGGCTGAACAGTTTTACCAGCTCCGCCCGCGTCTGTGCGTAGCGGTCCTGCGGTACCCGGTAGATGTCGCGTATCAGGTCGAAGGACTCCACCACCGGCAGGTCCCAGAGCAATTCCGTACGTCGCCCGAACACCGCGCCGCACCGTGAAGGAGACGTCCTCGACGGCGGTGACCAGGCGATGGCGGCGGCGCACCACGCCGGCGAGCGCACCGAGCATGCCCGGTCTGCGCTCGGCCACCCGAAAGCGCTTGGTGAGTCCGGAGGCACGGATGTGAATCTCGGCAGCGGACGACGAAGCCATGCGACAATCTCCTGATCGGCCAACGACGCCGACCTCGTCCTTGCCGCGAATCACCAGCGCCTTGCCGGGGTGACCGGGTTCCAGTGCAGCGAGATCTGCACCAGCACGTGCTCGTCGCGCCACGCGGTGAACTCCGACTCCGCGCCGGCCGCTATGGCGCAGAACGGGCAGCGGTACCCGACCGGCTCGTGCGAAGGGGGATCACCCTTGGGGACTCGGCCGTACTCGATACCGCAGCACGAGGCTCCTGCGCACATCCAGCCAACCGCCTGCCGGCGGCTGGTCCGCGGAGACCACGTCGACATCGAACGACTTCAGGGACGGTCTGCCGTATGCGATCCACGCCTCCTGAGCTTCTCTGAGGTCATCGCGGGCGCGCGTTCGGCCTATCACTTCGACCTTCGAGTCGTCCGGCACGAAGGTAATCCACGAGCCGGAGTCCACATGCTGAAGGATAAAGGGGGTCTGTTCCGTGCGTCGCACGGCATACCGGAACGCTTCCCTCGTCGAGAAGAGGAACACCAGGAAGCCATACGTTATCGCCTCAGGAAGCGAAGCGGACGCAACGGGCACTCCCGCCGGTATGTCGTCGATTATGAGCTGATCGTGGGCGTCCGTGTGGTGGGCTCCCTGCAACGTCATGAATCCCGAGGGACCACGGAACCCGCCCGTGAAGGTCGCGCCGCGTTTCCGAAGACGTAACAGCGGGGCATGGAAACCGCGCATGAGAAGCGGGACGAGGAGGACTCCATCGTCCGCGAGCTGGCCCAGCCACGCCGGCGGGATGTCCGGGCAACCGACGGTGGCGATCATACGATCGAAGGGCGCCGCCTCCGGCCACCCCTCGCCGCCGTCGCCGGCACGGAGATTGACGCCCGGATGGCCTGCCGCCGTCAGATGCCGGCGCGCCTGCTCGACCAGATCGTGCTGGATGTCAACGGAATGGACGACGTCGTCACGGCCGACGCCGTGCGCGATCAGCCCGGCGTTCCAGCCCGACCCCGTACCGATCTCCAGGACCTTCATTCCCGGCTCCAGTCCCAGCTCGTGGAGCATCATCACCACCAGGGCCGGCTGTGACGCGGCGCTGTGCTCCGGCGGCGACCTCATCATGAGTCCCCGGTCCGAGTAGATCGCCTCCAGGGCTTCCGCCGACGGGTTCATACGATCCACGGTCACCCACTCGACCGGCGCCCATGGATCGTTCGAGTTCACGCCGTCGGCGAACCGCTCGATGAACAGGTGGCGCGGGACGGCGCGCCCCGCCTCCTCCAGCCACGGCGACTCCCCGAGCGCCGCGCACTTCGGCCGCAGCTCCGCGATCAGCCGCTCGATGTGCTCACTCACCATCGCGCGCCACCCCGAACGAAGGTTGCCGCATACCAGGCCGCCCCGTATATAACTGTCGCGTGACCGAGCGCCACGCTGCCGCGGAGATCGAGCGGCTCTCAGTGGAGATCCGCCAGCATGAGCACGCCTACTTCGTGCTCGCCCGGCCCGAGATCACCGACGCCGAGTTCGACGGCCTGTTCGATGCCCTGGTGGAGCTGGAACGGCGGCACCCGGAGCTGGTCAGGGAGGACTCGCCTACCCGCCGGATCGGCTCCGACCTGACCCAGGAGATTCCCGAGGTCGAGCACACGGTGCCGGTGCTGAGCCTGGACAAGGCGTACGACATGGCGGGCGTCGAGCGCTGGATGGACAAGGCCAGGGGCGCCGACCCCGGCGCCGCCTTCGTGGTCGAGGAGAAGATCGACGGCACCTCCATCCTGCTCCACTATCGCGGCGGCGTGCTGGAGCGTGCGGTCACCCGCGGCAACGGCCGCTCAGGCAACGACGTGACCGCGAACGTGCGCACCATCCGCACGGTACCGCTCCGGCTCGACGCACCGGAGACGCTGGTGGTGCGGGGTGAGATCTTCATCCGGCGCGCCGCCTTCGAGGCGCTCAACGACGGCGTCGAGACCCCGTACGCCAACGCCCGCAACTTCGCGGCCGGCAGCCTGCGGCGCGTGAAGAGCAGCGACGTGGCCCCCGTGCCGCTGGAGATCTTCGTGTACGAGGGGTTCATGGCCGACCCGCCGCCGACGCATACCGAGCTGCTGTCGCACCTCCGCCGGCTCGGTTTCCGCATCAACCCCGCCACCGTGGTGATCCGGGACGACGCGGACGGCTCGACTGCCGGGGATCAGGAGGAGTTCGAGGTGATCGACCCGGCTTCGACGGCGCAGTACGTGGAGGAGCGGGCCGCGGCCCGGCCCGATCTGCCGTACGACATCGACGGCCTGGTGCTGAAGGTCGACCGGCTGGCGGCGCGCGCGGCGATGGGCGCCACCGATCACCATCCGCGCTGGGCGATCGCGGTGAAGTTCGATGCGCCCGAGGGGGTGAGCGTGGTGCGATCGATCGGGATCCAGGTCGGACGCACCGGCCGGGTGACGCCGGTCGCGCGCATCGATCCGGTGCCGATCGCAGGCTCCACGATCGCCAACGTGACGCTGCACAACCAGGACTACGTCGACAGCCTGGAGCTGGCCGTCGGCGACACCGTGGCCGTGTCGAAGCGGGGCGACGTCATCCCGGCGGTCGAGCGGGTGCTGGAGAAGGACCCGGCGGGCGAGCCGGTCTGGCGCATGCCGGCGGAGTGCCCGTCGTGCGGGAGCACTCTGACCGTGCAGGGAGCGCACTCGTTCTGCCCCGACGCCGGCTGCCCGGACCAGGTGCGCGGTCGCCTGCGCTTCTTCGTTGCCCGCGACCAGATGGACATCGCCGGGCTCGGACCGGCCACCATCGACCTGCTGGTCGACAAGGGGTGGGTGCGCGACATCGCCGACCTGTATACCTTCGACCCGGAGCGGTTGCTGGAGGAGGAGGGGTTCGGCGAGAAGTCGGTCGCCGCGCTCGCGGCCGGCATCGAGGCCAGCAAGGCCAAGCCGTTCGCCGTCGTGCTGCCGGCGCTGGGCCTGCCGGAACTCGGGCCGAAGGTGAGCGATCTGCTCCTGCGGGCGGGGTTCCGCGACATCGACAGCCTGTACGCGGCGGTGGACGCCGGCACCCCGGAGGTGTTCACCGGCATCGACGGCATCGGCGAGCGCACCGTGGAGAGCATCATGCGCCACTTGGGCAAGCCGGATCCGCTGACCGGCTCGCGCATGGCCACGTGGCGGGCCACGCCGCGCGGATTGATCGCGGCGCTGCGTGCCCGCGGGCTGCGGTTCGCCGTCGATCCGTCCGATCCGGTTGGCACGGCCGGCGACGGCGAGCAGGCCTTCGCCGGCCAGACGTGGTGCATCACCGGCTCGTTCGAGGCGTTCAAGCCGCGGGGCCGCGCCGCGGACGAGATCCGCGCGCGCGGCGGTACGGTGACCGGCGCGGTGTCGGGCGCCACCACCCACCTGCTGGCCGGCACCGGCGGCGGTAGCAAGGTAACCAGGGCCGAGGAGGCAGGCGTCGAGATCGTCGACGAGCAGACGTTCCTCCGCCTGCTGGGGCGCTCCCCGGAGCCACCGGCATGATCCTGGCGATCGACATCGGCACCACGGCGGTCAAGTGCGCCCTGTTCGCGCGCGACGGAGACGCAGGCGGCACGACCGAGCCCGGCGCATGCATCGCCGTCGGGCGTGCGCCGGTGTCGGCCGAAGGGGTGCGGGAGGAGACCAACGCGCACGTCTGGTCGAGCGCCGTGCAGGCGGCGATCGCGCGTCTGGCGCATGGGGGCGGAGCGGTAACCGCCTGCGTGGTCACCGGCAACGGGCCGACGCTGATCCCCTGCGACGCCGCCGGCGAGCCGGTCGGTCGCGCGCTCACCTGGCTGCACGCCCGCGCCCGGCTGGAAGCGCGCGAGGTGGCTGAACGGACCGGAATCGCCGTCGACGCCTCCTTTTCCCTGCCCAAGGCGCTGTGGCTGGCCCGGCGGCGGCCTGCCACGTTCGAGCGCTCTGCCTGGCTCCTGTCGTGCGCGGAGTGGGTGGTGTTCCTGCTCACCGGATGCGCGCACACCGCGATCGGCGCCCATGGCGTCGACCGGTTCTACTGGTCGGACGAGGCGCTGGCTGCGCTCGGCCTGGACGCCGCGCGCTTTCCGCCGTTCGCCGTCGCCGGCGCGGCGATCGGGCGGGTCACCCGGCGGGCGGCAGAGCGGTTCGGGATCGCCGCCGGCGCCCGCGTGTATGCCGGCGCCGCCGACTTCCAGATGGCGCTGATCGGGTCGGCCACGGTCACCGCCGGCCGCACGCTCGACCGCAGCGGCAGCTCGGAGGGCATCAACCACGCCAGCCCTGCGCCGGTCGCCGATCCGCGCCTGATCGTCCTGCCGCACCTGGTCGACGGGCTGCACAACCTGGGGGGCGTGACGTCGGCCAGTGGGCGGGCGCTGTCATGGTTGGCGCACTCGGCGTCTCCCAGTCCCGTCGAAGTGAGCGTCGCGGTGGAGCGCGGCGCCGCCGCACCGGCCGGAGCGCGCCGCGCGCTGTTCCTGCCCTACCTGTCGGGCGAACGAACCCCGCACTGGAACGCGGAGGCTTCCGCCGCCTTCCTGGGGCTGACCCTCCGGCACGGCTGGGACGAGATGGCGCGCGCGGTGCTGGAGTCGGTCGGGTTCGCGATCCGCCAGATCATCGCCATCCTGGCCGAGCACGGGTGCCGGGTGGAGGAGCTGACCGCCTGCGGCGGCCCGGCGCGCCACGACGCGTGGAACCGGATCAAGGCCGACGTCACCGGCGTGCCGGTGCGGACGCTGGCCAACCCGGAAGCCGACCTGGTCGGCTGCGCATGCGTGGCGCTGACGGCCGAAGGCCATTGCGACGACCTGGCGTCAGCGGCGGCGGCCCTGGTGCGCCCCGGCCGGGAGTTCGAGCCGGACCGCTCGCTGGCCGGCCTGTACGCCGAGCTGTTCGACGCCTACCAGCGAGCCGCCGGTGCGCTGCAGCCCCTTTACCCGCACCTCGGCGGAGGTTCCGGCAGCGTCGGCCAGCCTTGAGCATCCAACGTCGAGCAGATAGGGGAAGGCCATGCCCTACGCCATCTGCAGCAACCCGCCCGAATCACATCCAGGATACGAGAACAACGCGTTGTTTTGCGAGATCGCCTCGGCTGATCGACGCTTCGCTTGACCTTGCGGCGGCACGCTACGTAGCCCAGCGTAGATCCGGCTCGAAAGGGTACATCGGCCGGCGGCGATGCCGGTATTCGAACGCGGTCATGTTCGCGGCGGTGCTGCCGGGCGTATCGACGCGAACGAAGGACGGGCAGACCTCACGGTAGGCGGCCAGCGGCGCGTTGACCCCCTTGGCGACGATGAAACGGAAGGTCCTCGGGTCGATCCCGAAGTCGGTGAGCTGGCGCAGGCTGAACGGCACCATGCGCTTCGAGGTCAGCATGATGACGAGCCCGGCCGTGCTCTCGACGACCGCCGTGCGCCCCTGGTCGTAGTGGTGGACGCCGCCGTGCCGGACCTCCGGCTCGTGGAAGCGGCCGTCGCACAGGTCCAGCACCCGGCCCTCGATCACCAGGGTCTCGCCGTGCAGGCGGTCGGTCTTGCCGCCGACCCGGAACGTCCGGACCGCGCCGCGTCCCGCGGCCTCGGCCGCGGCGACCGACTCGGGGTCGTAGATGCACACGAACGCCTGGCCGGAACCGCGCCGGGCGAGCTCGGCAGCCAGGGCGGTGCCGTCGGCGGCTGACCCGCCGCCGACGTTGTCGCCGACATCGAGCAGACAGACCGGCGGCTCCAGCCGTTCCGCGCGATCGGCCGCGGCCGCGACGCCGGGCAGGTCGACCTGCAACGCTGCGCGCATGTCCCACAGCGCCTGCGCGATCTCCCCGGCCGCCTGCTCGGCGGCCTGCGGATCCCCGTCCGCGACCACGGTCACCGCGGAGCCCATCTCGGCCACGTCGGCATAGGGGAATCCCAGCCAGAGGCTGGCGGTGAGTATCTCCGGCCGCTCGCGGACGACCTCGATCCTCTCGACGAGGACGCTGAGCGGCTGTTCGTCCGTGCACTGCTTGTCGATGCTGATCGCCACCGGCGGAAACATGGCGGCCATGCGGGGCGTGACCGTCCCATTCAGTCGACCGACCAGCAGCCGCGCCGCCTCAAGGCCACGGTCCCACTGATCGACATGCGGGTTGGTCCGGTATGCGACGATCGCGTCGACCTCTTTGGCCATCCGTTGCGAAAGGTTCGCATGGGGATCCCCGGTCGCGACGATCGGAACCTCGGTGCCCACGAGCGCGCGGACCGCCTGCAGCCAGTCGCCGTCCACGTCGCGCACGTTCTGGCTGACCGCGGCTCCGTGCGGCGCGACCAGGAGCCCGTCGAGCGGCAGATGAGAGCGGATCTCCGTGAGCATGCGGTGCTTCAGCTCCCCATAGGCTTCGGCGGCAACCAGCCCGTACGGCAGTGCCCGCGCGCCGAACAGCGGAACCGCCTCCACGCGCGCCTCCTCCAACCCGACGAGAAATCCGCCGAGCTCGTGCTGAGACCCGGCGACCGCGTCCCGCAACGGCTCACCCGCCGCCAGCAGGTTGCCGCGAAACGCGTCGATGCCGGTCGGAGCCTGGATGAAGGTGTTGGTTTCGTGCTGCAAGGCGACGATCCCGACTCTCATGTGCCTGTCTCTTCCTGCTCCCGTGTTCGGGCCATGTTAGCGTGCGCCATGGCAGGTTCGCCGCGCAGGCCTCCCAACGTGCTGCTGGTCATGAGCGACCAGCACCACGCGGGGATCATGGGGTGCGCCGGAGACCGGGTTGCCATCACCCCGAATCTGGACCGCCTCGCCGAGGGAGGCACGCGCTTCCCCAACGCGTACTGCACCTATCCGCTGTGCGCCCCGAGCCGCATGTCGTTCCTGACCGGGCGCCATCCCCATGAGCTGGGCCTCTTCGACAACGAAGGCCACCTCGGCAGCGACATCCCGACGCTTGCGCACGCGTTCCTCTCCGCCGGATACGACGCCGTCCTGTCGGGACGCATGCACTTCGTGGGACCGGACCAGCGGCACGGCTATCGCGACCGGATCGTGGGTGATGTTGCCGAGTCGGCGTACTCGGGTGCCGGCTTGAGACTGGAGAGGATCCTCGGCGACCTCGCCGACACCCCCGGCATGGGCCTGGCAGGAGTGATCAAGAGCGGGCCGGGACGCACGGGATATCACGCCTACGATGAGGCGGTCACCCGGGCGACAGTCCGCTGGCTCGGCGAGCGCGGTCGCGGCGATCACGACAGGCCGTTTCTGCTCACCGTCGGCTATGTCGCCCCGCATTGCCCGTTCGTCTCGCCCCCGGACGACTTCCGAGCCCATCGCGACAGCATCGGCTACGCGGACCTTCCGCCGCCGGACGACCACCTGCATCCGGTCAACGCCGCCAAGCGCGGTCGCTGGAGTATCGACCCTCCTCCACCCCGCGATGCGCAGTGGAGATCACGCGTTGCCTACTACGGTCTCTGCACCTTTCTGGACCGGCAGGTCGGCACGATCCTCACCGCACTCGCGGAGAGCGGGCTGCGCGAGCACACCATCATCGTCTATTGCTCCGACCACGGGGAGATGCTCGGAGAGCACGGGATGTGGTGGAAGAGCACGTTCTACGACGGCGCCAGCCGCGTGCCGCTCATCATGTCGTGGCCCGGCCACGTCCCGGCCGGGCAGGTGCGGGCGGAGAACGTGAGCTTGCTGGACCTCGGACCGACGCTGCTCGATCTCTGCGGCGTCGATGCCCTTCCGGGGGCTTCGGGAACCAGTTTCCGCGGGCTGCTCACGGGAGACGACACCTCATGGAAGAACACCGCATGGAAGGACACCGCGATCGCCGAGCATACCGAACGAGGATCCCCTGTCGCGTGTCGCATGGTCCGCTCCGGCGGCTGGAAGCTGAACTATTACCACGGCCTGGCGCCGGAGCTGTTCCAGATGCAGGAAGACCCCGGCGAGACTACCGATCTGGCAGGAAGCACACGGCACCGGGACGTCGAGCGACGGCTGACGGATCTGGCACTGCTCGATTGGAACCCCGACGATATCGCGGCCCGCATGCAGCGGCGCTCCGAGGAATTGTCCCTCATCGGCACCTGGGAGCGAACGGCGCGGCCGCCTGAGCCCGATCCGCCGTGGTTCTCGGGAACGCTCGAGAACCGGGTCGACACCGACGTCACGGGTCTCCTCCTTGACAGCCCAGGCGGCCCGGGAGACCATCGGCAACTCTGACCGTCAGGATGGTGAAGCTCCTACCGGAAGCCGCACAGCCGTGATCTCCGGGCGCACGGGTACCGGCATGCGCAACGCAGCCACTGTTCTCGTCTCCCCTGCGACCTCCCTCCGCCGCAGTTCCCGCGCACGCACCGCGGCCAAGCTGCGCAAGTACGCCGGCGTCTACATCCTGCTGCTCATCCCGATCGCCTATCTGCTGGTCTATCGCTATTACCCGATCCTGCTGCAGGCGGTGATCGCGTTCAAGGACTACAAACTCTCCAAGGGTGTGTTCGGCAGCGACTGGATAGGCTTGGGGAACTTTCGGGAACTGTTCGACATACGCGACATCGAGCGCGTCTTCGTGAACACGGTCTACATCAGCGTGCTGCGCCTGGTCGCGGGCTTCTTTCCGCCGATCGTCCTGTCGATCTTCCTCTACGACCTGCACTCCGGCACGCTGCGGCGTATCAGCCAGACCATCCTCTACATTCCCCACTTCTTCTCCTGGGTGATCATCTACGCCATCGCCTTCGCGCTGTTCACGAAGACCGGCATCGTCAACAGCGTCATCGCCGCCGTGGGAGGGGAGCCGAAGGACTTCCTGGTGAGCACGACGGCGTTCCGGCCGCTGCTGATCGGCTCCGGCGTCTGGAGGGAGGTCGGCTGGGGCACCATCATCTACCTTGCCGCCCTGTCGAATCTCGACCCGGGCCTGTTCGACGCGGCCAAGATCGACGGCACCGGCCCGCTGCAGCGAATCCGCTACATCACCCTGCCCGGCATCAGGCCGGTCGTCGTGTTCCTGCTCACCCTGTCCATCGGCCGCCTCTTCCAGTCCACGGGCGTGGAGCAGATCCTGCTGTTCTACTCGCCGGCGACCCTGGAGGTGGGTGACGTGATCGGCACCTGGGTGTACCGCCAGGGACTCACCAAGCTGCAGTACAGCCTGGGCACCGCGCTGGCATTCATCGAGTCGATCTTCGGTCTGGTGCTCATCCTGGGCGTCAATGAGTTCGCCAGGAGGCGGCTCAAGGTCGGCATCTGGTGACCAGCGACAAGATAGCCGGCGGCAGGGGGGCGGACCGGTGAAGCTGCAGGGCACCGAGCTGAGCTATCAGATCGGGGTCATCTCGGTCGTGGCGCTGGTATCGATCACCTCGTTCTTTCCGCTGTTCTACGTGGTCGTCCTCTCCTTCGTCAGCGAGGCCGAGTGGGTCAGAAAGGGAGGCATCCTCCTCTGGGTCGACCGCCCCATCCTCAACGGCTACCAGACGGTGCTGAAGAACCCGATCCTGTTTCACAGCTTCTTCGTCAGCGTGGTCCGCGCCCTGTCCGGAACGGCGCTCGGCGTGTTCTGGGCGATGGTCACCGGTTTCGCCGCGTCGCGGCGGGACATGATCGGCAGAAACGTCCTGATCACGCTCGTGCTGGTCACCTTTCTCTTCAGCGGCGGGCTCATACCCACCTACCTGGCCGTGTTTCACACGCGTATCTACAACACGTTTCTGGCCCTGATCGTGCCGGGCATGATCGGCGCGTGGAACGTGCTGGTATTCAAGCAGTTCTTCCAGAACGTCCCGGGGGAGATCGAGGAATCGGCCGACATCGACGGCGCCAGCCAGCTCACCATCGCCTTCAGGATCTACGCGCCGATGAGCAAGCCCGTGATCGCCGCTCTCTCCCTGTTCACCGCCGTCGACCTGTGGAACGAATGGTTCACGGCCCTCGTGTTCACCAAGGACCAGGAGCTGCGGCCGTTCATGCTGTACCTGCGCAGCATCTTCAACATCGCCAGCAACCCGTTCGCGGGCGGACAGCTCCTGCTCGATCCCGCGATCCGCTCGACGCCGGTCAGCGTGAAGATGGCCGTGACGGTCGTCGGCATCGTGCCGATCATGTGCGTGTATCCGTTTCTGCAAAGATACTTCATCAAGGGGGTGTATACGGGATCAGTCAAGGAATAGGGCCGGCGTTCGGCCGGCCGCATCGACATGGCCGCATCGACATGGAGAGGCCCTGCGCCTCATCGCAAACGATCAAGAACAGGAGCATCGTGATGAAGAGACTTCAATTCGTGGCCGTCGGGGTCGCGACCTTCCTGGCGCTCTCCCACCTCGCCTGGGCTTCCGGCGAGGAGGAGGGCGCCGCGGACCAGGTGCCGGAGATCGAGTTGATGTTCGGCGGCTGGGTCAACCAGCCGACCGACGAGAACGACCCGTTCCGCGCCTATCTCAACGAGACCTTCGGCGTGGACATCCGCATGAACAACACGGCGGAATTCAACAACGAGATCCTGACGCGGTTCGCCACCAACGACCCGCCGGACATCGTCAAGTTCAGCGCCGGCGCCATCGGCGAGGCATTCCTGACCCAGCTCTACGACGAGGGCTTCCTGCTCGAGGACTGGAACGAATACGCGTCCAGCCTGCCGACCTGGATGGAATACATGGACGACTACGCGGAAGACTACCTCACCAGGGACGGGAAGCTGACCGCTCTGTCGACCGCCGGGCCGCCGAACATCTGGGGCTTCCAGATCCGCAAGGACTGGCTTGCCAATCTCGGCCTGGAGATACCGACGACGGCCGACGAGCTGATGAGCGTGGCACGTGCCTTCACCTACGACGACCCGGACGGCAACGGCGAGGACGACACGTGGGGACTGACGTCGGCCGGCAACGGCCAGGGAGTGGGCGAGATCAGGAACCTGAAGCTGATGTGGGGACCGATCGACTTCTACATCGCCGGCGGGCAGGCCTCTCACTACGTCGTCGACGGAACCGAGAAGGGGTTCCTGGACTTCATGCGAGCCGCCGTCGCGGAGGGCGTCATCGAGCCGAACTGGTACACGATCGCGTGGAACGAGCGGAAGGCGCCGCTCTTCCAGGGCGTGCTGGGCACCGCCTGGTATCCCGGCGTGCTGGTCACCGAGTTCGTCAACGAGGGTGGCCGAACCGTCGAGGAGTCGGTGGACCTCTGGACGCACCTGCCGATGCCGGCGGGACGGCCCGACGGAGGCAAGCTGGCAGCTCCGCGGTTCTTCGACCGCATGTTCACCCTGTCCCGGCAGGCTGAGGAGGATCCCGTCAAGCTGGAACGCACCCTGGCGCTCATCGACGGGGTCGCCTACCCGAATCCCGGCTATTACGCGATCCGCTGGGGCGTCGGCATAGACAAGGGAGTCCCGCACGAGCTGCCCGGCGGCTACACCGCCATCATCGCCGGGCCGGGCACGGACCGTTACCGGTCGGTCGAGAACTTCCTGGGCGCCGCCGACTGGGGCAACTGGATGTCGACCCGCGCCGACTTCACCATCTTCACGGCCGCGACCAGCGCCGACGATCTGCCGGCGACCGTCTACAGCGAGATCGAGCTGAACAACGGCGCGCTGGCCGAGGAGACCTACGCGCCCGATGCCTATTTCCTGCATCTGGATCAGTCGGTCGCCGGCGAGCTGGACACCCTGGTCGCCGAGTTCGAGTACAAGTACATCATCGGTGAGACCGACGACTACGAGGGTTTCATGAACGAGTGGCTGGCGGCAGGCGGCCAGGAGCTCCTGGACGAGGCGACCCGCCAGTTCAAGGCGCTGGGCATGATCCAGTGATCGAGGACTCAAGAGAATCGGGTGCCGACTGAGGGAATTTCTGAGAGCGCCGGCCGGGTTTCGGTCGGCGCTCTCTTTCGGACGGTCGGCCACACCAGGAAGGAGGACATGAGCGCGTGGGATGCGCGGTGAGGCTCGCGTGGGCGTTCGAGGGCCGCGGTTTCTCCGTGGCCGCGGAGCGCGGCGGCGCGTTGGCCCTGCGGCGTGCCGGCGGCTCGGTGGAGGTCGACGGCAGCACGCTGCACCTCGCGGACGCCGAGATCGCGAACTCCGGCGCCCCCGGCCCGGAGGGCGGCGCGGTGGCCGAATTCCGGTTCGCCGCCCCGGATCTCGTGTGGCGGTGGGAGGCGGTCCCCGACGGAGCCGCCGTGGAGCTGACCGCAACGCTCCGCAACGCCGGCGGGCATCCGGTCGCGATCGGCGACTGGCACGTGCTGGATCTGCGCGCCGGCGACGGCGCGGGTTTCTGCGTCGGCGCGGACCCGGACAACGTGCGCTTCTTCGCGTGGCATCCGTGGGACATGCACGTGGAGTTGCTGTCGGCCGGGCGACATCACTCCGACAACCTCTGCCACCTCTTCGATCCCGGCACGGGAGAAGCGCTGGTCTGCGGATTCGTCACCGTCGACCGGATGGTGGGCAGACACTCGCTGGTTCGCGAGGCCGGCGCCGGCATGGCGGAATACCGCGCCACGTGCGATGCCGGCGGTGTCGAGGTGCCGCCGGGCGACTCGATCACCTCCGAGACGCTCCGCGTGGGCATCTTCGACGATCCGTACGACGCGCTCGTGGATTGGGCAGACGCCGTCCACCGCATCTATCGCCCGGCGTATGCCGCCGACCCGCCGGTCGGCTGGTGCGGAGGCGCCTGGATCGATGCCTTCAGCGGCGAGGAGGACTGCTGGGAGACCGTCGCCCTCGACAATGCCGACGCCCTGCGCCGGAAGCTGCGCGGCTTCGACGTCCGCTACCTGTGGACCAGTCAGACCAATTTCACCGACGGGATCCCGGGCGACTGGCTGCGCGCGGACGAGCGGCAGATCCCGAGCGGCCTGGAGGGGTTCTTCGCGAAGCTCACCGCACGGGGATTCGTCCCCGGCCTCTGGGTCGCCCCGTTCTGGTTCTTCGCCGAGGCGCAAGGAACGCTCGAGGAGAACCGCGAGAACCTGCTGAAGGACAAGAGCGGCGCGCCGATCTGCGAGCGGCGGAGTTGGGAGTTCGACCTGCACTCGGACCCGGACGACGCGCCGCGGCTCCACCAGTACTTCCTGGACGGCACCCATCCGCAGACGGCGGCCCATGTCCGCCGCATCTTCGCCGCGTACCGGGAACTGGGGGTCCGCTACTACATGCTCGACTTCCTGGCGGTAAAGAAGGACGCCCGGCTCCACGACCCGACCCGCACGCCGCTACAGGCGGCGCGATCGATTCTCCAGGTCATCCGCGATGCCGCCGGAGCCGACACCCACCTGCAGACGGCGGTTTCCTCCACTCCGGGGTACGTGGGGCTGATCGACGCCGCCCGCGTCGGACGCGACTTCGGCGAGGGACGGCCGCTGTTCCCGCCCTACAACAACTGGCGCAATGCGGTCTACGCGCTGCATGACCGCCACTTCGGCAGCGTCGAGTACCTGGTGCAGAACGCGGGGGCCAGCTTCTTCACCCATCGCCGAACCTACCTCAACGACTTCAACCTCCTCACCGTCGACAAGCCGGTGCCGCTCGAGCACGCGCGGGTCGCCGCCACCGTGTTCGGTCTCGGCGGCAGCCCCCTCATGCTCGGCGACGACTTCCGCCGGATCGATCCCGAGCGGCTCCGCCTGGTCAAGCTCTGCCTTCCCCGCACGCGAGGCGTGCCGGTGCCGGTCGACCTGTTCGACGACGTCGATCCGGACGGGTACGCGCGGATGCTGAAGCTGGCGATCGACACGGGCCGGGATGAGTACACGCTCCTGGCGGTCTTCAACATGGACGACGAGGCGTATGCCACCGACGTTTCGTTCGCGCGCCTGGGACTGGCGCCCGAGTCGGCGTACCGCGTCTTCGAGCTCTGGAACGAGGAATACCGCGGGACCTTCAGGGATGGCTTTCGCGCGGTCGTGCCCCCGGCGGCGTGTCGGCTGTACCGGATATCACGGGCGCGGCCGTTTCCGTGGCTGCTCGGCACCGACCTGCACGTCCAGCAGGGCGCGGTCGAGATCACGTCGCTGTCGTGGGATGAAGCGAGCAAGACGCTCGCCGGGAGCGCCACGCGGCCGGCCGGCGAGCGCGGCAATCTGTTCTTCCTGATGCCGCGCGCGTTGAGCTTGATCAATCACGGCGAGTCGTTTCTGATGAAGGAGGTGCTGGACATGAACGTCGTCATCCGCAGGCCCGTCGACTTCGGCGAGGAGCGCGCGACGTTCGAGCTTCGCTTCAGGCCGCGAGGCACGCCGTACGTGTCGCGCACGGGGTGGCTGCCGTACACCACGGAGCAGGAATGGCTGGCGTACGCGGAGCGCCATCGCCGGCCCGGCGATACGCGAGTATTCGAATGAAGGAGCAGCCGATGCACCAGGTAACCGACGACGAGAAGTTCCTGTTCGACCTGCAGGGGTACCTGATCCTGCGCGGGGCGATCGACACCGACCTCATCCGGGCGCTCGACAAGGCCGTGGTCGAGAACGAGGCGATCGACCACGACGAGAGCTGGGCGGAGGGGCTGCCGGTGGTGACGGCCGCGCATTTCACCAAGGACACCTGGGTCGACCACCAGATCCGCCTGAACGGCCTGCCGCGGCTGGACCAAGTCTTCGACGAACTCATCGCCCATCGGGCGCTCATGCCCTATCTCACGGAGTTCATGGGCGAGCCGCAGCTCGTCAACACGTGGTCGATCTCGAAGTACGAGGGCCGCGAAGCGTCCGGCTGGCACCACGGCATACCGACCGAGCAGTTCACCGTGCGCGACGGCGTCATCCGCTCGACCATGGTGAACGTCGCCATCATGCTCACCCCGAATCACCCCGGCGACGGGTGCTTCATCGTCATACCCGGCTCGCACAAGAAGAACTTCGAGCTGGACAAGCGCTGGCGGACCGCCGGGCTCGATACGCCCGGAGCGGTCGAGATCACCGGCGATCCAGGTGACCTGATGATCTTCACCGAGGCGCTCACCCACGCGGGGGCGGCAAAGACCAATTCACGTCGCCGAACGACGCTGCAGTACAACCACGTCCACCGCCAGCGCGCAGGCGGCATGTGGGACCATCACAACGCCCGCCACTACTGGATGCCGCCGTCGATCCGGGCACGCTTCAACCCCGCGCAGGAAGCGCTCACCCACTGGATGGCCTACGCCATACCGGATCGGTCGGTCCCGGGAGCCGAGAAGAGCGACGACTGAGCTCAGCCTCCCGGCGGCGCCGCCGGGAGCGGGGCGATCATGTCGTAGCAGGCCTTCCTGGACTGGAAGTCGCCGACGATCCGGAGTCCCCACTTCCGGTAGAAGGCGATCGCCCGTTCGTTCCCCTGCTGCACGCCGCCAAGCAGCATGAGCCGACGCCGTCCGAGCCCGCGCAACCAGGGCACCAGGTGACCCATCACCGCCGAGCCGACACCGGTGTCCTGGCAGCCGTCTTCGACCGACGGCGCCAGGTAGGCGTCGGTGCGGTCGTCCAGCGGCGTCCCGCGCGCGGCGTAGCGCTTCACGTCCGCGTCCTGCATGCGGAAGCCGACGATGAAGTAGGCGATGATCCGCGCGCCGTCGCCGTCCGCCACGGTCACCACGAACCGCACGATCTCGCTGTCGGTGCGTGTCTCCATGCAGAGCCGGTCGGCCGTCTCGGAATCGAACCGGTGGGGTCCGTAGAAGTCCCGCGTCCGCGGTGACAGGCGTGCGAAGTAGGCTCCGAGCAGGTCCGCGTCGTCATCGCGCAGGCAGCGCAGCGTGGCGTCCTCCCCGGAGCGCAGCGCGAGGGTCGCCTGCAGGTCGGACCGCCGTTCCGTCTCCCCGGCAGTCACGGCGAGCTCGCCCGATACGACGCTCGTCTCGGATCGAAGAACTCCTCGTTGAGACAGGTGCCGAGTCCGGGACGGGCCGGCAGGGCGACGTGGCCGCCGGCGACCTCCGGAACCTCGTCGACGAGCTTGGGGTACACGGTGTGGATGTGCGCCCGCACCGTCTCCTGCAGGATGCAGTTGGGCAGCGCGGCGTTGAGGTGGATTCCCGCATACAGCGTCAACGGTCCGGTGCAGTCGTGGGTGCTTACCGGGATATTGTAGGCCTGCGCCATGTCTGCGATGCGCCGGGCCTCGGAGATGCCGCCCACCCACGTGGGGTCGACCATGAGGTAGTCGGCGGCCCGCTGCTCCAGCACCTCCGCGAAGTCGGGCCGGGTCAGGAGCATCTCGCTGGCGCTGATGGGCATGCGGCTCTGCCGGCGGAACTCGGCCAGCATGGCGATGTTGTCCATCTTCAGGATGTCCTCCAGCCACAGCGGCCTGACCTCTCGCAGCGCTTCGGCGATGCGCATCGCGGCCGGAAACTGGAAGTGGGCGTGCCCGTCCACCAGCAGTTCCAGCGCGCCGCCGGCCGCGTCGCGCATCGACCGCAGCGGTCGCATCGCCTCGTCGATGTCCGCCGCGCCGATGAGCCCCGGCCCTCCTTCGATCGCCGCGCGATCGAACGGCCACACCTTCAGCGCCGAGTACCCCAGCTCGACCAGCTCTCTGGCAAGCGCCGCCGGCTCGTGCAGCGCCTGCCAGGTATCGGCCAGCGGCCCGGGCTCGCCGATCGATCCCATGCCCGGCCAGCCGTGCCGGCCGCTTCCGGCCCCGTAGCCCGGGTGTCCGCAACTGTTGTAGACCCGCACCCGCTCGCGCACCGGCCCGCCCAGCAAGCGATGGATCGGCTGGCCGGTCGCCTGGCCGAGGATGTCCCACAGCGCCAGGTCGACCGCCGACAGGGCGCGCAGCTCGGCGCCGCGCACGCCGAAGTTGGCGGCGCGCTCGTACAGGAAGCGCCAGTGGCTTTCGATCGCCAGCGCATCGGCACCCAGCAGGCGGTGGCGGAACCAGTCGTGGATCACCGCCTCCACGGCTTCCGGGATGTAGTAGCTCTCCCCACAGCCGATCAGCCCCTGATCGGTGTGGATGCGGCAGAAGATCAGCCCCGGAAACAGGTCCGTGGGGCGATAGGTTTCGATCCGGGTGATGCGGAGCGCCGTGTCCGGAACCGGCAGCGGCGGCAGGTAGCCGGGGTTCACCGCGCGCCGCGTGCCGGGTCCCGGCGAGGCAGGGGACGCAGGCTATGGGCGTTCATCACGAACGGGCCGCCGCCTGCGGAGACCTCGTCCAGCCGTGCCTTGTGCTCCGGCGGCAAGCGCCAGCCGACCGCCCCCGCCGCCTCGTCGACGTGCTCCGGCAGGTCGGGACCCAGGATCGGCGCGCTGAGCGCCGGGTTCGCCAGCAGCCAGGCGATCGCCACCTGCGCGGGCGTCTTGCCCAGCTCGCGGGCGACGTCGACCAGGGCGGCGATCACGGGCTCGGCGTAGTCCAGGATCCGGTCCGCGTCGGCACTGCCGCTCCAGTGGCTTTCGGCCGGCAGCGGCCGGCCCCTACGGACCTGTCCGGTGAGCAGGCCGATGGCGAGCGGGCTGTAGGTCATGAGTCCCAGACCATGCCGCTCGCACAGCGGCGCCAGGTCGTACTCGGTATGCCACCGGTGCAGCAGGCTGTACTGGTACTGGAGCATCGCCGGCGCGGCCAGTCCCTGGCGTTCGGCCGTCCAGAGCATCTCCACGACCTCCGCCGCGTGGTGGTTGCTCACTCCCACGTGCCGGGCCTTGCCCTGCCGGACCACGTCGTCCATCGCCCGCAGCGACTCCTCCAGAGGCACGGTCGCGTCGTGCTGGTGCATGAGGTAGATGTCCACGTAGTCCAACTGCAGGCGGCGCAGGCTGCGGTCGATCTGGCTCAGGATGTACTCGCGCGACAGCCCCCGCTCGGACGGCGCGTCGCCCATCGCCTGGCCCACCTTGGTGGTGATCACGAGCCGGTCACGCCCGCCCAGGAGCTTGACGGCCCGCCCCAGGAGCTCCTCGCTCCATCCGCGGCCGTACACGTTGGCGCAGTCCATGAAGTTGATGCCGCGCTCGACCGCCCGCTCGATCGTGGCCATGCAGTCCGCATCCGAGAGCCCGCGGCGCTCACGGCCACGAAACGCCACGCCGATGCAGAGCGCCGACGCGCGGATGCCGGTCGTGCCGAGCTGCCGATACTCCATCGCTCTTGTCAGGCGTTGGCCGCGTCGCGGCGGAACGCCCAGCCGGTGAGGCGGCGCTCGAGCCAGGCGAAGGCGACGTACATGCCGATGCCCTCCACGGCCAGCGCCCACAGGCCGGCGAACACCAGCGGCACCTCGAAGTTGGCCTGCGCGATCAGCAGCATGTGGCCGATGCCGACGTTGGCTGCCACCGTCTCGGAGATCACCGAACCGACGAACGCCAGCGTGATCGCGACCTTCAGCGAACCGAAGAAGTACGGCAGCGCGCGCGGGATGCCGACCTTGAGCATGATGTCCCGCCTGTGGGCTCCGAGCGCGCGCAGCACGTCCTCCAGCTCCGGCTCCAGGGTCGCCAGTCCGGTGGCGACATTGACGACGATGGGAAAGAAGGAGATCAGGAACGCGGTGAGGATGGCGGGAGGCGAGCCAATGCCGAACCACAGCACCAGGATCGGCACCACGGCCACCTTCGGGACGCAGTTGAAGCCGATCATGATCGGATACAGGCCGTTGTAGATGGTCTTCGACCAGCCGATGATCAGGCCGAGCAGCAGGCCGAATCCCACCGCGATGCCGAACCCGGCAAGTGTCGTCCACAGGGTCTGCAGGGAGTTGACGAGGAGCGCGCGGCGGAACTCGGAGAAGGTGGAGAGGATCAGGGTCGGCGGCGGCAACACATAGGTGGGGATCCGGAACACCCGGCAGACCGCCTCCCAGAGCAGGAAGCCGGCCACGGTCATCAGCCACGGCGACAGCTTCTCCCGCCAGCGCATGCGCACCGCGGCGACCGGCTGCGCGGGCGCTTGCGGAGGTGTTTCGGCCGAGGCCGACATCAGATGACCCGGTGGCGCGCGATGTGGTCGCGCAGCTCCTGGACGATGGCGACGAACTCGGGGGTATAGCAGTCCTCGGGCTCGCGCGGTCTGGGCAGGTCGATGGTCCGGGTGACGTCGATCCGCCCCGGCCGTGCGCTCATCACGTGCACGGTGTCGGCCAGGAACACCGCTTCGCGCAGATCATGGGTGACCAGGATCACCGTGAACCGCTTGCGCTGCCACAGGTCGCGCAGGACGCACCACAGCTCCTCGCGCGTGAACGCGTCCAGGGCGGCGAACGGTTCATCCAGCATCAGCAGGTCCGGTTCGTGAATCAGGGCGCGGCACAGCGACGCGCGCTGCTGCATGCCGCCGGAGAGCTGCCACGGGTAGTGGTCGCCATACCCGGACAGGCCGACCAGCGCCAGCAGCTCCTCGGCAGCCGCCACGTACCGCGCGCGCTCGGAGCGGAGCCGGCGCCGGTGCGGCTGCACGATCTCCATCGGCAGCAGGATGTTGTTCAGCGTGGAGCGCCACAGCAGCAGGGTCGG
>JAPOQV010000209.1 GCA_026710565.1 Spirochaetaceae bacterium | reverse complement strand
CTTCGACCACGCGCCGCGCCAGCCCCTCGACGATGGCGGTCTTGCCCACGCCCGGATCGCCGATCAGCACGGGGTTGTTCTTGGTGCGCCGCGCCAGCACCTGCATGACCCGGCGGATCTCCTCGTCGCGGCCGATCACCGGGTCCAGCTTCTGCTGGCGGGCCAGCTCGGTCAGGTCGCGGCAGTAGCGCTCCAGCGCGTTGTACTTGCCCTCCGGGTCCTGGTCGGTGACGCGGGCGCCGCCGCGGATCTCCTTCAGCGCGGCCAGCACCGCGTCACGGCTGACGCGCGCGTCGCGCAGCAGGCCCGCCACCGGACCGTCGGTCTCCAGCAGCGCAAGAAACAGGTGCTCGGTGCTGATGTATTCGTCGTGGAGCTGCTCGGCCTCGCGCTCGGCGCGCCGCAGGGCGACCGCCAGCTCGCGTCCGACCTGCGCGGTGCCGGCGTCGCCGTACACGCGCGGGCGGTCGGAGAGGAGCCGTTCCACGCCCGCCTGCAGCTCGGCGCCGTCGACTCCCAGCCGCTCGATCAGCGGCGGGATGACGCCGTCGGCCTGCTGCAGCAGGGCCGCGAGCAGGTGTTCCACCTCGATCGTGCCGTGGTCGTGGCGATGGGCGATCGAGTCGGCGCTCCGCAGCGCCTCCTGCGCCTTCGAGGTCAGCTTGTCGTACCGCATGGGGTTCTTCTGAAACCTACGAGCGGCCCCCGCTCCCGGTCAAAGATCTGCTTGCGCGGCCGGCCCATCGACTCCTTGACAACCGGCAACCGGGTTTCTTAGTGTCCGTGCGGCGTCTACGGCGTTGTATCCCCGCTCACAACAGGTACGATTGGGCAACACCGCCCACCTGCACACGCGGGGGACTGCCGCGCGCGCCGACGAGTACATCCGGTGAACCGAGTAATCAAACGCGGACACGACATACGTCTGGCGGGCCGGCCCGACGACGCGGTTATCGACGCGCCGCTGCCGGCCGCCGTCGCCATCAAGCCGCCCGACTTTCGCGGCATCATCGCCCGGCCCGACGTGCAACCCGGAGATGCGGTCAAGGTGGGCTCCCCCCTGTTCCACGACAAGGAGCACGCGGACTTCCTGTTCACCGCGCCGGTGTCCGGCACGGTCGCGGAGGTGGAGCGCGGCGCCCGGCGCGCCATTCAGAAGGTGGTCGTCGAGCCGGACGGCCGCCAGGACGCGCTGGCGCTCGACCCGCCGGCCCTGGCATCGGCCGGCCGCGGCCAGGTGCTCGACGCCCTCAAGCGCAGCGGCCTGCTGGCCGCCGTCACCCAGCGTCCGCTGGCGGTGGCTCCCGACCCGACGGTGGCCCCGCGCGACATCTTCGTGCCGGCCATGGACACGGCGCCGCTTGCCGCCGACTGCGCGGTGCTGCTGCGCGGCGCGGAGGACGCGTTCCGCACCGGGCTGCAGGCGCTGTCGCGTCTCACCGAAGGACATCTCCACCTCTGCACCGACGGTACGCTGGAGCTGCCGGAGGTGGAGAACGTCGACCGCCTGGAACGCCACGAGTTCCGCGGCCCGCATCCGGCCGGAAACGCGGGCGTGCACATCCACCACATCGCCCCGATCGCCAACCGCACCGACGCGGTCTGGGTCTGCCCGCTGCAGGGTGTGATCCTGATCGGCCGCCTGTTCGAGGAGGGCCGCCTGGTTCCGGACATCGTCGTGGCCTCCACCGGCACCTCGGCGCCCCGCCATACGCACGTGCGCACGGTGCTCGGCGCCCCGGTCCAGGCGGTCACCGGCGGCCTCGCCGACCACGAGGCGCGCTACATCTCCGGCAACCCGCTCACCGGCAGTCCGGTCGGCCCGGACGGATTTCTGAGCTTCATGGACACCTCCGTGACCGTGCTGCCCGAGCACGATGGCCACAAGCTGATGGGATGGGCGATGCCCCGGCTCACCACCGCCAGCCGCTCCCGGACCTTTCCGTCGGCATGGGTGCCGGCGCTGTTCGCCGGCCGCGACGGGTTCGCCGCCACCACCGAGCTGCACGGCGGCGAGCGCGCCTTCATCGCCACCGGCATCTACCGCGAGGTGCTGCCGATGGACGTTTATCCGGAATTCCTGATGAAGAGCATCCTGGCCGACGACATCCCGGAGATGGAGGGGCTCGGCATCTACGAGCTGGCCGAGGAGGACGTCGCCCTGTGCGAGTACATCTGTCCGTCCAAGATCCGCTGGCAAGAGATCCTGCGGCGCGGGCTCGACCTGATTCAGCGCGAAGCATGATGGGCGAAGCATGATGGGCGAAGCATGATGGGTGAGACGTTGACATGAAGCGACCGGACGGCCAGGGCCCGGAACATGAGGGCGGGGCACATGAGAACGGCGCGGTGAGCGTGATCGACAAGCTGATTCACAAGGTGGAGCCGCACTTCGAGGAGGGCGGCAAGTTCCACCGGCTGTACTACGTGTTCGACATGATGAAGTCCATGAACTTCTCCCTGCCGACGCGCACGCAGGGCGGGGTGCACATCCGCGACGGCATCGACGTGCGGCGGATGATGGCCACGGTCATCATCGCCCTGATCCCGGCGCTGCTGTACGGGATGTACAACATCGGCTTTCAGAACCTGGTGGCCCTGGGCACCGATCCGGGGGCGGTTCCGATCGGCCGGGCGTTCGGGATCGGCCTGCTGAAGATGCTGCCGATCCTGGCGGTCACCTACGTGGTGGGCGGCGCGTGGGAGGCGCTGTTCGCGGTCGTGCGCAAGCACGAGGTGAGCGAAGGCTTCCTGGTCACCGGCCTGCTGGTGCCGCTGATCGTGCCGCCGACCATCCCGCTGTGGCAGCTCGCCATCGCCACCTCGTTCGGGGTGGTGATCGGCAAGGAGATCTTCGGCGGCACCGGCATGAACATCTTCAACCCGGCGCTGGTGATCCGCGCGTTCCTGTTCTTCGCCTATCCCGTGCAGATCTCCGGCGACCTGGTGTGGGTGGCCGTGGACGGCCACACCGCGGCGACGCCGCTGGCCGTGATCGCCGAAGGCGCTCTGGAGACCGGCGACGTGCTGGCCGAGCTCACCGCCGCCGGCTTCACGTGGTGGAACATGTTCGTCGGCTCCATCCCCGGCAGCATCGGCGAGACCTCCGCCCTCGCCATCCTCCTGGGAGGCGTGCTGCTGGCCGCCGCCGGCGTCGGAAGCTGGCGCGTGATGCTCTCCATGCTGCTGGGCGGGATCGCCATGGCGCTGCTGCTCAACCTGGTGGCCCCGAGCCCCGCGAGCTTCGCGGCGCTGCCTCCCCACTACCACCTGGTGATGGGCGGCTTCGCGTTCGGCCTGGTCTACATGGCGACCGACCCGGTATCGGCCGCCGCCACCAACACCGGCAAGTGGATCTACGGCGCCATCGTCGGCGCGCTCTCGATCCTGGTGCGGACCGTCAACCCGGCCTATCCCGAGGGCGTGATGCTGGCGATACTGTTCATGAACATGTTCGCACCGCTCATCGACCACTACGTGGTCAAGGCCAACATGAGGCGGAGGCTGGCACGTGCAGCACAGTAAGCCCTACAGCATCGGCTTCATCCTGATCATCACCGCCGTCTTCGGCCTGCTGCTGGCGCTGGCGGCCAGCGCCCTGCGCGAACGCCAGCAGTTCAACGAGGAAGTGAACGTCAAGCGCAACATCCTGATGGCGGTCGGCGTGCTGGACCGTGACCGGGAGATGGAGCTTGACGAGATCGACGCCATGTACCAGCAGTCGGTGCAGAGCTTCGCGGTCGACCCGGAGGGAGTGGTGGTCGATGGCGTGTCCGGCGAAACCCTCGACCTGGAGGTGGTGCTGCAGAACCCGGACACCAGCCAGCACCGATACCCGGTGTTCATCGCAACGGACGCCGGCGGCAAGACCGTGTACGCGATCCCGGTGTTCGGCAAGGGGCTGTGGTCCACGCTGTACGGCTACCTGGCCCTGGAGGCCGACCTGGAGACGGTGCGCGGCATGACCTTCTACGCGCACGGCGAGACCCCCGGCCTGGGCGCCGAGATCGAGCAGGCGTGGTTCCAGGACAACTTCGTCGGCAAGAAGATCTACGACGCGGGTGAGTTGCGCACGATCCGCGTCGTCAAGGGAACCGTGGAGAACCGGATTTCGGATCCGGGCGACCGCAACTACTACGTGGACGGCATCAGCGGGGCGACCATCACCGGCCGCGGGGTCAGCAACCTGCTTGAAACGAAGGTGGCCTTGTACGAACCTTTCTTCGATCGGATTCGTGCGGGAGGATGACGTGCGGGAGGATGAGGAGCTCGACATGACAGGAGGGACCCATGGCTGACGCAGCCGTCGCCCAAGGGGCACGCACCGCGGAACGCGAACCGCTGTTCTCCGCAAGCAACCGCAAGGCGTTTCGCGACCCGCTGATCGACGACAACCCGATCGCGACGCAGGTGCTCGGCATCTGCTCCGCCCTGGCGGTGACCACCCAGGTGAAACCGTCGGTGGTGATGGGTATCTCGGTCACCTTCGTGATCGTCATGTCCAACGTGATCATCTCCGTGCTGCGCAAGCTCATTCCGCACAACGTGCGCATCGTCGTGGAGATGACCGTGATCGCGTCGCTGGTGATCCTGGTCGACCAGGTGCTGAAGGCGTACGCCTACGACGTGTCTCGGCAGCTCTCCGTGTTCGTCGGCCTGATCATCACCAACTGCATCATCCTGGGCCGCCTGGAGGCGTTCGCGATGGCCAACAAGCCGTGGCCGTCGCTCCTGGACGGGCTGGGCAACGGCCTGGGCTATGCGGCGGTGATCGTCATCGTCGGCTTTTTCCGCGAGCTGCTCGGCGCCGGCAACATCTACGGCGTGCAGGTGGTGCCGCAGGCGCTGTACGACTCCGGGTTCGTCAACAACGGCCTGATGGCGCTGCCGCCGGGAGCGTTCTTCCTGCTCGGGCTGCTCATCTGGGTGCAGCGCCTGATCGCCAAGGGCGCTCAGGAGGAGGGGTAGGCCATGGCGCTGATCAACCTGGCCGTCCGGGCCATCTTCATCGAGAACATCCTGCTGGCCTTCTTCCTGGGCATGTGCTCGTTCCTCGCCGTCTCCAAGCAGGTGAAGACCGCCGTCGGCCTGGGCTTCGCGGTCATCTTCGTGCTCGGCATCACCGCGCCGATCAACTGGGCCGTGCACGAGTACCTGCTCTCCGACGGCGCCCTGGGCTGGGTCAACCCGCAGATGGCCGACGTCGACCTCAGCTTCCTGAACTTCGTCGCGTTCATCGCGGTGATCGCGGTCATGGTGCAGCTCGTGGAGATGGTGATCGAGAAGACCTCGACCGCCCTGTACACGGCGCTCGGCATCTACCTGCCGCTGATCGCCGTCAACTGCTCCATCCTGGGCGGATCGCTGTTCCTGGTGGAGCGCAACTACACGTTCCTGGAGTCGACCGTGTTCGGGCTGGGATCCGGCATCGGCTGGATGCTGGCGATCGTCGCCATGGCGGCGATCCGGGAGAAGATTCGCTACTCCAACGTACCCCCGGCCCTGCGCGGGCTGGGCATGACCATGTTGTTGACCGGGCTGATGTCGATCGCGTTCATGAGCTTCGCCGGCATCACGCTGTAGCGGAACGCTCGGCAAGGCACACTCGACAGGCACACCCGGAGAGGAGGAACCGCCGTGGCAGTCGTGATCGGCAGCGTCATCGTTTTCCCCGTCGTCATCGTCGCGCTGACCCTGGCGCTGTTGGCGGCGGAGACTCGCCTGAAGCCGAAAGGGAAGGTCAAGATCACCATCAACGGCGATCCCGAGAAGGCGATCGAATCGGACGCGGGCGACACGCTGCTGTCGACGCTGTCGAACGCCGGCGTCATGTTGCCGTCGGCGTGCGGCGGCGGCGGCACCTGCGGCGTGTGCAAGTGCCAGGTGACTGCCGGCGGGGGCGACATCCTGCCGACCGAGCAGTCGCACATCAACTACCGCGAGTCCAAGGAGGACTGGCGGCTGTCGTGCCAGGTGAAGGTCCGCGAGGACATGGAGATCGTGGTCCCGGACGAGGTGTTCTCCATCAACAAATGGGACTGCGAGGTGATCACCAACGAGAGCGTCGCCACCTACATCCGCGAGTTCACGCTGAGGCTGCCCGAGGGCGAGAACCTGAACTTCGAGTCCGGCGGCTACATCCAGATCGAGGTGCCGCCGTTCGAGGCCGACTTCAAGGACTTCGGCATCGAGGAGGAGTACCTGGAGGAGTGGACGCGCCTGGGGGTCCTGGACCTGCACACCAGGGGCGTGGAGCCGGTGGCGCGGGCGTACTCGATGGCCAACCACCCGGCGGAGGGCAACATCGTCATGCTGAACATCCGCATCGCCACGCCGCCCGTGAACCGGGAGAAGCGGGCGTTCGAGGAGGTGATGCCGGGTTTGGCCTCAAGCTACGTCTACAGCCGCAAGGTCGGCGACACGGTCACCATCTCCGGGCCGTACGGCGAGTTCTTCATGCAGGAGACCGACCGGGAGATGTGCTACATCGGCGGCGGCGCCGGCATGGCACCGTTGCGCTCGCATATCTTCCACCTGTTCCACACGCTCAAGACCGGCCGCAAGGTCAGCTATTGGTACGGCGCCCGCTCGCGGCGCGAGATCTTCTACGAGGATCACTTCCGCAAGATCGAGAAGGAGTTCCCGAACTTCAGCTTCCACATCGCCCTGTCGGAGCCGCTGCCGGAGGACAACTGGGACGGGCCGGTCGGCTTCATCCACCAGGTGGTCCAGGATCAGTATCTGGAAACCCATGACGCCCCGGAGGACATCGAGTACTACCTGTGTGGACCGCCGCTGATGCTGGGCGCGGTACGCACGATGCTGGACGACCTGGGCGTCGAGCCGGAGATGATCCGTTTCGACGAGTTCTGATGCAAGGAGACGGTCGTGCGGCCCGGACGGCGGCACGACCGACGCCATGATCCTCACGCGAATCTACGCCGCGTTGCGCGCGGACCTGGACGCGACCGGGGCCGAGCTGGACCGGCAGATCCGCTCGGTCACCGCCGGCCGCCAGGAGCTCGCCGGTCAGTACGAGCGGCTGCGGGCGCTGATCGAGCAGCTTCGTTCCGTTCGGGGCAAGCTGCTGCGGCCGGTGCTGGTGCTGCTGGCGGCGAGATCCGCCGGTTCGGCTTCCGCATGCCCGGCGGTGATCCAGCTCGCGGCGGCGACCGAGCTCCTGCACTCGGCCTCGCTCATCCACGACGACATCATCGATCAGACCGACGTGCGGCGCGAACAGGTGGCCGTGCACAAGCGGTTCGGGACGCAGATGGCGGTGCTGATCGGGGATGTCCTGTATGCGCAGTTCTTTACCATCCTCGCCAGGTTGCCGGTCGCCGACGCGGTGCGGGTGGCGTTGTTCGAGCGGTTCTGCGCGATCACCCGCGACATGTGCCTCGGCGAGATCGTGCAGCAGGGGGCGCTGCGCGGCGAGCTGCCGGTGCGCGAGCGGCTCTATCACGATGTCATCGACTCGAAGACGGCCGGATTGATGTCCGGCTGCTGCTACGGCGGCGCCCTGGCCGCCGGCGTGGGCGCGGACCGGGCGGCCGCTTACGCCCGCTTCGGCCGCGCCTTCGGCATGGTCTTCCAGCTCATCGACGACTATCTGGACGGCGACGCGGTCTACGGGGACCGCGCGGCGCTGCCCGGCCGGGCGCGGCGGACCGCCGACGAGGCGCGGGCCGAGCTGGACGGGTTCGAGCCCGGAACGGCGACCGAGCACCTTGCCTCATTGCTGCGCTACACGCTGGCTCGTCCCCGCCACGAAGCGGCCGCCTACTAGTAGCTATCACAAGCTGACAGATCACGCCGCGAACACCAGGTCCGGGGTTTCGAGTAACGCCACCAGCGCGCGGACGAACGGCTCGGCGTCTGCATGGCACTCCACCGTGACATGCAGGTACGACCGGGCGCAGACGGCGCCGTCATGGTAGGCAGCGCCGCGCACCGGACCGTCCAGCCGCAGCGACGCACCGCGTCGGCCGGCGCCGCGCGCAGGCGGCGCGGCGAGCTGCGGCATGGCTCGCGCCAGCGGGGCGCCCCCGAGGGCGGCGGGCGCGCCAGGCGGCGTGCGGCCGGTCCGGCGGCCGGCGTCATCGGAGCGGCGCCATCAGGAGGTGGACATCAGAGCAGATCGGCTGCCGAGAAGAAGAAGCCGACCTCGGCCGCGCCGTTCTGGGGCGAATCCGATCCGTGCGTTGAGTTACGCTCGATCGAACT
>JAPOQV010000208.1 GCA_026710565.1 Spirochaetaceae bacterium | reverse complement strand
GTACGACCGCTCCAACGTCAGGCACGACCGGTATCAGGTCGACTCCGCGAGCGTCGCGCTCGTCCTCGGTGCGCCCGCCGCGACCAGCGCCGATGCCGTGCGGCCCGACGTGGGCGACGATCTGCTGATAGCCGACGTCCTCGTGCCGGCGCAGGGGGCATGGGGGGCGGCGGATACGACGCGCCCGAACCGGCTGACGCGCGGACTGGGAGGCATAGAGCGCCTGGCTCTCTCGCTGTCCGAGGCGGCGTCCCAGCGCCGCGCCGGCGCCCCGGACAGCCTGACCGTGGCGCTTGCGACCGACGGCTCGCCCACGCTGTCATGGTGGTGGCCGCAGGACAGCGGCGGCGAGCAGGTCACGGCCTTTCACGTCACCGAGACCCGCAACGGCGTCACGACCGTGCTGTCAGACTTTCTCCGCGCGCTGACCATTGAGCCAGCGCAGATTATGCCGGGCGAGTCCGTGTGCTGGACGGTTGAATCCATCAACATCACGGGGCGCGGGGCCGGCGCAGAGGTGGGAGCAGCGATATCCGGCCAGCCCGATGCGGTGAGCTCGCTGACAGGCGATCCGCGGGCAGGTGCGGTGCTGCTGTCCTGGGTCGCACCGTCAGGACCGCAGATCGTAACGGGGTATCGCATAGAGTCTCGCCGCACCGACGACCCGGGAGGGTGGTCCACGCTCATCTCCAGTCATCCGAATACGAACTACCTTGCTGCCGGCACCTCGGGAGTGAGCTACACGTTCCGCGTCACCCCGCTTTCCTCCGGCGGCGACGGGACGTCGAGCGAAGTGGTCGCCACGCCGGCCGCGCTGCCGCGCGCGCCATCGCCGGCGGCGGCGACCGGACTCCAGCATTATGTGCCCGCCCCTGCAGATAACCCCAACCCGCAGTTCCCCAACTCGATCTGGGGGCGGTGGATTAATCCCGAGCGGGCGACGGGCTACCTCCTTGATGCCCACCTTGAGGGGGAATCGGTCCATGGCGGGGGCGGGACTGTCGCGCTCGGCGACGACGGCGATACCACAGCCCTCATAGATCTTAGGAGCTCAGACGTCAATTACTACGTGAGGTGGCGCGTCGGCCACCGGCATACCCGACCCGGCTACACGAGCTCGCCTACCGTATGGTCTGCTTGGGCCGACCTCCCAAATCCATAGGCTATCCACAGGCGAGCCCGCCATCCGAGCGCCCTCCTGTGTCCCTTTCCGGATCATTCCCTTGGTTCTTGCGCTGAGCCTCTCTCGCGCTGCAGCAGCGTGGGTCGTCGAGGCCAAGGTAACGACCGAACTATACGTCTCAGAGTGCGTGACGATTTCCGGCACGAGTTATCACGCACGAGGCGCGTAGGATTTCGCGCGCGGCAACACGGTGAGTCGAGGCACCCCCTGATATACTCCGGCGAGCATGGCTGACAGCCTCACCAGGGCCGGAAGCGTCCGTTCCTCGTCGTCCGGGTCCATCCGCCGCAAGCTGCATCGCTCGCGCTACCTGTACGCGATGTTCGCGGCGCCGTTCCTGTTCTACGTGCTGTTCGAGTACGCCCCCATGTACGGGGTGCTGATCGCCTTCAAGGATATCAAGGTGTTCCGCGGGCTGGGCGCGATCCTCTCCGCCCCCGGCATCGGCTTCAAGCACTTCGAGCAGTACCTGACCGACCCCTACTTCTGGACGCTGGTGCGCAACACCGTGCTGATCCAGGTGCTCGGTCTGGCGGTCGGCTTCCCGGCGCCGATCGTCCTGGCGATGATGCTCAACGAGGTGCGCGCCGTCGCCTTCAAGCGCGCCATCCAGTCGATCACGTACATGCCGCACTTCATCTCGCTGGTGGTGATCTGCGGCATGATCGTCAACTTCGTCTCCACCGACGGGGTGGTGAACAACTTCCTGGCCTTCCTGGGCTTCCAGCGCACGGCGTTCCTGGTGCGGCCGGGGTGGTTCCGGCCCATCTACATCGCCAGCGACATCTGGCAGCACGTCGGCTGGGGATCGATCATCTACCTGGCGGCCCTGACCAACGTCGATCCGCAGCTCTACGAGGCCGCCTCCCTGGACGGCGCCGGGCGCTGGCGGCAGCTCCGCCACGTCACCTGGCCCGGCATCCTGCCGACGGTGGTCATCCTGTTCATCCTGGCCCTGGGGCGGATCATGGAGGTCGGCTACCAGAAGATCATCCTGCTCTACACCGGCGCCACCTACGAGACCGCCGACGTCATCGCCACCTACGTCTACCGCCGCGGCCTGATCGAGTCCGACTTCTCCTACGCGACCGCGGTGGGGCTGTTCACGTCCGTGATCGGCATCGCTTTCGTGATATCGGCCAACCGCATCAGCCGCTCGCTCGGGGAGACCAGCCTGTGGTAGGGATCGCGCGCGCCACCACGCCCGCCGACCGCGTGTTCGACGTCTGCAACACGCTGCTGCTCCTGGTCCTGGCCTTCCTCACCCTCTACCCGCTCTACTACGTGGGCATCGTGTCGCTCTCGCACGGGCACGCGGTGATCCGCGGCGAGGTCAACTGGTGGCCGGTCGGTCTCAACCTGGAGTCGTACCGCGCCGTGCTGGAAGCCCCCTACGTGCTGGGCTCCTTCCGCAACACCGTCTGGTACACGTTCGTGGGCACCGCCGTGAACGTGTCCATGTCCGCCCTCTGCGCCTATCCGCTGGCGATGAAGTTCTTCTACGGGCGGCGCTTTCTGACCGGCTTCGTGGTCGCCACCATGTTCTTCAAGAGCGGCCTGATCCCCCTGTACCTGATGGTGCGCAGCCTGGGCATGCTGGACACCATCTGGGCGCTGGTCCTGCCGACCGCCGTGGTCACCTACTACATGATCATCATGCGCACGTTCTTCCAGAACATCCCCGAGGAGCTCAACGACTCGGCGTACCTGGACGGCGCCAACGACATCCAGATCTTCCTTCGCGTCGTGCTGCCCATCTCCACGCCGATCCTGGCGACCATGACGCTGTTCTACGCCGTCCAGCACTGGAACAGCTTCTTCCCGGCGCTGATCTACCTGAGCGACCGGGAACGGTTCCCGATCCAGCTCATCCTGCGCGCGATGGTGATCGAGGGCGACGTGGCCAACATGCAGGTCGAGTTCCAGGACGACGAGCGGATCGTCGACACCACGGTGAAGTACGCGATCATCATGGTGTCGACGGTGCCGATCCTGCTGCTCTACCCCTTCCTGCAGCGTTACTTCGTGAAGGGTATGATGATCGGCAGCCTGAAAGGCTGACCCCGGCCGCTGCCGGCCGGGCAACTCAACCAGGAGGAACTCTGATGAAGAGACTGACCATCCTTTGCGCCGTTGGCCTGCTCGCCGCGGCCGGCGCGTTCGCCGCACCCGCAGCGGAGGAGGCCGCATCGATGGAGCCCACCGTCCTCACGGTGGTCCTGTCGGACCGCGGCACCGCCCCGATCAACGTCGACTCGGCCGTGATCGACGCCGTCGAGGAGAAGCTGAACATCCGCTTCGACCTGACCGCGATCGCCGGCGGCGACTACAACGCCAAGAAGCGCACGCTCATCGCCACCGACGACGTGCCCGACATCCTCAGGGTGCACCGCAACGACCTGAACGAGTTCGGCGACACCGGCGTGTTTCTGGCGCTGAACGACATGATCGACACCATGGTGCCCAACTACAAGCGCATCCTGGAGGGGAACGAGCGCGTGCAGAAGACGGCCATCGACGGCATCTACTACGCGTTCGCGACCACCAAGCACTTCGAGTTCCACCGCGGCATCATCAGCGTGATCCGCACCGACGTGGTCGAGGACCTGGGCCTGGAGCAGCCGCAGAGCTTCGACGAGCTCTACGAGGTGCTGTCCGCCATCAAGGCCGCGTATCCGGAGAGCCACACGTGGACCACCCGCGGCGGCGGACAGAGCCTGGTGCGCAACGTCGCCTACGCCTTCGGCACCGGCGGCGACATGTACTACGACCCCGACCTGGACGGCGGGCGCTGGGCGTACGGCCCGATCCAGGCGCGGTACCGCGACCTGCTGGAGTACCTGCACAACGCCTACGTGGACGGCATCCTCGACCCCGACTTCGCCACCCTGACCACCACGCAGTGGCGGGAGAAGCAGGCGGCCGGCAAGAGCTTCTTCTTCTACGACAACCCCACCTACGGCAAGCGCGCCAACGACGCCATCGTGCCGGTCAATCCGGACGCCTGGTGGGCGCCGACCGACGTGCTGGCAAACGCGACCGGCAACCGCCGCTCGCTGTTCTACGAGGAAGAAGTGTGGAGCCAGATGTGGGCCGTCGGCCAGAAGACGGAGAACCAGGACGCGATCGCCCGCTTCTTCAACTACGCCTACACCCAGGAGTTCGCGGAGATGAAGGCGTTCGGGCTCGAGGGCGTGCACTGGGTGCGCGACGGCGACGACTACACGTTCACGGACGAGATGCGCGAGCAGTACACCAGCGAGACCGGCGCCTACCTGATCGACAAGTTCATGAACGAGGTCGGCACCGGCGCCTACAGCGCCTTCCCGCCCTACATCGACATGCGCCTTTACCGGATGAACTGGCCCGAGTACCAGATCAACTGGTACCTGGGGATGGAGGCGAGCGGGAACTGGGACGACCCGAAGGTCGTCGCCCCGTTCAACGCGGACGAGCGCGAGGAGATCACCAACCTCACGGCCGATCTCAACACGATCGTGCACGCCGCCATCGACAAGGTGATCCTGGGCGACCTGAGCCTGGCGGAGTGGGACGAGCTGGTCGCGCAGATCAAGCCGGACGGCATGCGCCTGGAGGAGATCCACAACGCTGCCGAGCAGCGCTACCAGGACAGCCGCTGAGCGAACGCGTGCGATCGGTCCCCCGCAGCAGGATCGCCTGTGCGGGGGACCGTCGGCGCCGGCTCAGCCCTTCATGCCGGTCAGCGCTATGCCCTCGATGAAGTAGCGCTGGGCGACGAAGAACAGGATCAGAGCCGGCGCGATCACCACCGTCGACGCGGCCATCAGCAGGTGCCACTGCGAGGTGTAGAGCCCGGTGAACTCCGCCAGCCCGATCGCCAGCGTGTAGCGCCGCGAGTCGTTCAGATAGATCAGCGGTCCCAGGAAGTCGTTCCATTCGAACAGTGACGAGAAGATGCCGACGGCGATCAGCGCCGGCCGGCTCAGCGGCACGATCACGTGGCGCAGCACTTGCGGCGGACTGGCGCCGTCGATGACGGCGGCTTCGTCGAGCTCCTTCGGCAGCGTCAGGAAGAACTGCCGCAGCAGGAAGATGTAGAAGATCGAGCCGCCGAACCAGTCGGGCAGGATCAGCGGCCAGTAGGTGTTGATCAGACCGATCTCGGCCCACAACAGGAAGGTGGGAATCAGCGTCACGGCGTAGGGCAGCATCAGGGCGGTCAGCAGAACCCCGAACACCTGGTCCCGTCCGATCCACTGCAGCCGGGAAAATCCGTAGGCCGCCAGCGTCGCGGTGATCAGGGTGCCGATCACGGTCGGCGCCAGGATCGCCAGCGTATTGAAGAAGTAGCGCACGAACGGGATCGTGGTCAGCGCCTTGGGGTAGTTTTCCCAGAGCCAGGGAGCCGGGATCCATTCGGGCGGATAGATGAAGATCTGGCTCAAGCCCATGAACGAGCTGCGCAGCAGCCAGACCAGCGGAATCAGCATCACCGCGCTCCCGGCCAGCAACAGCAAGTAGACGCACGCCCTTCCGATCCGGACGCGCGCGGCCCGCCCGAGGGAGCGCGGCTGCCGGGATGCGCCGCGGGTGGCGGCGAGCGGGCCTGCCTTCATCTGCCGGCCCCTCATCTGCCGGCCCTCAT
>JAPOQV010000207.1 GCA_026710565.1 Spirochaetaceae bacterium | reverse complement strand
TGGTAGCGTAATGCCGGTGACCAGTTTGGAGAGAAATGTAGTGCCACTCGCACATTTCATATCGGCTAACCTATTCACCTGTAGCAAGATAACTTGCAGCACGTTAAACTTGGGCTAGGCGTCCATGGCGCATGGCGAGGTGTCCCGTTCGCGCCCAAAGCCGACTTGGACGCGACGCGAGGGTTCGGGTCGGAGCGCCTGTGACCGACGAACTCGTCGTCACCATCTCGGCGATCGAGCACTTCGCGTACTGCCCGCGGCAGTGTGCGCTGATCCACTGTGACGGCGTGTGGACCGACAACGCACACACGGTACGAGGCTCGCGTGTTCACCGCCGAGTCGACAGCGGGTACCACCGCCACGAGCGAGGCCGGCTGGTGCTCCGTGCCATCCCTCTCTGGTCGGAGACCCTGGGTTTGTCCGGTCGTGCCGATGCCGTCGAGATCGATGCGGGCGCGGTCCGGCCGGTCGAGTACAAGTCCGGCACGCGCCATGGATCGGCAGCGGACCTGCAGCTCTGTGCTCAGGCGCTGTGTCTGGAGGAGATGCTCGACGTGGACATTCCGGAAGGTCATGTCTGGTACGGCGGACCGAGGCGTCGCGTTCGGGTGAGCTTCACGTCCGCGCTGCGTCGCGAGGTCCAACAGATCGTCGCGGAGATTCGGACACAGTTGTTGAGTGCGTCCCTGCCGGAAGCTCCGAACGATCGTCGCTGCACGGAGTGTCAGCTCCTCCATCACTGTCTGCCGGGAGTGACCAGCGCACCGCACAGGATCAGCCGCTACATGGCGGACTCGGTGTTCGGATGCGCTACCTGAGCACCGTCTACGTTCGCGACCATCGGGCGCGAGTCACGCACCGTCGCGGCTCGCTGCTGGTCTCCTCGCCTGACGGGAAGCAACGAGTCCCGCTCGAAGCGATCGATGCCGTCATCATGTTGGGCAGCGGCCAGATCACGACTCAGGCGCTCGAAGCCTGCGTCCGACGTGGCGTTCGCGTGACCGCGATGAAAATGAGCGGAGCGGTACGCTTCGTGGTCGGAGAGTCGACCGGCGGGAACGTCCACCTGCGAACTTCGCTGTATCAGGCGGTCACCGACGCTGCTCACTCGCTGGCGTTGTCCAAGGCGATCGTGGCGGCGAAGCTGCAGAACAGCAGGAAGGTGGTGGACCGGTGGGCACGCGATGAGAAGGCTGCGGACGATGCGCTCCTTCTCGCGGAGCGCGGCGCTCAGATTACGGATCGGATTTCCCGACTGCCGGACGCCGACACTCCCGATCATGTCCGCGGTATTGAAGGTGATGCCGCGCGGTCGTATTTCGGAGCGGTCGGTCAGGCCGTGTCAAAGAGCGACTTCCGTTTCTCCGGGAGGACGCGGCGGCCGCCACGCGATCCGGTCAACGCCATGCTCGGATTCTGCTACGGGCTGTTGGTGACGGAGTTCATCGGTGCGTTGGAGAGCGTCGGCTTGGACCACCAGTTGGGGTTCTTCCACCGTCCTCGCTCGGGCAGGCCGTCGCTTGCGCTTGACCTTGCAGAAGAGCTGCGGCCGCTCACCGATCGCTTCGTGGTGTCGTTGATTCGCCGTCGGCAGGTAGGGCCGGAGAGTTTCGTCCGGATGCCGGGTGGTGCGGTCTACTTGAGCGACGAGGCAAGGACCGGCCTGATCAAGGCCTGGGAAGCTCACAAGGAAGTGGAACACTACCATCGAATCTCGGACCGAAGGGTCGGACGATGGGCGCTTCCCTCGGTGCAGGCGACCATGCTCGCCCGCCATCTTCGCGGCGATCTCCCGGCGTATCCACCGTTTGTCATGGCTTGACGCATGGACGTCCTGGTTGCGTATGACATCGCGGAGACGGACGGCGTTGGCGCCGTCCGTCTGCGACGGATCGCGCAGGTATGCGAGAGATACGGTCAGCGCGTACAGTTGTCCGTGTTCGAGTGTCGGCTGTCTCCCGAGCGTTTGGCGCGGCTGATCGGTGAGGTTCAGGACGTAATCGACCGGCATCTTGACTCCGTTCTTGTGTATCGTTTTCCAGGGAGAATGGCGGACGCCAAGGTCCGCTTGGGCCGAGATGAAGCTCATGAGCTGGGGCAGCCCTGGCTGCTCTGAGCAGTCTGCGAACCTCCGGTGATCCGGAGAGGAGCGCAGTAACGCCGAGCGACAGGACAGAACCCGCACGACTTGCTGTGATTTCGGCACCGTGATAGCGTCAGAAGTGTCGTGAATCGCCGCGAACTCGTCAGAAACGGGACTCCGAGCGAAGGCAAACAGCGCTCTTTGGCCTTCCGAAGCTCACTTTTTCGAAATTAGCAGTGTCGCCGGAGCTTATGCTCCGGCCTTCGTTGAGCGTTCCAGAACCCCTGCCGGCCCTTCGCGGGAATGTCGCAGGTGTCGCCGGAGCTTATGCTCCGGCCTTCGTTGAGCGCAGGCGGCCGTGGAGGCCGTGAGAGAGCATCTGGAGGAGGTGTCGCCGGAGCTTATGCTCCGGCCTTCGTTGAGCGATGGCCGGTCGAACGGCGTCCAGCGCGACGGCGCGCAGCGTGTCGCCGGAGCTTATGCTCCGGCCTTCGTTGAGCGACGGCCTGGCCGACCTCGCCGCCGGGCACCAGGTCGAGTGTCGCCGGAGCTTATGCTCCGGCCTTCGTTGAGCGGTCGGGTTGGACTTTACGGAGGTTTCGCGGTTCGAGGGTGTCGCCGGAGCTTATGCTCCGGCCTTCGTTGAGCGCTTTGAACTCACTAAGATTACAGTCAAGGAAACCTCACGTGTCGCCGTAGCTTATGCTCCGGCCTTCGTTGAGCGCCGCCGGGTAGCCGCGGGGCCTCGATACCGTCGCCCAGGTGTCGCCGGAGCTTATGCTCCGGCCTTCGTTG